>JAFGWI010000311.1 GCA_016937215.1 Spirochaetales bacterium | reverse complement strand
TTTGTTTTGAATCCATATATAGTGTGTTTTTTTGATTTTCCGAAAAAAATAGACACTATTTTTTTGTTATTTTTGACTTTTTGGACAGCCCCTATACACATACAGCTTGCCTTAAAAAATCAGGCGAAAAACGCTTTGGAGAAGCATTTTTAAAAAAATGCTTCTCCATGGCTCCTATCCCTAAGCTTTTAGCAAGCAGTATTAGTAATTAGCTAAACAAATTGGGATATTTCCATGGCCAGATAAAATATTAAAGGGATTTTCGCTTCATTCCCCTTGGAATTTCAAATCTCCGGGTAGACTTACTTAAAAGCTTTGTTTATACTATTACAGGATATTCAAACAAGGTGGGTGATACCTATGAGAACCAGGCAAGCCATTATTAAAAATAAAAACGGTATTCATTGTCGGCCTTCGGCTGTGATCATTGCGGCGACCAAGGATTATCCTGGTGTCATTCGTGTCAAAAATAACGAGGATGAGATTGAGCTGGATACGATTATTTCCATGCTGAGTCTCGGGCTTGTGGTAGGCACCAAGGTTGATATTTTGGTTGAAGGGCCAGAGGAGCTTGATGTGGCAGAAAGAATGGTCCGTTTGCTTGAATATCCCTTTGACTTCCCGCCCAAATCTGATGATGCTGAATTTGATCCCCAAATGCTGGCTAAAAAGCTGGCTGTGTGGCCCAGCCCCAGTGAAAAAACTGCCATGGTTGCTTCTTCCGGGCAATAAACCCCCTTTTTGTTTTGAATGCGCTTTCCCTTTATCCTCCTTTAAAATCATTAATTTGAAGCAGCTCTTGCAAAACGTCGATTTTGTAAAAATCATAAAAATTCCTGATAAGTTAATTTACTACCGGATTATAAGTTATTAATTTGCACTTGCCCGGTGATGGCTAAAAAGATTGTTTCACAGCCTCTAATGTCAGGGCCTTTTAAATGAGCTTTGAAAAAGGCAAAATGTTTCTTGTTATTTGTGGTTAAATTGTGATTATTTGCCCTAATTGGCTTTGGTACTGGAATAACAGGGAGATATCCGCTAAGATAGGCCTCATGGCTTTTCAATCTTATCAGTCCAAAATCCAGACTTTTTTAGGTGACCTTAGCGGAGCTTTCGCGGCCACGGCCCAGGCCTTACCAAAGGCCATAGCCTATGGTTCACTTGTTTATGGTGTATTTGCGCCTCAGTTTTTGGCTTTGGGCATTGTGGCTGGTTTGTTGTCCTATGGAATCAGTAATTTAACCGGTATTGCGTTCAAAGGAAATCCGGTTGTTAATTCAGGTCCTTCTGGCTTGCCTGCTGTTATGTTGTCGGCAGTTTTAGCTCAGTTGGCAGAAGCCGGCGCGCCTGCTGCTCTATTACCCCTTTTTCTCGTAGCAACTTCATTACTGGTGGGTTTGGTTCAAATTCTTTTTGGCTTACTTAAAGCCGGGAAATTGGCCAGGCTTGTATCTCGACCGGTGATTTATGGCATTCAAAATGGCAGCGCCCTGTTGATTCTGGTAAATTTCTTTCTGCCCTTTTTGGAAAAATTCACCAAGGAATTTTCCCTGATTCAATTTGAAAACAGCACCTTAATCACGGTTTTTGCCCTGCTGTTCGGAGTGGTGAGCTTTTTATTCAAGTTCAAGCGCATATGGCCCCTTTTTTGCGTGGGCTCCGGAATTCTGGTGTCTTTATTTACTTCTCAAATCAGCATACCAGAAAAGCTTTTTGCTTTTAATTTGCAAATTCCGCTTTTGGCTTTTCAGAATTTAACCTTAATTGAGGCTTTTAAATGGCTTTCTCTTTCACCGCAAAATCTGCTGCTTTTTTTGGGCACGGCCGGCGGGTTAGGAGTGATTGTCAGTATCAATACATTGCTGGTTACCGGCTCGGTGGATATCATGATCCGTAAGCCCGAGAATGTGGGTCAGGAGTTGGTGCTTCAGGGGGTTGGGAATAGCCTGGCCGGGTTAATTGGCGGTATTCCCGGTGATCCGAGCTATTCACGGAGTTACGCGGCCCATCTTGGCGGCGCGAGGACTCATGTGAGCCGTATTTTGGCAGGGCTTATGGGCTTGGTTGCGTTTGTATTTAGTAGGGAGTTGCAGATATTTTTTACTGAACCTATTCTCAGGGCATTGATTATTGCCACGGGTTTTACCATGTTTGATTTTGATATGATAAAAAACGCCTTTAAATCCATACGATTTGGAGATCCAAGAAAATGGCTGAATTTTTTTGATGTGCTGGCCCTTGTGGTTGTGGTGGCGGCGTTAATTTTTTTAGGGATATTTGAGGCTGTGATTATCGGGATCATTTTGTCTTCCTTGCATTTCGCGTTACGCATGGGCCAGCGAGTGGTCCGTCGTGTGTATAGCGCCGAAGGCTTGACCGGTATGGTGGAGTGGCACGGCGCTGTAGAGCGGACTGTGACAAAAGGCTTTAGTAATGTTAAGATCATCGAACTGAATGGGGCCCTCTATTTCGCGACGGCCAATGAATTTGTTCAAACCATGCTGAAGCTTCTGGTTAAACAGGGCTTGGCCATGATTATTTATGATATGTCCCGTTGCCATGAAATCGACGGCACGGGAATGCAGCAATTGATAGGCATAGAAATGGATTTCAGGGACAAGAACGTAATAGTCGCTTATGCCGGTGTAAGCCATTCAAAGTCATTGGCCCGGCTCCTTCATGACAGACCCTTTGTTTTTGACCGCACAGAAGATGCTCTTCAATGGTATGGTGACAAGGTCTATGATGAAGAATATGATGAAATCCCCAGGATAGCAATTGAAGGGTTTCCAGCTTTGCAGGATTTATCTCCTGATGAAAAGAAAATTCTCCTTCCCATGCTGAAGTTGGTGAAGCTTAAAAGCGGCAAGGTGCTTTTTGAGCATAATAGCAGCGGTCGTTCTATTTTTTTTATTACCTCGGGCTGTATCCAGGTCCAGACATCGATTTATCCTCAACGCCGTTTGGTAACCATGACTGCCGGTTCTTTATTGGGAGAAATGGCTCTGCTTGAGGGTAAAGGGCGCAGCGGAACGGCTCTGGCAGCCTGTGATTCAGAGCTCTACCGCCTGAGTGAGCGGGACTGGAATCACCTGAGCAAGAGACACCCCGAGATTTCTCTTAAGCTCACCCGTTTTTTTGCCGTTAAATTGTCCGAGCGGCTTCGGCGGCTTAATCAGGAAATATTGCTTTCCGGTTAATTGCCCTAAAAAAGTGTGATTGTACATTGTGTTGGATCAGATTGGCCAATTACGCTTTGAATTTGCTAAAAAATGCTTATTTTTTTAAAAATAGACCAAAGGCACATTGACTTCTGCTAAAATTGGAGTACACTTTTATGTAAAGCAAGGTGTGGTGTGCAATTTGAAAATGTCAATAATTTAAACACCCATTCTTGATATATATTTTTCTGAATATGAATTTATCATGGCCAATCAGGAAATTTGAAGGGATTTTTCTGTTTTGGTAAAAATAAATATATAGGGCTCATGCAAAACCTGGGTTTTGCGATTGTAATAGAGTGAAGATAGGCTTGTGCGATGTCTTTTTACCCTTTGTAACAAAGGGTAAGTCATTGCCTGCTGATGGCTAAAGTTTGGGCTTTTGTGCTCAGCTCATGTATTTAATAAATTCTTCTTGTTTTTTATAAAATCGTGAAATGCCTTATAGGGTGTTTTTAAATTGCGTAGTTAAGGAGATTTTATGTCAAGTTCCACTTCCTTTTCTCTTGTTAAAATTCTTCAATTGCTTCTTGCTCTTCTTCTGCTTTTACTAGGAATACAGGGAATCATCAATTATAATTCTTTTTTCGGCCAATTAGGCCGGGGTATAGCCCGATTGGATGGAGGCCCTGGCAATATATTGCCTATGATTGTGGCTGTCTTAAACATTATAGCCGGAACCATTTTGCTTATGGAAATCTTTATGGCCCAGGTTCTATCCTTTTTAACACCAGCAAAAATGGCAGTTACGCTTTATTATCTTATCTATACTGTTTATTCCATGTTTTTTATCAATTTTGAAATAGTGAGAAATTCCATTGTTTTTAAACCGGATATCTGGTCCTGGCTTGTGATTCTTGTTGGAAATTTGGTTTATCTTTTGGGATTATTCATGGTTAGCAGAAGGAGCGCTTAATGGGAATAGAGAATATACTGGGCAGTCTGATGTCTGTGCTGGATAAGGGTGTTCTTTTTTCTGTGAACAGAGATTTATGTATGATTATCCGCAAGGCTGAGGAAAAGGATATTCCCGCTGTGATAGAACTTTTTCAACAGGTTCAACGTTCCCATGTCAAGGCCATGTTTGATGTGTTTCGCGGTGAAGATGATCCAAGCCGCCTGGCTACCCTGGGTTCCCAGATTCTGGGATGGATTCAAAAGCCGACAGTACTATTAAGTGTGGCTGAGGAAGGTGATAGCTTGCGCGGAGCGCTTTGTGCTTACCGTGTGGATATTCCCGATGATCACCCGGTGTTGAAAAAGCGGAGCTTTATTAAAATCGATACCCTGGTGGTGAGGGAAGATTCCTATGGCATGGGAATCGGCCGGCGTCTTATGGAGGAGGTCCTTCAATGGGCTGCTTCACAAAGACTAAGGGATATAGAAGTGAGTTCCTATGTTTTTAATCAGAGGGCACGTGAATTTTACGATCATTTGGGCTTTGTTGAAGAACGAGTCACTATGCGTTTATCTCTGTAAATCATCTCATGGTTTTCAGAAAATCAAATCAGAAGCTGTGACATCAGATCGTCGCTCGATTGCATTAGCATTTTGATGTATTGAGAGCGGCTGAAACTGAGTGAATCTTGATTGTTTTCACGGTTCAGTTTGCCGCGGAAATCGCCAATCTTCCCATAGCCCTTATCATCCATCCAGGCTGAAATTCCCTGTATGAGTTCAGGAAGAAAGACGATGCCTTTCTGGTAAATCACGCTTGTCACCTGAACACAAGCTGCGCCAACAAGCAGCAGTTTTATGATATCCGAACTCCTTTGAATTCCCTGGGCCGCGCATAAGGGTGTTTTTAAGCTGCCTGATACCAGGCCCGTAAAATACAATGGAAGGCGTATATCCTGGCTTTTGTTATAAACCGGGGTGAAGCGGTTTTCTTCCGTATCAATATTGATATCTTCGAAAAATGGTTTGTTGAACAACACAATTCCTTCCAGACCAATCTGGTCCACTTCTTTCAGAAAGTGAAAAAGATTACTATAAAAAGGAGTTATCTTGACTGAAAGGGGCAAGGCTGTTTTTTTTCTCAGTTTTTGGAGCAGCTCAATTTGTTCCTTTTCAATTTCGCTGCCGCTTTTATCCCAATTGTAGGGGGCTGTATGAAGATTCAGTTCAATGGCGCGTACCCCAAGATCCTCGAGCCTTTGGGCATAGTCGATCCAGCTTTCTTCCAGAATGGCGTGGAGGCTGGCAATCACTGGAATGCTCAGGGTTTCCACGCTTTTTTTAACCCAGAACATGTGCTCTTTGGGCCCTGAATAACGAATTTGCGGAAAGGTACTTTGGAATTCAGCGTTCAGGTTGATATTTTTATGAAGCTCTGCTTCCTGTTTTAGGCTTTTTAAATGAACTTCTTCTTCAAAAAGGCTTTTGATCACCACAGCCCCCACACCGGCTTCTTCCAGTTTTTCCAAGGTCGGTAAATGGGCCGTTAAATCACTGCTTCCGGCGATGACAGGGTTTTTCAATTTTAAGCCCAGGTACTCTGTTTTGAGACTAGGCATTTTGGCCTCCTTGTTTTCAAGTGATTATTAAAATATACCAAAATTGAGGGCTGGGGGAAAGGATAGGGGGAAGAAAAAAAACGGCCGCAGCGGGCCGGTTGATCTTATAGTGTATCGATACTCAAATTTCAATTCTTTATACTTCATTTTTATTGTATCATTTTGCAGAATTTTTTATGATGTATGCTCAAGATAGTTTGGTTTTCCCTTGTTTTGAAAAGTTTCAATTCCTCCGGAAATCCATTTCTGTTAGTAAAAAAAGATTAAGTAATTTAAAAGTTAAAAGTAAAGAAAAGGAAAAATGTAATGAATGTTAACAAATTGGTGCTTCTCTTGCTGATCGCGCTATGCTTTGGCAGCCCTGCTGTTTTTGCCCAGGTTCTGGGTGATGTGAATGGTGACAATAATATAAGTATTGTCGATTCCCTATTGACAGCTCAATACTATGTTGGAATCGAAGTGGAGAATTTTAATGTCCAGGCCGCGGATATCAATTGTGACGGGGCGATCAATATTGTCGATTCCCT
This sequence comes from Spirochaetales bacterium, assembly GCA_016937215.1. Taxonomy (GTDB): domain Bacteria; phylum Spirochaetota; class Spirochaetia; order SZUA-6; family JAFGRV01; genus JAFGWI01. The sequence continues at coordinate 9,309 of JAFGWI010000311.1, read as the reverse complement.
TATCATGGCCCAGGTTTATATTGGGTTGATTGATCCTCCTTGTTTAAACGCGGATTTTTCTACTGATACCAAGTTCGAATTTGGCCGGGGGTTTTATGAGCAAGCCTTTACCGAAATTATCAGCAATGATATTCCTGGCGGAATGATTTATTACACTCTGGACGGCAGTGATCCCCGCACTTCGGCTGCTTCTTTGAGCGGTACAAGCCCGGTGAAGGTTCTGATCGATCCTTCCGATGCTTCCAACCGGCCTTTGACCCCGGCTGTGACTCTTCGCGCCTTTGCCAAAAATAGCCGCGGCGACGAATCCAATGTCGATACCCAAACCTATATTTTTGTGGAAAGCGTTAAAAATCAGAGTGCCCAGAGTCCTGGCGAGGGTTGGCCTGAACCTGGGAGTGGCAGCTCTACGGGTTTTCCTGGCGGATTTCCCGGTGGTTTTCAGGATTTCAATCAAACGCAGCTAATGGATTATGAAATGGACCCTGATGTGGTGAACGACCCTCGTTATGCGGATAAGATGACCGATGCTCTATTGTCCTTGCCCAGTGTTTCTCTGGTAACCGATTTAGCCAATCTTTTTGATAAAGATACGGGTATTTATGTGAATGCCGAAGAAAGGGGCGATGAATGGGAGCGGCCAGCTTCGGTTGAAATCATTTATCCCGATGATGAGGAATCGGTTCAGGCTGAAACAGGGATTCGGATTCGAAACGGTTATCATAGAATAGCCTCCAATCCCAAGCATTCTTTCCGTCTTTTTTTCAGAAAAGAGTACGGCGATTCAAAACTGGAATACAAACTTTTTGGCGATGAAGGGGTGGACGAGTTTGACAAGATCGACTTCCGGTCTGCCACCAATTACAACTGGGCTTATTACGGCGACGCGAAAAACACGATGATCCGTGATGTGGTTTGCCGTGATATTCAGGCTGAAACCGATCAGCCCTACACCCGAAGCCGCTATTATCATTTATACCTCAATGGTATTTACTGGGGGTTGTTTCAGACTCAGGAGCGGGTCGGCGCAAGTTATGCTGAAAACTATTTTGGCGGTGACGAAGATGATTATGATGTGGTAAAGGCCGGTGTTCAGGAAAACAATTATAAATTGGAACTGGCCGATGGCAACCTGGACCTTGTCACTGAATTGCATGGTAAAATGATAGAGGGCTTTGAAAGAAACGATGCATATTTTAATGTTATTGCGCGTAATGTTGATGGCAGCAGCAATCCTCTGGGGCGAAAACTGGTGGATCCCGAAAACCTGGCCGACTATATGATAGGAGTTTTTTACAGCGGCGATAAGGACGGGCCCATTTCCACCTTTTTTAATCATGGGCTTAACAATTTTTTTGGTGTCATCAACCGCAACAATCCTGAGGGCTTTAAATGGTTCCACCACGACGCGGAACATACCCTGGATCTGGGAGCAAAGGACAGGATCGGTCCCTGGTCTGACACTCAGTGGAAGGCCCTGAATCTTTTTAATCCCCAGATTCTCAATGAGTTCCTCATGGCCAATGAGGAATATGCCTTGCTCTTTGCTGACAGAGCCTACCGGCATTTGACAAACCATGGCGCCATGAGTCCTGAGGGCGTGGCTGCATTGATTAATAAGCGGGCTTCCCAGATTGATCCAGGCGGAGTTATCGCCATTTCCGCCCGATGGGGAGATATGCAGGCCCGCGCTCCCTTTACCTATGATGACCATTGGAAACCAGCTGTTCAGAATATTCTTGACAATTTTGTTCCAGCAAGAAGCGCGGAAATCATCACATTGCTTAGGCAAAAGGGTTGGTATCCAACTATCAATCCTCCAGAATTCCGTTTTGATGGTAACGAGTTGGCAGTTCGCATCGCTGAGCTACCATTGGGAAGCGAAATTCTTCTTGAGAGCAAGATAATCGAGATCATTGAGCCGGAAAATGAAGCGGGATATGATGATCCTCCTGCTCTTGAATTACCTGTTGTTTATTACACCACCGATGGAAGTGATCCGCGGGGAATTGGCGGCGGTGTTGCCAATTCTGCTTTTAGTGCTAACTCTGCTGTGACCGTAAAGCTCACTGCCAGGGGCATTAAGGCTCGAACTTTGTATCAGGGTGAGTGGAGTGCTCTGCGCGAGGTATTTACAAAGCAGGAATACCAGCGTAATGATATTCTGATTACTGAGGTTAACTACAATCCTGAAGCAAGCGGTAATTTCAAAGGAAGAGACCTTGAGTTTATTGAATTAAAAAATAATAGTGCTAAGGAGATCATTTTAACCGGATTTTCCTTCACAAAAGGGATTATTTACAACTTTCCAGAGGGAAGCGTGCTTCCTGCCAATAGTTATCTTGTGGTCGCGGCTCTGCCTGTTGCCTTTAAAGCACATTACAACAGCAGCTCCATTGGGCCCTATTCCGGAAGCCTTGATAATTCAGGAGAAAAAATTACCCTGAAAGATGGTTATGATAATACTATCTTTTCGGTGAAATTCAACGATAAGGAACCTTGGCCGGAAAGCGCTGATGGCGATGGTTTCAGCCTGGTTCCTGTGGAAGAGAATTCAGCTGTTGACCCTGATGAAACCAGCTATTGGACAGCTTCGGCCCAATTGAAGGGCTCACCTGGCCAGAAGGATGCTAATAGCTTTTAACTGATTATAACTGGACATGGCGGTCCTTGGGTGGAAAGCTCAGGGGCCGCTTTTTTTTAAAAGCACTTTATGGTATTTGTTAAGCAGCTTTGCATTTTGGGCGTTGCCTGGGGTGTAAATTCTGTTAAAAACCATTCCCCCCATTTTTTATCAGCTAAAACATTTTCTATAACGGATTAATCGTTGTCATTCTGAACGCAGCGGAGCGAAGTGAAGAATCCCAATTGTCTAAAATCGTGTTGATTCGCTAATAAAGTGTTTGCGTGTATAAAATTACGAGATGATGGATGAGACAGGTCAGATTCTTTATGGTTGCAGAGGCGAGCAACAAATCGGAGATTTGTGATCAGGCCAGGACGCATGGATATAGTGAATGCTCATTGGCATTCACTATTAATCTGCATCCTGACTTCGCTATCGCTTCGAAGCTTATCTGCCGGAAATTATCCGGCAGATAACGCTTTGGTTTGCCATTTAAAAAAATGTCAAACCATGCTTCCTATCGCTAACGCATTTTTAGTCAAATCGTAATTCAAGTAAACAAGTAAAAAAGAATAAATCATTAAAGACTTTGCGCCCTATCTGCTTCTAAAGCGAAAAATTAATGCTATACTATAGGTAAGGATAAATTAAACTATAAGAATTTGGATAAACGAGGTCCCTGTAAATGAAACACGGAAAAACTGCTTTTATATTTCTGCTGCTTTTTTGGGCTGCTTTTGTTTCTCATGCCCAGGAATTGGGCGATGTGAACCATGATAATCGTATTGATATTATCGATGCCCTTTTTGTAGCCAGGCATTATGTGGGTTTTGATATGATGGATTTTTACGCTGCTCAGGCGGATGTTGATTGCAGCAGCACCATCAATATTGTGGATGCCCTTTTGATTGCCCGATTTTATGTTGGGCTTGTTGTTGGGTTCGAATGTGATCCTGTTATGACCCCCGACCCAAAGGAGCCTGGGTTTGATGTTTTCGGCATCAAGGCCTTTTATCCAACCAAAGCTGGTTCCCTTGGCTGGGATTCCAGGCATTGGAACAATGGAATTAATCGAACCCTTTCAAACGATATTATGAGCGGTAATGATCCTGAGGACCCAAGTTTTTGGTCAGAATACCGGGGAAGCGGCGTACTGACAATAGATGGGCAGGGGCAATTATCAATGGGCGGTACCCAGCCTCGTATTTATATTAATCCTTATCCCGGGCAGGAAGAGGAAAACCCCCAGATGTTTTTTAAAAATGTCGAAGCCACTGTTTATTTTACGCGAATCGGTTCTGATGGTGCCAATTGGGGAGGCTGCATTATCGGAGCGAGAAGCGGACCCAACGGCCACAGTTCCTGGGGCGATTACTGCGACGCGACCACCTATTACGCCAGGCTTCGCTATGACGGCCATGTGGATTTTTACAAGGAGCTGAAGCATCCCGATGGAAGCTCTGTGATGTATCAAGAATTCTGGGATGGCGCAGTGCTTCCAGCTGACCGCTGGATTGGCGTAAAATTCTGTGTTTACAATGTCCGGAATGATTCTCAGGTAAAGCTTGAACTCTATGTTGACCGCGCATCGGGCGGTTCTGAGGGTGGAAACTGGGAATTGGCTATTGAAACAGTTGATGACGGAAGCTGGCAATCGCCGGCATCTGGCTGCAATTATCCTGAAACCATGGTGATTACCCGGGGCGGGGGTGTTGTTTTTATCCGCAATACCGATGCGGCAGAGGCACACTATAAATGGTTTTCTGTTCGTGAAATTGATGTTTTTGCTGCTGACTAGTTTAGGACTTTTTATTCGGAAACTTGGTTTATAATCGCTATTGGCTTTATATTTTGATTTGCTAGGAAGGAGGGGTGAATGCTGGGACCCATTGATAACCCGGTTGATTTGAAGAAAGCCCTTGAAAATCAGCCGGACAAGAAATTACTGGATGAGCTTAAAAAGAAGACAGGCCTTAAGGATCATGAATTGATCGACTGGATAAAAAAAAATATGGCAAAATAAGGAAATCCGGACATTATGACTCAGGGGGATATTTGCTGATGGCCTTATATCGGCCAGTTTTCATCATGAGAAGGACTAAATAAACCCCCAAAGTGTTTTTCATTTCAAGAGGATTCAGGATTTTATTGTTTTGAACGCTTAATGTCGATGACAGTAAACCTGAGGGATTCATTGTTCTGATAATAATTTTTAGTAAGCTGATAAACCACATCCACTTTATCGTTCAGGTTAAAATCGTCCACTGCCCGTTCGCCGGCATTCCAGAAAACACCTGGCCATTTATAATTGGCGCTTTCAAACAGGAGCTTAACATGGCTGCTTTCCTTTTTGCCCATTAAATCGAGCTGCCTGATGGTGAGATTGCGCGAAAGAAAATTGAGAGGCGGGTTCTGTTCGCCAAAAGGCTGAAAAAGTTCCACGACCTTCCAGAGGTCAGGCGTTAGATAATCGGGTGGAATCTCGGCGTCAATACTCAGAGGAACTTCCGCTGTGTCAGCAGCCTCCAGATTCTGGACAGTCTCAAAAAAGCGCGTTTCAAAAAGAGCGAGGTTTTCAAGGGGCATGGAAAAGCCACCAGCCAGATCGTGACCTCCGAAATCGCTGAGTATTTCGGAAAACTGGCTGAGAAAACCTTTGGCGTTTACGTTTTCATTGGACCGAAGCGACCCAACGGCTTTGTTTTTAAGGCAGGCCACGACCAGAGCCGGCGCGTTGAAGTATTTAAGGAGCCGTGAGGCCATGATGCCTGTAATTCCCCTGTGGATGTCGCCGGAAATAAAAACAAATTTATTATTGCTTTTGAGAAAATTATCAGCTGCCTTGTTCAGGTGTTTTTTCCAGGTGGAATCACCCAGGTTTTTTCGCCTTTTATTAAGCTCGATAATGTAATCAGCCAATTGGCTGGCCTGGTCAGGATCTTCGGTAAGCAGCATCTGGGCTGCTTTTTCAGGCTCTCCCATACGGCCTGAGGCATTGATAACCGGTGTCAGATACCAGCTTACATCAAGGGAGCTGATGGCTCTGCTGTGGAGATCGCGTTTGATGATGAGTTCGCGAAGGCCACGGCGTTTCGTGGTGCTGAGCAGCTGAAGGCCCAATTTTACGAAAACCCGGTTTTCGTTTACCAAAGGCATGATATCAGCCAGAGTGCCCATGGAAACCAGATCCAGGTCTTCAGTGATTCGTTCGGTCAGACTTTCTTCCTTTTTCATCACAAAGCTGATATAGAGATTCATCAGCACATCGATTTCATCCAAAGGCTTTACAGCGTAACGGGCGATCCGGCTGACTTCCCGGATCTTTAAAAGACTTTTATTCGTCAGGGTCGGGAAAACTTCCCACAAAAAGGGAGCTACATCAACCATTTCCAGTTCCGGCGGGGAAGTGAAAATTTTGGCCAGCAGTTTGTTTTGCTGCGCGGCATTATAGGTATAAAGGTCGTTGCCAAAGGCTATATCGGCAAAGGGCGTTTTTTCGAATTCAATAAGACCGGGTACAAGATTGTGCTGGATCCGCTTTTGTTCCACACAATTGAGTAACTGAATCAAAGTGAGCTGATAGGTGTCGTTACTGGGCTGGATGTGAAAAAGCCATAGGGGTTCGCCGTACAATTCCAGTTGTGAAAAAGCCAGGGCCCAGCTTACTTTCAGGGCCACGGCGCATCCGGCCATGTCCTTGAAGGGGTAGCCGCATTCTTCCAGCTTGGGATTGATGATGGCCAGGGCTTCGGGTATCTCGTCATGGGGATTGTGGTGGTCGATCACAATGACATCGAGGCCTTGCATATTGGCATAATTGATTTCCCGGATATTTGAAATTCCGCAGTCCACAGTCACAAGCAGCTGTATTCCTTTGGCAATAAAGCTGTCGATGAGCTCATTGGTTAGGCCGTAATCATCATCGCCCATGGGAAGGCTCCATTGGACATTACCCCCTGTGCGCTGGATGGCCTTAACCATGATCACCGTGGAGGTGATGCCATCAGCATCGCGGTCGCCAAAAACCATGATGTTTTGCTCTTGCGCGATGGCATCATTGATGCGTTCCACGGCATCGGGCATTTCCTCGAATAAAAAGGGATGGTGGAGAAAGCGGAGATCCTGTTCCAGAAAAAAACAGGTGTCCTCTGGTTTGATGATACCCCTTCTGAGAAAAATGGATGCCTCTAAAAGACCAATATTATATCGATTTGCAAGATCCCGTGTTTCCTGGGGATCGATTTCTTTTTTATTCCATATCATGATGAACCACTACTGTAGCTCTTTTTCCAGCTTTTCACAAGTAGTATAAAATCATAAATCAGGGCAATCGCATTAAAAGAATAATGTTTCAACCACTTGTTATTCTGAGAAGGAACGACGGGCCTGGTCACAACGCTCCGCGTTGCTGCTCGGCCATGCCTCCTGGCCTGGTTGTAAACGCTCCGCCTTTACTGCTCATTGGCATTCACTATTTGGCGTGAATCCTCATTGGGATTCACTATTTGGCGTGAATCCTCATTGGGATTCACTATATCCATGCGTCCTGAAAGAATTTCGCCTGGTTTGGGGATTTTGTTTGTGAATACAATTGGTCTATGGCAAATGAGATTCTTCGCTTTGCTCAGAATGACGGCAGGTGGTATCTCAGAATGACGGCAGATGTTATCTCAGAATGACGACAGGTGCTATCTCAGAATGACGGCGGATGCTAGCTCAGAGTGACAAAACAATTATAAAAATTATAATGCGATTGCCTTGGATCATAAATCCGGCGCATTGGGGTGAAAGGCATTTTTTATGAGTGTTTGGAAGAATTTTAAGGGGTTTTGTAAAGGCTTTATCTGGTTTATACTGGCTTGGTATGGTGTATTTAATCAACCCCCCGCTTACCAAGGCTACTGAGCCCCATAGCGGACTTGCGAAATTATGCGGCAGCTTGAAGGCCAATGGTTATATTGCTAAGGTTCTGGATTTTAACCTGGAAGCACAGCTTGATTTGATATCCAGGAACATGGATGTGAAGGAGAAGAAGGTTTCACAGGCCCTTTCGCGGGTGAGGAAAAACCTCGGAACTCTTCGGTCTCTTGAAATCTACAATCATCCTCAGAAATACGAGAGGCTTGTAAAGGAAATCAATCGTGTTCTTTCGTTGACAAAAGAGGATGTTTTTTTGTCTCTTCAAAATATTGAATATCCGGGTTTGGCCTCCCATCGCTCAGAAGACTTGAAAAGGGTTTACGAGAACCCCAAGCTGGATTTTTTTTATGATTTTTATTCTCGCATTTTGCCCCCCTTGATTGAGAGGGACAAGCCCCTGGCCATGGGGATTTCTATGGTTTATCTGAACCAGGCTTTATCGGTTTTCGGCTTACTGGGCTTTTTGAACCAATATTATCCTGGAATTAAAATAATTGTGGGCGGCAGTCTGGTGGAATGCTGGGAGCCCTTGCCTGGGTTTGATAAACTCAAGGCCCATTGCACCCAGGTTTCCTGGGTGAGCGGGGCAGGTGAAGAGCCCTTGCTCCGGATTTTGGATTATCGCGATAAAAATATTCTTCAGGGCTCTCCGGATTACAGCGATGTTCGCGAGTTGCCCTATTTTGCCCCAGGCTTTATTCTTCCATACAGCCTCTCGGTGGGGTGTTTTTACAAAAAGTGCAGGTTCTGCCCTGAATGCTTGAACCCCCAATCTTATTGGACTCAAAGCTTTGCCAATGCCCGGATAGAATTGGAGCAGCTTGTTGAAAAAAACAAGCCGGCCTTGATCCATTTTATTGACAACGCCCTTTCGCTGGCTCACCTCAGGGGATTGGCAGAGTATGATCTCTGTGTGCCTTGGTATGGTTACAGCCGTTTTTTGCCCCAACTCACTGATCTGGATTTTGTAAAAGCCCTGGCAAAAAACCGCTGTGCCATGCTTCAGCTGGGTCTTGAATCGGGCAGCCAAAGTGTTTTGGACCGGCTCGGGAAAGGCATAAAGCTTGAACAAGCGGCAACAATCCTGGAAAACCTGAAAAAAGCGGGTATTCTCAGCTTTGTGTATCTTCTTTTCGGAACCCCCTTTGACGGAGAAAAAGAAGCTGAAGAAACCCTTAAGCTGGTAAAGGAGCTGGCTCCTTACATCGATTTTCTGAACCTCTCCATTTTTTATTTGCCCCATGAATTTGTCCATGACTTTCAGGTGGAGCACAATCAATTTTCCGAGGGTGACCTTTCGCTTTACACTGATTTTAAGCATCCTGAGAACTGGGGCCGCCGCGCTGTGCGTGATTTCCTGACTAAGCGTTTTAAAAAAGAGCCGGAAATAAAAAGCATATTAAGTCGAAGGCCTCCCTATTTTACCTCCAACCACGGGGCGTTTTTTAATACCCGGCTGTTTTCAGTGTCAGGCGCGAAATTGGGATATGGAAAATAAAAAATCGGTCAAATGGCTCCCACATTCCGCAGTGAATTTAGGTAATTTCTTATATTATTAAGAATTGAGGCTCTTTCAAAACTGAGGTTTTGAAAGAATCATGAAAATTGTGGATAAGTTATTTTATTTCCGGATAGTAAGTTATTTATATATTGCTGCCTGCAAATTGCTAATGTCAGGACTTTTGCAATTTGCTTTGTTAAGAATTTGCGATTTGCAAAATCGCCTTTTCTATTTCTCTATAATATAAGAAATTACTATTTTA
>JAFGWI010000310.1 GCA_016937215.1 Spirochaetales bacterium | reverse complement strand
CACTTCGCTGTCGCTTCGAAGGTTTTCGTCTGGAAATTATCCAGACGAAAACGCTTTGCTGTACCATTTTTGAAAAAATGGTACAGCAATGGCTCCAATCCCTAACGCTTTTAACACAGCCGCGCCTATTTGCTAAACAAATACGAAAGTTGTTTGTCAGGCATAGTCGCTCGCAGATAAAGAGTCTGAACCAGGGCATTAACTGGGCAGGATAACAGGGCTTTAGCATGATTCATTTTTATCCAAATACAAACTGAATGGGAACAATGCAATTCCACATTGCAATGGCATTTGCGATTCTGCAAGAACCTTAAGCGCGACGCGTAACACAGTTAATCATAAATTGTTTTATTATAGGTAATAATTTTTATAATCACTTTGGTACAATTATTGCTATAATAAATCGAATTATTCAAGATCTTTTAACACCACTGTTAATCGTTTATGAATCATAAAAAGGAGAATGTTTATGAAAAAAATAATTTATTGGTTATTGTTTATTTTAACAGGCACAGCGTCCCTTTATGCCCAACCGCTTATTAGCGCTTTGTCACCATCCTCAGGCTTTGTTGGAATGGGTGTAACCATTACAGGATCCGGCTTCTCACCTGCAGGCAATATAATTAGCTTCACAGACCAGAGCAAGAGCATGATCTACCGCGCGAAAATAAAAGCAGAATCCAGTGATGGGATTAGCCTAAAATTTTCCGTGCCTGAATATCTTCCGGCATATTGCGGAGAAGATAACCCTCCCTGCCCAGCGATTGATATGCCTGTTCAACCCGGAGCTTTTTATTATGTCAGCGTCATGGATAGCCAAGGACAGGAATCCAATTCCCTTGCCTTTACCGTAAAACCCAATTGCACCTGTAGTTTAAACATCTCTGGAACCGTTACTGATCAAACCGGCAAACCCCTTTCTGGTTTATTCATCTATATCCTGTCACAGCAAGCGGCTGTGACCGATGCTGATGGAAAATACTCATTTGTGATGAGCGGAACAGCCAATATCACAGGCTGTCCGGCAGGCGACACCTATATTTTTGTGAAATCAGAAAACAAAACCCTTGCCAGCCGCTTCATCCCTGTAAGCTGCGGCAACCCGGTGTACAATTTCACTGTCGAGGCAGATTCCCAGTCACCCATTTTAAAGGGCGATTTTAACAGTGATGGTGTTGTAAATATTATCGATGCCCTTTTAATCGCGCAGTATTATGTGGGAGACCCCGGCACCATCATCGAAATAGCTTTCCTTGATGTGGATGTTAACTGCGATGGCTATGTAAATATAATCGACGCGCTGATGGTCGCTCAATACTATGTAGGATTACTCGGTCCGCTATTCTGCTAAGTCTCACCAAAGCGGAAAACCGGCCCTCGGCGAGAAGAGGCTAAGGCTGGCCAATAATTTATCCCCCATTTCAAGCTGCCCTGGAACACCGAAATTTCCAGGGCAGCTCATCATATAAATATCACACCAGACCAATCATAGACCTTGATGCTTCTTTAAAATCCATTTAAACTGCTGGCGATGAACCGGATTATCCCAGACTTCAACACCTTGCTGACACAGAATCAACACAATCCGGTGTCATGATAAAAAAGCTTTTACAAGCCATTGACAGGAGGAAAACAACTCATGGATAAAAAACGACTGGCCCTGCTTTTTGGCGGAAAATCCGCTGAACATGAAGTTTCCATTCGCTCGGCATATAACATCCTAAATTCCATCGATCAGGACAAATACTGTATTTACCTTATTGGCATAGATAAAAAGGGCATATGGCACCTCTGTGATCACCGCTACTTTCTAAGCCTTGGCCGGAAAAGCGCCCAATTTGATATTTCCACCTCAGGGCCTCAGCTGGCAGTCATTCCCGGCCAGGCCCACAACAGCCTGCTTATTGCCTCCAGCGGCGAAAAGCTCGAGGAAATACAGGTGTTTCTGCCGGTTCTTCACGGCCCCTACGGCGAAGACGGAACATTGCAAGGGCTTTTGAAATGCCTGGACAGGCCCTTTGTGGGCGCCGATGTGCTGGGCTCAGCTGTGGGCATGGACAAAGAAGTAATGAAAAAGCTTCTCAAAGATAAAGGGCTACCAGTAGGCCGTTTCAAAGTCTATCATCGCAGCGAACGAAACAGCATTGTATTTAGCCGCCTGAAAAGCGACCTTGGCCTACCCATATATATCAAACCCGTGAATCTGGGTTCCAGTGTAGGTATCAGCCGGGTAGAGGCTGAAGAACAGCTGGAAGAAGCGTTGGACGAGGCCTTTCTTTTTGATCACCGCATTATTATAGAAGAAAACATTATCGGCCGAGAGATTGAGTGCTCGGTGCTGGGAAATGATAATCCCAAGGCCTCCTTGGCCGGCGAGGTGTTAGCCGAGGGGCATTTTTATTCCTATGATGCCAAATACATAAGCGAAAACGCGGCGCGCACGGTTTATCCGGCTAAGCTGACTAGCATGGAACTGAGTCAGATTCAGAAACTAGCGATTCAGGCTTACAAAGCCCTTTATAGCAAAGGCCTGGCACGGATGGATTTTTTCCTCACAGAACAAGGACCGATTATCAACGAAATCAATACCCTGCCTGGCTTTACCAGTATTTCCATGTATCCCAAATTATGGGAAATCAGCGGTATTGACTGTACAAGCTTAATCGACAAACTCATCGAACTGGCTGAAGAACGATATGAAGCTGACAAGAAGTTAAAAACCTCTTATCAATAATAAAGCAATTGTTTTGTTGATTGGTTTTCAGGGCGTTGCCCGCTTCCATTCCATTTCAGCTGGCCGGGCTTTCAGGCTGCGTGGCCGTGCAATAACGCGAAGCCTTGTGACCAGGCCAGGACGCATGGCCGAGCAACAACGCGGAGCGTTGTGACCAGGCCAGGACGCAGGGCCGAGCAGCAACGCGGAGCGTTGTGACCAGGCCCATAATTCCGCTTGGCTTCGAAATCCTCAAGCTGCATAGGCGAGCAACAAGCCAAAGGCTTGTGACCAGCGTGTCTGCTAAAAAGGCAGGCTGCGGGTTTCAGGAAGCCATTTTTTAAAATGGCTTCCTGTTATTCTAATCCTAAGGCTTTACCCGGGGATTCCTTTATCAGCTGAACTAAAATAAATAACAATTCCACTTTACACTCTGTTTTATTTCACAACACCAGAAAAGCCAAGTATAAAGACATAAAAAAGCCCTCCCTTTCTTGACCGCGTACATTTGAAAGACTACAATTATTATCATGGAAGATAGCGGCACTTTTGAACGACTTGTTTCAAACATGAGCGACGGCGAGAGGAAAGACTTATTCGAGCGCATACAGAATTCGAAAAATCTATCATCCGCGCCTCTGGTCGAAACAGAAGATCAGGACCAGGTCAATTTTCAAGCCGAATACCAGAAGCTCAACTTTTTCCAGAGGATTTTTCTGTTTTTCATCGCCATGTTTACAGGCCGCAAAACCGATGATCTTGTGGAAAACCACCTTTTAAAAAAAATCCAGGACAAAATAGAAAAAAAATATTACGGCTTGGTGGATTTTAACCGCAAACAGCTGCTCAATAAATTTAAAGGCGAATTATCCACTCTGGCCCAGCAGATTATCAGCATCCAAGCACCCTTTGAAAGAGCGCTGGGGAAAAACAAAGGGGCCTTTTTTGCCTTTCTGGCCAGTATCGAATTAGGCGATGTTCAGAATCAGCTGCAGGAAGCCACTGATCCTGATGAAATCCATGAAAAGGGACAATTCGGAGACCTGGCGCAAGTAAGGGGCGAAATGGAAGCCCGTTTTAACAAAATCATCAAGGATGTCAGCGACGAAGACCGCTCACGAATTTACAAACAGGTCTTGTCCATACACTATTTTAATGAATTAGCCAACTTTAATTTCAACGATTTTATCAGCCGTTTTGATGACATCGGGGCTGGGGGCTCCGGGGTCATCCACTTTTCCATGGCCAAAAAATTCCTTCTCAAGCTGAATGATTTACTGGCATCGGCAAGCTATCCGCCGACATCACGCTCAGTGAAGGCCGCTTTTTTATTTGACCAGCATGATGAAGATGCCCATCCTGACCTTTTAGGCAATGAAGACCTGGAACAATCCCTGGCCCGCGCGGAAAACGCTTTTAACGCGATACGAAATTTCAACAAAACAGTGCCCATGACCAATATTTTACGATGCATTTTAAAGAAATACAATTACAGCCCCAGGCGCATTCCCGGCGGACAGGACTGGTTTGCGTTTTTCCGGAGTTACTGGGAAAAACAACTGGACCAACGCTACAAGGATTTTTATCGCAAGAAAAAAATCGGCGATTATCAGGACAGGATGAAAGTCTACCTGGGTGTTAAGGACCTACCCCTTTATGATTACTACAATGCAAAGTACAATTATTTCGGACTCACTCTCACCTATACCTTTGCCATGACCCTTTTCAAGGGATTTTACGAGATCATTTTTACCCAAAAACTGGCACGCAGCCTAAAAATCCTGCTGATAAACGGTATTTTTTTTAAAAAAGAGAACCGGATCAATTATACTGATTCCTTTAATCGAATGAGCGAAGTGCATAAACATTGCCTGCGCCTTGACGCGGCCCTCGCGCCAGACGGCGAGTTCGGAGAAAAACTGGAACGCATCCAGCAGGAACCCGGGGCTGATAATCTTCGCAAGAAAAAGGCTGAAGCTATTTTCCAGAGCATTACCCAAAGAGCCCAAAAATTACTCTATAGCGCCCTTGAAGATATCACTATGCTTTCCAATATCCTGAATGGCGTTCTTTATGGAGAAATAGGCGGAAAATTCGATACCATATCCAATCTGAAAAGCATAGGCGGCCGGGAAAACAATGACATTGTCGCCTCATGGCGTTTGTCCCTGAATCTTTTTCAAAAGATCCTTGAACTTTTCAAGGAAATCTATAATATAGAGAAACGGGAATAATCAGCTTATATTTGGTTAGCAAAATCTGATTCTATCAATTTAATCTTCAGGAATAAAAGCCAATGGTTAACGCTTTTTTTTCTCAAAGATTGATGACAGATTGGGCCGCAAGCCCATGGGCGAGCAATAAATAGGGAGCATATATAATCAAAGGTCAAAAAAAGCCCAAGCTTATCCGGCAAGGCCCCAAAATTTCTAAGAAACCAATATAGCCCCTTCAAAACAAGGAAAAAAGAATGACTCAAACACTTAACTATCAAGCTGGTGACAAATGGGCCGATATTCCGCTGGAACAAGCCCCTTTTGGTCTAAAAGCCATCATCTCCCTAAAAAACGGGGGCAACATGTCCTACCACCTGAAAGATCAACTGCCCGACCGAATGAATCTCATAAATTCTCTGGGCATTAGTTCACAGCGGTTTTATTACCTGAACCAGAAACACAGCCAAAGGGTGGTCACAATCGGCCAAAACTCCTGTCCGGAAAATTACAGTTCCATCGAAGCTGACGGGCTTTTTACCCAGAACCCAAAAGCTGTTCTGGCAGTGACCATCGCCGACTGCCTGCCCATCTTTCTATACCATAAAAGCAAACCCGCCTTTGCTGTGGTCCACAGCGGCTACAAGGGTACAGGCATTGCTGCCAGGGCACTTGAGCTATTATGCCAGGAACTCGATGCTAAGCCCAGTGAAATCAGCGTGACCATCGGTCCGGGAATCGGTTCCTGCTGTTATAATGTTGGACCAGAGAGGGCCGAAGAATTCCAAAAAAAATACGGGCCCCAGGTAGTAAAGAAGCAAAAAACCAGTTATTATCTTGATTTAAGAAAAGCCAATCTCTCGCTACTATCAAAACAGGGAGTTGAAACTTTCAAGGTGATAGAAAACTGCACTGCCTGCACTCCGGATCTGCATTCCTACCGCGAACAAGGTCCTGAGAACTTCAAACTCATGGCAGCGGTGATCGGCTTTTTTTAGGCAGCTTTGTCTGCACCCCGAAACACAATACAGGCCAGCTGATCCGGCCCGAGGAGTTCTAACATGAAGCAGTATCATAGCATCTGGATAAAATTAATTCAGGAGGCTCTTGAAAATTACGCCAAAGAGCGGGCCATAGGCGACCTTGGCAGCATCAAAATCGTGGCTGAAACACCGCCCAACCCAGATATGGGTGATATCGCCTTTCCCATGTTCCCCCTGGCCCGTTTATTCAAACAAAGCCCACCACTTATCGCCGAAGGAATCCAGAAGCATTTACCTGAAACCCCCTGGGGCAAAACAGAAATCGCCGGGCCCTATTTAAATGTGAGACTCAACAAGTTCCAGGTTCAGGCAAATATTATCGAAGATATTGAAAAGCAAGCAGATCAATTCGGGCATACCAAGGCCTTTGCTGATGAAAAAATCATGCTGGAATTCTCCTGCCCCAATACCAACAAACCACTCCACCTGGGGCACCTGCGGAACGACAGCCTTGGTGAATCGGTTTCACGCATTCTCAAGGCCAATGGAGCAAATGTCCAGAAGGTTAACCTGATCAACGACAGGGGTGTTCACATTTGCAAGTCCATGCTGGCTTACCTGGAATTCGGTCACGATTCAACACCCGAAACAGCAGACCGGAAATCCGATCACTTTGTTGGTGATTATTATGTAAAATTCGCCCAATGGGCAAAAGAGAACCCCGAAGCAGAAGAAAAAGCCAGAGACATGCTCCGGGCTTGGGAAAAGGGCGACAGCGAAGTGCAAGAACTTTGGAAAAAAATGAACCATTGGGCCATCTCGGGCATCAAAAAAACCTATGAAAACACAGGCATCCATTTTGATACCTATTATTATGAAAGCGAAACCTATTTGTCCGGAAAGGATGAAATCCACCGTGGCCTTATAGAGGGCAAGTTTTACAAGGAAGAAGACAATTCCATTTGGGTTGATTTATCGGACATCAAACTGGACAAAAAGGTACTTCTCCGGGGTGACGGCACATCACTCTACATCACCCAGGACATAGGCACAGCCGTAAAGCGCCATGAAGACTGGCCATTTAAGCGGCTTATTTATGTTGTGGCCTCAGAACAGAAATACCATTTTCAGGTACTCTTTCATGTGTTGGGCCTTCTTGGCCATGACTGGGCTAAAAACCTCTATCACCTGTCTTACGGCATGGTGAATTTGCCCGAAGGAAAAATGAAGTCCAGGGAAGGAACCGTGGTCGATGCCGACAACCTGCTGGAAGAACTGGTGAATCTGGCCAAGAGCGAAATCAATTCACGAGAACGGGACGATGAAATCACAGATATCGATAAAACATCCCACAGTATCGCCCTTGGCGCCCTGAACTATTATCTTCTCAGCACAACCCCGGCCAAGGACATGATCTTTAATCCCAAGGAATCTATATCCTTTAATGGCAACACCGGCCCCTATTTACAATACACCGGTGCCCGAATTTGCAGCATTTTGCGCAAATTTGACGACCGCAAAACAGAATTCGCCTCCGGCCGCTTTCAAGCCGAACTTTTAACCGTGAAGGAAGAATGGGAGATCATGAAACTCCTGGCATCCTTTTCAGACATCATCGAACAAGCCGGACGGGAATACAACCCCTCCTATATCGCAAGTTATCTTTACGACCTTGCCAAAATCTTTTCACGCTATTACCATGACAATCCCATTCTGCATAATGCTGACGCCAACATTGTAGTCAGCCGCATCCGCCTGGTTAAAGCCATTAAACAGGCCTTTGAAAAGGGTTTCTACTTAATCGGAGTCCCCTTTTTGGAGAGAATGTAAAAATACCGCTGTGTCAAAGAAACATTTCTTAAAAAAGGAGAGACCTATCAAAACACAACAATCAAAAGCACTGGGATTCCGAAACAAGTTCAAGATTCTATTTACACACATCAAAGGCCCTAAACTCTTTGGACGCTTTTTACTCAAACTGAGCCTTTTCTTATTCGGCCCCTTTATCAGCGTAAGTAATCCTGAAAAAATCCCTCTGGTTAAGGGCGACAACATTGTCTTTGCTTTTAATCATAACAATGCCCTGGAAACCGTATCAGTAGCCTCGACCCTGATTTTTCTGCGCGGCGGCAAACTCATCAGCTTCATCATCGCCTGGATGTTCGGCAAGATCCCCATGCTTGGCATTGTTTTCAACCAGATCAACCCGGTTTATGTCTATTCCAAACCCTCCCGATTCGGCTGGCTGAACCGGATCAACGAAGGTATACCTGGCTGGCAGAGTGTTATTGACCGCTGCAAAGAACGCCTCTCACTAGGCATGAGCCTGGGAATATTTCCAGAAGGCGTGCGCAACCGCAACCCCAAACGCCTGCGTCGCGGCAAAAACGGCATCGGGCGCCTGGTACTTCAAACAGGCATTAAGGTTCTGCCCATAGGTATAGACTACGTTCGCCGCCGAAGGCAGGGTGTTATTCCAAGCCTGGGCCGCATGAATTTCATTATTGGTGATATTATGGACTTTTCCAAGGAAGTGAAGACCTATGAAAAGGTACGAAAAAGCGACAGCGACTTTGAAGGAAAATCCGCTTCCATGATCACCTACCAAGTGATGATGGCCTTATCCAAACTCTGCGGTAAATCCTATCCCTACGATCCGCCGAAAATGGATTAATTTACAGTAAAGGTTATAGCTAAGCCTGTCTCCGTGGTGAGATTATTATCGGGCAATAAGATAATTTATCCGCAATTTTGATGCTTCTTGCAAAACCTCAGTTTTGCAAGAGCCTCTAGTGGAAATCATTATTCCTGGCCTTTGAATTAATGACCAAATCCAAATACATTTTTTCAACTTTAAGCCGCGCCCAATTATTTTTCCGTAAAAAAATCAAACTGGATTTAATACTTGGATGGGTAAAAAAACAATTAATTTTTACCCTTCGATTCATTTCAATCCAGCCTAGTTTATCGACTAATTCAACAAGAATATTTTCCAGGGTTTTTCCGTGCAATGGATTATTTACTTGTTCATTCTCACTATTAGATTCACTAATTTCACGACTCCTTTTGCAGATCATTATAAATAATATGGTCTATCATATTTCAAGTCAATAAGAATTTTTTGCTTATTCCATTCAAATTATCAGGAAGTATAAAGTTTATCATGGAAATGCTTTATCATCATTTCTGTTATAATCCAGATTACAATCATAAAAAAATCGTATATGTTCAGCTCATGAATTTTGGGCGTTGCCTGCTTTCATTCCATTCCAGCAGGCCGGGCTTTCCGCCACTTCGCTATCGCTTCGAAGGTTTTCGTGCTGGTCATAAAT
>JAFGWI010000309.1 GCA_016937215.1 Spirochaetales bacterium | reverse complement strand
CGCAATTCGGCTACTAACGCGTTAGGGATAGAAGGCATGGCTTGCGATTTTTTCAAAAATTGCAAGCCAAAGCGTTTTCTGCCGGATCATTTCCGGCAGAAAACCTTCGGAGCGACAGCGAAGTGCCGTATAGCCCGACCTGCCGGAGGCGGGTAACGTCCAGAAAGTGTGTAAGCTAAACAAATACAAATGTCATAATATAGGGAAAGGTGATTATCTTAAGGGCTAATGGGTTTTCATGAGATTGTTAAAAATGGTAATAGTTTGTTGTTATCATTTATCATATAATCAGCTTTACGGGCTTGTGAGAAATGAGTGACCTGTTTTAAGCCTGGATGGTTTTACCCTCGCGGTTTTGAGCGCTGATTTTCTTGCCAGCAAGGCTGCTTATGTGGCCGGAAAACTCAATGGGAGTGACAAGTGTTATAGGCATAACCATCGTGGCTTTGGCGCATTGACCCTGGAGCCCATTATGGCTATCCTGTCATCAGTGGAGAAAAAACATTCCATTGTGCCGGTGAATGTTTTGGGCTGCCATCTTGCTGAATAGGGGATCATGAAGGTGTTTTGGCAAAAACGCAAAAAAAGGGAGGTCCTTGATGAAAGGAACACTATGTGAAAAGATTTTGACTGAGCATTTGCTTGAAGGGACTCTGGAACCTGGCAGGGAAATAGGCATAAAAATTGACCAAACCCTTACTCAGGATGCGACAGGGACCATGGTGTATCTTGAATTTGAATCGCTAAACAAGCCGAAAGTTGCAGTGGACCTGGCTGTCAGCTATGTTGATCATAATATCATACAAACTGATTATAAAAATGCCGATGACCATCTTTTTTTGCAGTCAGCTGCCGAAAAGTATGGTGTTATTTTTTCACCCGCGGGTAATGGGGTCAGCCATCATGTTCACCGTGAGCGTTTTGGAGTCCCGGGTAAAACCTTGCTTGGATCGGACAGCCACACAACGACTGGCGGCTGCCTTGGCATGCTGGCTATCGGAGCGGGGGGAATTTCGATAGCCATGGCAATGGCAGGTGAACCCTATTATCTTGATACGCCGCGTGTATGGGGTTTTTATTGCGAGAATCAGTTACAGGATTTTGTTTCAGGCAAGGATGTGATACTGAAAATCCTCATGGATTTTTCCGTAAAAGCCGGTATTGGCCAGGTAATGGAGTTTTATGGGCCGGGTGTGAAAAATCTCGATATGGCTGCCCGGGCAACCATCGCCAATATGTCGGTAGATGCCGGATTCACAGCCTGTATTTTCCCTTCAGACGAAGTAACCCGCCGCTTTTTGGCCATGAACCAGCGAGAGCAGGATTTTGTTTTTCTGGCAACAGATAAGGGGGCTGAATTTGAGCGGATAACAAAGCTTGACTTGTCTGCCATCGAGCCCATGGTTGCCTGTCCATCCAGTCCGGATAATGTAAAACCAGCCCGCGAGTTGGCTCATGTTGAACTCAGCCAGGTGATTATCGGTTCTTCCTGCAACGGTTCCTACAGGGATTTCATGATTGCCTCTAAAATGGTGAAAGGCAAATTTAAAGATTCCAGGGTCAGTTTTGAGATCAACACGGGAAGCCGTCAGACTCTTACCAATATCATGTCCAATGGTGGGCTTGAATCACTTGTTAAAGCCGGCGCGAGGCCCCATGAACCAGGCTGCCTTGGTTGCATTGGCATGGGGCAGGCGCCGGCATCTGGAACCAATTCACTTCGCACATTTCCCCGAAATTTCAAAGGGCGGAGCGGTACCATGGATGACGCTGTTTATCTATGTTCGCCGGAAGTTGCCGCGGCCTCTGCTTTAACCGGACACATTACTGATCCAAGAGGAACCATGGATTACCCGAAAATTGATTACCCAGAATATTTCTTTTTTAATGAAAAGTGGCTGATTCAACCAGCTGATAAGGGTGAGGAAATCACCCTTCTGAAAGGGCCTAATATCAAAGCCTTTCCCCGGTTTGAAAAGCTTAGCGAGGATTATCAAGGAGAAGTCATTATCAAGGTTGGAAATGACATTTCCACCGACATTATCATGCCAGCGGGGAATCGTGTTCTGCCTTTCAGAAGCAACATACCTGCTATCAGCGATTTTGTATTCGATGTCATTGATCCTGATTTTTCAACCAGGGCCAGAGAAAAAAGGGGTGGTGTTGTGATAGGCGGTGAAAATTACGGCCAGGGTTCAAGCCGCGAACACGCGGCTTTGGCGCCACGTTATTTGGGGGTTCAGATCAAGCTTGTTAAAAGCTTTGCCAGAATACATAAGGCCAATCTTATTAATTTCGGCATCATTCCCCTTGTTTTTAAAAATCCCGATGATTATGATGATATTCAACAAGGTGATTCTGTTTCTTTTCCTGGAATAGCTCGTGCTATTTCTAATGGAGATTCTGAAATCACTGTACTGCTTAACAATAAAGAAATTAAGGCCTTGCTGGATGTTTCAGAACGCCATCGAAAAATACTTTTAGCCGGAGGGGTTTTGAATCTGGCACGAAAAACAGTATAGGAGGCAAGATGTCATATATAGGGATTGTAGGAAGCGGAAACGTTGGAGCCAACACCGCCTTTTTTATTGCTGAAAAGGGAATAGAGGATGTAAGGCTTTATGACATTCAGGAAGGAACAGCAAAGGGTAAATCACTGGATATCATGGAAGCAGCGCCTGTCAGGCGTTATAGAAACAAGATTTCCGGAGCAGACAGCTTGTCCGATTTAAAACAAGCGGAAATGGTGGTGATTTCTGCCGGAACAGGACGGAAACCTGGTCAAAGGCCGGAAGACCTTTTTGAGATTAATAAAGACATTATTGTCCAGCTGGCCCGGGATTTCAAACAATTGAATTCACCGGGTATATTTATTATTGCCACAGAACCTGTTGATATGCTGACCACTGTGTTTGTTGAGGAAAGCGGTTTTGTCCGTGAAAGGGTAATCGGTTTGGGTGGTATTCTCGATTGCACCCGCTTGAATTATTTGGTTTCCCGCGAACTCGGCGTGTCCACTGAAAATATTGCCTGCACCGTCATCGGCCGCCATTCTAATGGCATGATTTTTTTGCCCCAATACTCCTGTGTTTCGGGAATTCCTCTCGCGCAAATTATGGATCACGAACGCATTGACGCCATTATCAGCGACATTCGAGAAGCCGGGAATTTAATCGTGGACATGGCCCAAAGGTCAAGCGCTTATTACGCGCCATCAGCTGCTTGCGCTGAACTGGTTGATTCAATTCATATGAACCTGCGCAGGCTTTTTTGCGTATCTGTGTTTCTGCAAGGTGAATACGGGTATGAAGGTGTTGCTCTTTCACTGCCATGTATTATCGGAAAAAAGGGGATAGAGAAGGTCTTGGCTCCTGAATTAACCAGTTCCCAGAAGCATGCCTTTTCCATTTCGGTTGAAGAGATTAAAAGCATTCTGGAAAAGGGGGCCGTGAAATGAAAAAAGTAGCAGTTATCGGAGCAGGGCACGTAGGCGCCACAGCAGTATATTATATTGCTGAAAAAAATATTGCTGACATTGTAATGGTCGATATTGAAGAAGGCTTGGCCAGGAACAAGGCTCTGGATTTTATGCATTCCGCTCCGCTCAGGAATTATAACGTAAACATAGAAGGAACCAGCGACTATTCAAGAATCCGGGACTCCGATGTCGTGGTCCTGACCGCTGGTATTCCCCGAAAACCAGGAATGGACCGAATGGATTTGCTGAAAACCAATGTGACCATAGCTAAACAGGTTTCCAGACAAATTGCCGAATACGCGCCTAACGCGGTAGTGGTTGTTGTTACTAATCCTCTAGATATTATTTCAATGGCTGTGTTAAAAGAAAGCGGTTTTGCTCTTAAAAAAATTATTGGTATGGCCGGGGCCCTTGATTCAACACGATTCCGTTATTTTATTGCCGAAAAGCTGAATGTATGGCCGGGAGATGTTTTTGCCATGGTATTAGGCGGTCATGGAGATCAAATGGTTCCTTTAAAGAATTATTCCTCTGTCGCGGGCATACCCATCACCCAATTGCTGGATAAAGATACCATTGAATCCATGGTGCGGAGAACCAGAACCGGTGGAGGCGAAATTGTTTCTTTTTTAAAGACAGGCAGCGCTTTTTACGCGCCCGGAGCGTCAGTTGCCAAAATGGTTGAAGCTGTTATTAAGGATGAGAAGCGTTTGATGGCAGTCAGTGCCTATCTTCGCGGAGAATACGGGTACAGGGACATTTTTCTGGGAGTGCCTGTTCTTTTGGGAAAAAATGGTGTTGAAAAAATCATTGAGATTGAGCTTGATTCAGAAGAAAAAGAGGCCCTGGATTATTCGGCAAAAGCGGTTTGTGAAGGAGTAGAAAGCCTTGGCCGTTTTTTTACTCCCGCTTAAGGCGGATGATAAAAAAATGAATATCCGGAAATAAATGAACTCGCGCGGATAATTTATACTCTTGAAAACAGGACTAGGGCTATCCCATGAATAATGGAATGGATTTGTCAGGCAGGAAAAAATATTCTGACAGATCATTTTAGTTATCAAATCAATTGATCAACAATAATCTGTCAGAATACCGGTTAATCAATAGGGTTTTCTATTGATTGCTTGATAAAAAATGTCTGATTAGATATCTTTATCCATTACGGTTTTTCTTTTAGCTGATTGTGCATTCTCAATAGCGGAATCACAGATAGCAGCTACTTTTTCTGATAAAGCCGAGGCAACAGAGGCAGATACATTCATACCAGCCTTGTTTTTGATATAGGCCTTTACTTTTGACATAACAACCAATACTTCTGCTTTTTCTGACATGTTTTTCTCCTTTATGATCGTTTTTTAAAAATTTAAGCCCTGCCTGTTGATAAATCTATCAAACAAATAAAACAAGGGCTTTTTTTCATATCCAAGGTGTCCTTATTATTTCAGAACACCGCAAAGCATTTCCTTTTCCCCCTGCTTGGGGCAGACATTATTTTTCCGGAATACCATGTTTTTCTCTATCATGATTCTCCGGGGCTTGCCCCAGCCCTGAAAGGGCTCGGGCCGGGCTTTTCACCACTCCGCTCTCGCTGCGAAGGTTTCTGACTGGAAATAATCCAGTCAGAAACGCTTTGGCTGATCATTTTTGAAAAAATGATCAGCCATGGTTACAATCCCTAAGCCAGCCGCGGCCAGGGGAATACCATGGTTGAACAAATATAGCTTTAAACAATCAGCCTTCAGGGTCGGTTCACCTTTTCGCCAGGCTGATACAAATGAGATAATCAATCCGCAATTTGGCAAGCTTGCGTAAAGCAGGCCATGTTCGCCATAAAAACCCGGGAAGGCAATGTCAGCATTCACCATCCAAATTGGAAGCTTTCTGCCAAGCTCATGCTCCAAGGAAAGCCTTATAGTAATAAAAAAAAAGCAATTTGCAAAGCCCTGAAATCAATTTGTTTTAAAAATAGCATATAAAAAAGCCTGAAAAAGCCTTTAAAGCCAGGTATCAAAAAAAAGCCTCTCCAAAGAGAGGCTGAAAATTACTGAATATCTTCGATTTTTACTTTTTTTCTATGTTTATAAGCCCCTCGACTGCCGGCTCCTCCGCTTCCAAAGGCGATCATCACACCAAAAATAAAGCCGAAATTGTACCAGCCCCCATTATTATGGACCTCATAAACATTCACATTCTGATTAAATAATGAAACAATAAAGGTGATAAAGGCTATGAAACCATGCCAAAGCCCCTGCCAGAAACCCGCAGCCTTGGCTTCGGGCGGATCAATATTCCGCAATTCATTGGGCCCGGGCATACAAGAGCCCAGAAGAGTAAGTACAAGAAAAATGGCTAATAATGAAACCATTTTTTTCCAGATTTTTTTATCTAATGCTTTGAACATAATACCTCCTTAAATATATGATTATAATACACCGGATCTTCCTACATATTCATCCCTTTTTTTGTAATTACTGTATTCTGGTTAGGGGTAAAACCTGGAAAACCCGTGAAAAAAGCAGAAGTACATTCCATACGACGATAAGAGGGTATGGATGGCGTAATAATCAAGCTGTTCATTCAGTGATGCGTCCTATAGCCAATTTTAGGCCTGTGGTTTAACATTAAAATAAGCAATGACATTTGATTAACCTGGGGTTACATTGATTTTTTTTCCGCGTAAAATCATCAGCTGTGCCTCGGCTCATGGTAAAGCAACTGGGGAAGGGGCTATTTGGGGGAGATTACCCGAGGGAAGGTGTATAATCCAGAGCCGAAATATTGAAAAGATGATCTTGAAAAACACCTGGTTTTTGGTTTTTTATTGATGTTATGGAAAGTTGAATCCCACTTTCCGCGCTAAAATAGTAATTTCTTATTTTATAGAGAAATAGAAAAGGCGATTTTGCAAATCGCAAATTCTTAATTTTAAATAATATAAGAAATTACCTAAATTCACCGCGGAATGTGGGTTGAATCAAAAAAGATAGCCAAAAGGCTTTGGTTATTTAATTTAAAATAGTTTAAAGAACGAACTAAAAAAAGGAGTTAGCTTAAATGAAAAAAATCTTTATTATTCTTGCGGGACTTGTCCTATTTCCCCTGTTTTTAGCAGCTCAGTCATCATCATGTTCTCTTGTGGGAGATGCTGATGAAAGCGGCACGATTAATATCGTTGACGCCCTTCTGGTTGCTCAGGCTTATGTTGGACTAAATGTAGAGAATTATAATGCCCTTTGCGCGGACACCAATTGTAATGGCACAGTCGATATTGTTGACGCTCTCTTGATTGCCCAGATTTATGTGGGGCTTCTGCCTGGCGCGCCTTGTGATACAACACCGGAACCGAATAATACCCCTGTTGCCGGTGAATATATTATCTCGATCGCGGCTGGCAGCACTTCTCAAGTAGGTGACTTTGAGGCTGATCAGTATTTTACAGGGGGCGAAAGCTATAGCAATAGTGAAACCGTGGCTGTATCCCATCTTGCCAGAAACCCGGCACCAGCAGGCCTTTTTAATAACGAACGCTATGGAGAAATGTCTTATACCATTCCCGGTTTTACTTCCGGAGCCAGCTACACTGTTAATCTCTATTTTGCCGAAACCTATTTGACATCATCGGGCGGTCGTATTTTTAATGTTGCCATTAATGGAACCAGTGTTTTATCCAATTTTGATATTTATGCTGCCGCGGGAGGTCAGAACAAGGCTGTGGTTCAGTCTTTTACCACAACAGCCAATTCCAGCGGCCAGATTGTAATTGAATTTTCTTCAGTTACAGAAAACCCGAAGATCAATGGCATTAGCGTGCAGTCTGGTTCCATTCCCACAGAAGCGCCCACCGCGGCACCAACAGCTGATCCTAATTGCAGTAACTGCAGTGAAGGCTGCGGTAAAGAACTTTCCGATTTAAAGAGCGGCTCCTATACCATTACCAGTGCCGGGCTCAGCCGACAGTATATTATCACCATTCCTCAAAATTACGATAAAAATAAACCCTACCGCTTGATTTTCGGTATGCACTGCTACGGAAGCAGCGCTCAGGGAGTCGTGAACAGCAAGTATTACGGGCTTCAGACCTACGCGGCCAATGATAATGTGCCTGTTATTTTTGTTGCCATGAACGGAACAGGTACGGACACCCCCTTGTGGAACCAGGGTGAAAAAGACCATGCCTTTTTCGCGGACATGCTCAAACTAATCAAAGGAAAGCTCTGTGTTGATACCTCTCGTATCTTCAGCTGCGGTTTCAGCTATGGCGCGATGTTCACCTATTCGCTTTCTTTGGCCTTTCAGGATGATTTAAGGGCAGTTGCCTGTTATGCTCCGGCCAACTGGAACATCTGGCTGCCTGCCAATAATCACAAACCCATCGCTTATTACCAAACCACAGGAACCGATGACGGTTCATGCAAGTGGATTTTTAATGACGCGGCCAAAGAGGGTGGGAAGTATTGCCTTTTACAGCGCTTAGAGGATAACGGGTGCACCATCCCATCGAACATTCCTATCGCGTCGGGTAGCACTCATCTTACCACCGAGTTTTCATGTAGCGAAGAATATCCTGTGGTGTTCGGTTCTTTCCGCGGAGGCCACACCGACACAGTGACCGATCCTGGATCAAACGTGAACTGGATATCCAAGGAAACCTGGGCTTTCTTCATGAGGTTCTAGGTTTACTCTGTTAATCATCTTGTATTTTTTTGTTTGAAATTATATTAAGCCAGAGCCCGTGGTTCTGGCTTTTTTATTTTTTTCTATAATATAAAAAATTGCTATATTAGTGCGGAAAGTGGGATTTTTTCGGGATTAAGGCTGAGGAAGTGCTTTGTTTAGGAAACCGTTAACTATTTATAAACCTTCCAGCTCAAGCAGCCTTTTTTTGGCTTCCAGCCCGCCGGCATAACCTTTTAGCTGGCCCTTGATTCCGATAATCCGGTGGCAGGGAATGAAAATCGATAAAGGGTTGGCGCCAACTGCCGAGGCAACAGCCCTTGTGGCTGTGGGCTTGCCAATGGTTTTGGCCAGGCTGCTGTAGCTCATGGTTTTGCCATGGCCGATTTCCATCAGAGCCTGCCATAGTGTTTTCTGAAAATCAGTTCCAGCCAATAAGAGGGGCAGGGTAAACTCCCGGCGGCTACCATTGAAATATTCGGTTAACTCTTGGCAGGCCTGGTCTGTAATAAACGAAGGTTTTTCATGATAATCAGCTTTCAGCAAGCGGGTCAGTCGCTTGTCATTAGCCAAACGCTTTCTGCTGTTTACCCAGTCGCAGAGACAAAGTTTATCGTCAAAGGCGCCCAGCATAAGGAGTCCAACAGGGCTTTGGTAAGTGACAATAAAAATTTGTGTTTTCATGATGTTAATATACTTTTTTGGGGCTTTTTGATAAAGGGGCCGGATTTTTTGTTCAATGAAACCCGTATTCCGCGGCGCAGTTAAATGATTTCTTATGTTGTTTAGAATGGCTATTGTCATCCTGAACAAAGCGAAGTGGAGCGAAGGATCTTGCCTGGAATAAGACAAGTTGCTTTGCGTACAAAGGGTTTACATGGAAAATAAACGCGCGAGCTCTTGAAACATTATTTTTTAATGCTATTTTATCATTCCGAGCTGCCACCCGCCGTCATTCTGAGCGGAGCGAAGAATCTCATTTGGCAGAGGCTAATTGCATTCACAAACAAAAGCCCCAAAGCATGCAAAATTCTTTTAGGACGCATGGACACAGTGAATCCCAATGAGGATTCACGTCAAAGCTGGTCGGAGCGGGGCAATGGCAACACCTGGGGCATTATGCCTTTTAGTAAACAAAGCCTGAATCTGAAAGTTTTTCGTGGCAGATTTTCAGCTTTCTGTTAATATCGATGTTATAGGGGCAAAGCTGGTTGAGCCGGGAATAATCCTTTTTTGGATCGACCTTTTGGCTCAGGGTCGAATATTCTTCCCGGGCTTTTTCCTTTTGGCGGAACCAGTGCTTCAGCATTTCCCTCAAGGCATAAAGGGCAGTGTCCCCCATTTTTTTGTTGTCCATCTGGCGGTCAAAAAGGCCCTCCAGCAGGAACACTTCAGCTGGGTCAAAACCCTGCTCGCGGCATTTTCCGCAGAGTCGGCACACATAATCGCCCAGGTAAGGGGAATTGGCGAAAAGTTCCTCTTTTTCTTCCAGGCTCAGAGGCGTGAAGTTTTCGATTATTTTCAGATTCATGGCCAGCTGTTCCCGGGTGTTCATGCCCATGACCAGGGAGGCCACCTTCTGGCTCAAGCTGTAGCGAATGGCGATTTCCGGGGCCTGGTATAAATAGCCGTCGGCGAGTGACTTCATGGCTAAAATTCCCATTTCCTGTTCCTCGCACAAGGCCAAAAGCTCATTTTCGATTTGCGGATAGTTGAAGCGGTCGTAATAATTAAAACCGGTCATGAGCACTTCGAATTCACCGCTTTTTACCGCGGGGATAAGGCCGTCGGGACGTCCGTGACCCGAGAGAGCAATGTGCCTTATCTTGCCCTGGTCTTTCAGTTTTTTCAATGCCTCAAGAGCTCCGCCGGCGGATTGGACCTGGTTCAGTTCATCGGCAGTCTGAAGGGCATGAACAAAAAGAAAGTCCACATAATCGCTTTTCAGATGGATCAATGATTGATGGACCTGGGCCTCGACGCTTTTGGCGTCACGAAGATTGGCCTTGGTGGCAAGATAAAACTCCTCCCGCCTATGACTGACAGCCCGTCCGATTTTTATCTCTGAATTGCCCTCGCCATAGCTAATGGCTGTTTCAATGTAATTTCCCCCGGCATCAAGGTACTGGTTAAGAAGTGACTCTGCCTCTTTACCCGGTATTTCGATGAGGTGAAAGCCGCCGAAACCCAAAATGGACAGTTCAAGGCCGGTTTTTCCGGCAATTCGTTTTTTCATGGTTTGACTCCTTTTTTCGCGGAAAGGGTATCGCGTAAACTCACAACAGAAAATCCTTGCCAGGAAATAGCTTGTAAAAACCCTTTATCGAACCTGGTCGGCAAGTTGAAAACCCCTGATAATGGTCGCGCGAGATCTTCTGAATGATATCATCGCTTTATCTGCTTAACTCTTCAGCTTTATGAGCTTGCCCCAGCCCTGAAGGGGCTCGGGCCGGGCTCTATGTAACTCCGCTTTCGCTGCGAAGGATTTTTGGTCGGAAATTATCCGACCAAAAACGCTTTGCCATGGCATTTTTGAAAAAATGCCATGGCATTACTCCGATCCCTAAGCTATTTGAGCCCAGCGGTTAGCCTTGGCTGAACAAAAAGCCCTTGCATTATACCCCTTTATTCAGATGATGAGAAGCCTGGGGCTCAACCCGAGCAGGGCAATCGCATTATAATTATTAAAGTTGTTTTGTCATTCTGAGCTATCACCCGCCGTCATCCTGAGCTACCACCCGCCGTCATTCTGAAGTACCAAAAGCCGTCATTCTGAGCAAAGCGAAGAATCTCATTTGGCATAGACCAATTGTATTCAAAAACAAAAGCCCTAAACCAGACGAGATTCTTTTAGAACGCATGGACAAAGTGAATCCCAATGAGGATTCACGTCACCGAGCAATAAATGCGGAGCATTTATGACCAGGCAGGTTGCATGGCCGAGCAATAAATGCGGAGCATTTATGACCAGGCAGGTTGCATGGCCGAGCAATAAATGCGGAGCATTTATGACCAGGCCCCCGTCGTTTCACCTCAGAATGACAAGTGGTTGAAACATTATTCTTTTAATGCGATTGCCCTGTCAACCCGAGGTAACCCATTTGACTTCCACCTTGCCGTGATTGCGCAGCCTGTCGACCATTTGCCCAGCATGATGCTCCAGGTGACGCAAATTGTATAAATGGGTTTCCAGCCGGCTAAAGGGCAGCCATTCAAAACCAGAAGGCGATTTCATATCCAGTTCCGGGACCTTTTTGTCGATTTTGTCATAAAGATATTTACAGTATTCCCTCATTTCATCGCGGCTGTAGGGTTGTTCTATCCTGATGCTTATGGATTGATCAAAAGGATCTGATTCAAAGCGCTCGTAGTTTTTCCGGCTCTTTTCCCAGGGGCTAAAGTCTTTTTTTCCTTTATGCAGATAAAGGTCGGTGAAAAAAAGGCCATGGTAGCAAAGATGCCATATAGGAAAACCCTTGGATTTGTCAAACCACAGGCCTTCGGGGCATTTTTCGATGCAATCCAAGACAATGGTGAGCGCGGCTTTGTACTGACTGATTATCGACCGGTTAATATCCATGGTTTTCTCCTTATACTGTGGCCCTTTTTTTGCTACTGTTATTTTAAAACATCAACACCAGGGATTCAAGCCTTTCGCAGCGATTCTCGGTGACTACCTTAATTGACTATAAAATCAGATTTTATGAATTTTTGAAAGCACGATAAAAAATATAAAAAGAGTCACCGAAATCGCAATCGCCCGATGTATCGAGCCTGGTCATAATGCTTCGCGTTGTTGCTCGGCTATGCGACCTGTTTGGTCAATTCTCGGTGGTATAAAACAAATAGAAAAAGTTGTTTTTTTTTAATTGCTTTTTCAAGCTTTTTCCTGACCGAGAATTGCTGAGCCTTTCGGGTTTTAGGGTGAAATTCTTTGGGTAAAATGTTTTTTGCTTGTGTTAAAAAAAAGGCAAATATTTTTCGCGCGGTCGTTGACAAAAAATATCTTTTTCCATATAGTTGGCCTACTCAATAGGCATTTGAGATAGCTTTTCCTGTCTGATCCTGTTATTCACGGGGTCGGCGTTTTTTATCAACAACTGAAAATGGGGGCGTAGCGAAGCTGGTTATCGCGCCGGCCTGTCAAGCCGGAGATCGCGGGTTCAATCCCCGTCGCTCCCGATTTTTTTTAATCCACTTACAATTCAGAACCCATCAATAGCCTCTCATTCAATAATCAGAACCTATGAATCTGTTTTAACATATCCCCTGTTAAAATCAAAATTGAAGTGATTGAGCCCACAAAGTGGCTTTGTTCAAATCCCTCTTTTTTCTTTTCCCTGGTATTTTTGAAAGATGTTGTTTACCCTTTGGTTTTCATTTCCGAAGGAACTCCGATTCCGGCCACACCCACACCCTTTCCGGAATTGAGCCCTGAGCACACACCATATCCTGATACAGAATATACACTTTCTATTCATGGTGGAACCGCTTTTATTGATCCCCCGGGAGTGAACACAATTTATGATCAGAGCTATTTCCATTTATGAAGGTACCAAAGTCATTATTCGTCCTTTGAATCCGACGCCTATTCCATGCCAGTGTAAACAAGCTGAATTTTCCCACTTTTCAGGAGACGAAGTCCTGATGGATGAACAAAGAAATTATTTCATCATAATGGACAGTGATAAGGAAATTAACATTCATTATACAGCGATTATTTATTATACAGACACACCTGATCCTGAGAGGACAAGTTCTCCTGATAAACGAGGGGATGTTAACAGGGATTTTAGTGTAAACATCGTAGATGCCTTGCTGGTAGCTCAGTATTATGTCGGTTTGCCGGTATCTAATTTTTACAAGGAAAATGGTGATGCCAACTGCGATTCCATTATCAATATTGTTGATGCTCTCGTGATAGCTCAATTCTATGTTTCCTTGATAACCAGACTCTGCTAAAAACCAGAGGAGTTGTGAGGGTTTGGATAGCGAAGGGGTCTGCGGTAAAGAAGTGTGTTCTGACTTTAAATTCCGCAGAAGCAGCCAGGGGCGCTCATCCTTTGAAATCTATCGATTTATTGCCCTGAAAACCCTTTCGGAAAAGCATTTTTATCCTGGTTGCCCGGTTCAGCTTACAGGCCGGGGGCTGAAGCTCTATCATACCAAGGGCGATTACCAAATTGAACTCATCAGGAACAATAAAGTGATGGCTCTATCCGATATTGTCCGCTTTTCAGACAAAAGGGTAATGGCTTTTCTTCCCTATGACCTTGAACCAGATATCTATTATATGCGCTATATTCGTGAATACAATGGCAAAAAAGAGCATACAACTCCACTCGGCTTTCAGGTGAGGCACAAAGAGGAGTGTTTTTAAGCGCTTTAATGCCTGAATTTTTATCATTGACCAGAATTTTATTATATGCTAATCTTGGTTCAGCATTTTCGCATCGGGCTGTGGCGCAGTGGCTAGCGCGCTCGGTTCGGGACCGAGAGGCCGGGGGTTCAAGTCTCCCCAGCCCGATATTTTAATCCCGACATCATTTTTTTCCTTGATTATTGCGCGCATCGCGATGACAATTCCTGATTTTTTCTGTTTACTCCATTATAACGTAATTCAATATTTGACCACTCTGCTTGAATGAAAATAAGTAACTATCCCGCAAGTTCATCGCTGTCATCCCGGCAATTCTAAATGTGACCGAATATAAGAGTATTTTCATAGCATCGGTCGAATCTATTTAATCGTATTTGTTTAGCTTAAACAGGAATCACTATTTTTAGCGTTAAGGATTGTAATAATAGCAGAGCTAATTGCAAAAGTCCCGACT
>JAFGWI010000308.1 GCA_016937215.1 Spirochaetales bacterium | reverse complement strand
TACACCCTCCTGAATACGGGCACCACCGGAATCATTGATTCCGATAAGCGGCACTCTCATTTTCAGAGCATGATCCATAATTTTTGTGATTTTCCGGGCATGCATCAGTCCCAGTGAACCACCGGCAACGGTAAAGTCCTGAGCAAACACGCAAACAGGAGCTCCATAAATAGTTCCCGTTCCGATTATCACACCATCACCATGTAATTGCTTTTTGTCCATGCCGAAGTCACGTGCTTCGTGCTCAACAAAAAGGTCATACTCGGTAAAAGAATCCTGGTCCACCAAGGCCAAAATACGCTCACGGGCCGTCATTTTACCCATCGCAGTTTGTTTCTCAATGGCTTTTTCACCACCGCCCTGCTGTACTTTTTCTCTCCTTTTCCGAAGGTCAAGGATGTACTTTTTTAATGACATACACTAAAAGTTTTGGTTAATCACCTATCAGTCAAGATTCAATAAATAAATCCGCTGAAAAATCAGGGTGCATAATTACTAATTTTACACTAAAGAGTTGCAGGAAAATTTGAATATTTTAACGCCGGTCATTACAAACCACTGATAAACAATAAGTAAATTTTAGAATCAAAACATTCATTCAAGTATCAGAAAACCCAATTCAAAAAGGAAATCCTGCATCAACTGCAAAAAACAATTCACAACCTAAAAAAAAAGATTCTTAAAATTTTCAGCACCTACAAGCCCTTGTTCTATTTAGGTGCCCGGTAATACAACAACACACCAATGGCTGAAAAAACAAAATTGGGCAACCAGGTAGCCATCATGGGCGACCAGTTGCCGTTGATGGCAAATGTTGTTGAAATAGTCATGAATAAAATATACGAAAAACTTAGCGCAATGCCAACTCCGATATGAAGTCCCATGCCTCCACGGGTTTTTCGGGATGCCAGCGAAACACCTATCAGCGTTAGTATAAATGCTGAAAATGGAGAAGCTATCCGACGATGCTTTTCAATAAGATAGGGCTCAATGTTACCAACTCCCCTGACTGTCTGCTCGTCAATATAATTTTCCAATTCGGGATTGGTCATTGTTTCAAAAAACTTTCTTTCCTCTTTAAAATCGGCAGGCTTCATATTCACAACCGTATCCATTTCTTCGCCTTTGGAAATAGTCATCCTTCCGTTATCCGAGAAATCGCGACGTGTAAAATCTTCAAATATCCATTTATTATCGATGCTGTCATATTTTACTTTGTCGGCAGTAATTTTCAACTTCAACTTTTTCCCCTCTATTTTTTCCAGACTAAAATCATCCCCGCGTTCACGATACGAAGAATAACGCCGCATATAAATAAATAAACCGGGCTCTATCTGCATGTGAATATTGCTCATCCCGGTTTCTTTAATCTCTTTTACATAGATATTCTCGAACTCAATACGCACTTTATTGGATGGGGGAATAATGTAACCACCCATCACATACGAAAATACAGTAAGAATGGCTGCCCCGAGAAAATAGGGATATAATAATCTTTTAAAACTGACACCACTGGACAAAATGGCTATTATCTCAGTGTCATAGGCCATTTTGGAAGTAAAGAATATAACCGCAATAAATACAAACAGTGGCGTAAACAGGTTGGCAAAATAAGGGATGAAATTGAAATAATAATCAAAAATAATTGCATCAATAGGTGCATCAGTTTCAAGAAAATCATCGATTTTCTCAGCCAAATCAAACACCACTGATATACTCAATATCAGCAGGATAGCAAAGAAAAAAGTTCCCAGAAACTTTTTTAATATGTAAACATCTATCTTTTTTAAAATCATCCTGTTAAGAAATATCGGTGCTGTTTTGGCCCCTGCTCATCATTACAAAGAAACAAAAAACAAATTAGTTCTTACAAACGCCTTGCCAGTTGTTTGACCATTTGATCCTTCCAGCCACTAAAAGTACCTTCCTGAATCCGGCGACGCGCCTCACCCACCAACCAAAGATAAAATGAGAGGTTGTGAATCGATGCCAACTGGGGCCCTAACATCTCCCGGGAAATAAACAAATGTCTTAAATAGGCTTTGGAGTAAAGCGTATCGAAAGAACAATGAGCATCCGGGTCAACAGGCGAAAAATCGTTTTTCCACTTCTCATTTCTTATATTAATAATGCCCTGACTGGTGAACAACATTCCATTTCGTCCATTCCGGGTAGGCATCACGCAATCAAACATATCCACACCCCGACTGATGGCTTCCAAAATATTTACAGGTGTTCCCACCCCCATCAGATACCGGGGTTTGTCCTGCGGTAAAATTTCATTAACTACCTCAATCATTTCATACATCACATCCTCCGGTTCGCCCACCGCAAGGCCTCCAATAGCGTTACCTTCCCGGTTAAAAGAAGCAATATACTCGGCAGATTTTCTTCGCAAGTCGGGATATCCGGCACCCTGCACAATGGGGAAAAAGGTTTGGTTGTAACCATATTTGGGACTGGTGGAATCAAATCGGTCAAGGCCGCGTTTCAGCCATTTATGTGTTAGCTCCATAGATTGAAGCGCGTATTTATAATCGGCATCTCCGGGCGGACATTCATCAAAAGCCATAATAATATCGGCCCCAATAATCCGTTGAATATCCACCACATTTTCGGGGGTAAACAGATGTTTTGACCCGTCGAGGTGAGAACGAAACTCAGCACCCTTTGAGGACAATTTACGTTGATCGCTCAGGGAAAAAACCTGATAGCCACCACTGTCCGTCAAAATCGGTTTATCCCAGGCATTAAAGCGGTGCAATCCGCCTGCCTGTTCCAAAACCTCCAGTCCGGGACGCAAATACAAATGATAAGTATTACCCAATATAATATGGGCTTTTACCTCTTCTTTTAAATCATTGACATGAATTCCCTTGACGCTCCCCACCGTTCCCACAGGCATAAAAACAGGAGTCGGAATTGTTCCATGATCTGTGATTATTTCACCTGTTCGGGCCGCAGTTTGATTGTCAGTATTTTCTAATGTAAATTGCATTCGTTTCAGCTCCCTCTAAAAATTAATATTGCTGTATTCGATATCAAATAGTCCGTTGACAAAGGCCTTAATGAATAAATACAATCACGCAAGATCCTTTATTCCTATACAATTAAAAAAGCCACCGGTTGCATTTTAAATCACTTATTATCAGGCGATGGCAAACGCACAACGGAGTATTTCAATAAAACAGAAATGCAAAGATACAAGTATTGACCGTTTTTTCGTTCTTAATTGTAACCTAAGGAAAAAAATCGCACTTTTGCCCGTCAATTTGCAGAAACCATGAATATTTTTCAACCAAACACAACAGAAATCTTCCTCTTGTCATTAATGCTGCTCGTATGGCTTTGGCAGTTCATTTTTTTATTGAGACGCATCTTACCGGTAGCCCGACATAAAAAAACACCTCCGGCAGAGACC
>JAFGWI010000307.1 GCA_016937215.1 Spirochaetales bacterium | reverse complement strand
GTTCAAAAGGCTTTGGAGATATCAGTTTCGCGCTTTTGGGTGGAACCGGATGGTATGGGGAAGCGGTGTTGACGGCTCCTGATGTTCAGGTGGGCTTTGAGGTGGAATTTGCGCTTAATAGCTGGTTTGGTGTGGGTATCGGGGCGATGACGAGCTTGCCGGTGAGGGGGAATCAGGTGTTTTTGGCGGTTTGTTTTAGGCCGGAGGGATGAGTAATATAAAGTAAACGATTATTTTTTGGCCAAATTAAATTTTTCTTGACACAAATTGGATAAGTTGTAAACTAAATAATTTAATAGTAATTGTTATTGTTATGACTTAAATTTAGTTTGAGATCATGCCCTGTTTGTTTTTTTTAATTAAAGATGAAATCGATAATTATTTATTATGAATTACAAGGAAAAAATAAAATAAATGATAAAAGACAAATTAATAACAACCACATTAATAATCGCCGGGCTTATATTAATTTTTGCTGCATTTGCTCCATTCATATTTACAAGAACTATATCACCAATAAAATTCGATGATACTGGACAGATTGGCGATACAATTGGTGGAATAACAGCTCCATTTATTGCAGGGTTAGGGTGTTTTTTAACATTTATGGCTTTCTATATTCAATATCGTGCAAATAAATTACAAATAGAAAACATAAACTTAATAAATAAAAAAGATCAAATAAATGCTTATGAAAATAAATTATTTTCTATGTTTGAAATACATCGAAAAAATGTTGATGACATTTCTATAAAAAGTTTAGATCAAAAGCGAATATATAAAGGGCAAGAATTTTTTCAGAAGATGATTATTAACTTACAAAATATTTTTGAGATGACAAATTCAATAGATAAGTTAGATTTAAAACAGAAAACAATATTAGCTTATCTTCATTTATTTTATGGGAAATCTCTAGAAGAAAATAATAACCTCCGAAAATATTATAACCAATTTTTTTATGGTAAAATGGATCTAAGTCAAGGTTTTATTTCATATAAAGCTTGGTATTTCGATAAGCGATATTACGATTATGGTTATGGTATGTTACTATCAAGATATTTCCGATACCAATACCAAGTAATAAAATACATTGATGAATATGAATTTTATGGTGATGATTATAACGAAGAAGAGATAAAGAATATTAAATATAATTCGGCAAAACAGCTAAGAGCTCAATTAACAAATGATGAGCAACTTCTGCTTTATTATAATGCAATCACTCCATTGGGAAAGTCATGGATTGATAATAATTATATCAAGAATTATAAACTAATCAAAAACATTATTCTTCCACAATCGTTTGGGTATACTCCTCTTAATTGGGTAAATGAAGAATTGAATTTCTCTAATCAAGAGATTAATAAGTTTTTTGAATTTAATGATAAATTTATTTGAGAATTTTAGTACATTTAAAAGTGTTTAATAAATACATTTTTTTATCATATTTTCACATTAATATGAAAATATAGCCCCTTTTCGGCTAAACTTAGGAAAATTGGATAAATTCTGAATGTTTTATAAGAATTTAATGGACATTGCAGAATTAACATGTTTTGGTACAAAATCTTAGCGATAAGTTAGGGGTAATTTAATGTCTAATGGAAAAACCTTTATTTTTTTTCTTCCAAATGTATTATACTTGGCAATATAATCAAAATATTGTTTAATATAATATATATTTAATTGTAAAAGAGAAAATCATATGAATATTGCTCAAATAGAAGCTAATCTTAACAAAATGATGGCTTCGTTTTCTCAAAAAACCTTTATTTTTGATCTATTCACATCATATGGCCTACCTAAAGCATCTATAACCCGAATTCAAAAGGGAAATTTAAACTTATCAAAAGTAAAAGGTGAAATTTGTTGGAAAAAAAAGGTTTTTTTTAAGGAAGAATTCAATAATGATTTATATACAACCATTTTATTAATAAATGAAAATTTAAAACATGATGAGAGATTCATTATTGTTACAGATTATAAAACTTTTCTAGCAATTGATACAAAAACAGCAGACAAATTAGATATTCCTATAAAAGATTTACCAAAACATTATGATTTCTTCCTTCCATGGGGTGGAATGGAAAAAGTAAACCACCATAATGAAAACCCTGCTGATGTTAAAGCAGCAGAAAAAATGGCAAGACTATTTGATGAGATTAAAAAAGATAATTAAATCCATTAAACACGTTCATAAGGTTTATAATAATCCTTTTTTACTTACTCCGTTAATCCTAAGCTTCTATAAAAATTATAGCGGTCAGCCAACAGACATATTGTTATCATATTTGATTTTGCCCTTAATTCTGCATGATAGTTCTAGGATTTGGCTAAAAAGTGCAACTACGAGAAGTTCTTTGACAACCTTTGGGAGAAATCGAGAAAATTATTATGGATTACCTGAGAGAATTGAAGAATACAAAAATATCACAAATAAATGCATCCAGTATGCGATAGATAATGAACTAATTATCATCAATAGTGAAATGCAAGTAAGCTTACTTCAATCAGAAATAGAAATTCCTACCTTTATAGGAGATTCGGTCAAGGCTGCTGAAAATATTTATAAGATTTTCAAGAATCTCGATATAGCATCTATATATAGAAGTCTGGGGGTTAAACAACTATGAAAGGTTATTTGAAATATATTGGCTTGATCGATAAAAGGCAGAGGCTTCATTTTGTTGAATTTAATACAGGTGTCAATGTTATAACCGGTAAATCATCTACAGGCAAAAGCGCCATGATCGAAATATTTGATTATTGTTTTGGGAATTCCGATTATACAGTTCCCGAAGGTGTTATTACCGATAATGCTGATCTTTATTTTATTGTACTTTCTGTCAGAGATTATTTTCTTGTTTTGGGAAGAACACCGAAAAACAAAAAAGCATTTTTGAAATATGAGTCCTCAGTCCCTAGACTCGATGAATTAAATACTGATTACTTTGATGATCAATACTTTTTGCCTATGGCAGATTTTCGAGTTGCCTTGGGTCGCTATTTTGGAATAGATATTGATGATACTGACTTAGATTTAAGTGATCGCAATTTCAGAAAGAACAATGCAAAAGCTCCTCGACCATCAGTAAGGAATTTTACTTCATACCTTCTTCAGCATCAAAATCTTATCGCCAACAAACATTCTCTCTTTTACAGGTTTGACGAGAAAGAGAAAAGAGAACAAACTATTGATCAGTTTAAGATATTTGCAGGATTTGTTTCTCAAGACTATTTTATAAAAAAACAACAATTAAATGAATTAAATCGAGAATTAAAAGCATTAGAAAATAGAAAACAAGCAATTGAAGAAATTGACAAAGAGAAAGAAGCGAAAATATCTGAATATTTACGGGAATACCATATCTTAACTGGAAATAAACTGGTTGAAGAGAATGCCGAATCTATCCTTTCAGATCCATTCAATATGCTTGATAAGATACAGGCAAAAAAAGTAATCACAGATTATGACTCAAGTGAATTACAGATAGAACTATATGATATTGAAAAGCGACAAGCCTTAAAATTAGCACAGAAGAGAGAAAAAGAGTTTAAACTTCGGGAAATTGATACAAACATTCAGTATGCAGAAAGGCATAAAGAAAGTATTTCTGCTGTTTCAACAATAGATGAAGCTCAGATTCATATATCAGAATGCCCATTTTGCAAACAAAAAAATGAAAGTTTATTTGATGAAGCAAATCAACTTGAAGAAGCGGTTAATTGGCTTTATTGTCATATTTCACTATTTACTGCGATCCATAAATATTTCTGTTCAATTGGAGAACAGTCGCTAATACCACCTATATTATTCCTTGATCAACCAAGCCAGGTTTATTTTCCGGCT
The DNA here is from genome assembly GCA_016937215.1 of Spirochaetales bacterium. Lineage (GTDB taxonomy): Bacteria > Spirochaetota > Spirochaetia > SZUA-6 > JAFGRV01 > JAFGWI01. Next base: position 7,954 of record JAFGWI010000307.1, on the reverse strand, counting down.
TCAATTGATAATAACAAAGAAAAATTTGATCCAAAAGAACTAAAAGAAAAAGAAGGAAAAATTGAAAAATTAGATGAAGATTTATCATCTGTAAGTAATCTATTTAAACAATTAGTGTTGTTCTGCAAAACTACTTCTAAAGAAACTGGAATTACTCCTCAAATAATAATTACTGATCATGCAGACAATCTTGAATTAGATGTGGATGGTGTTGATTTTGAATCATTGGTTAATGGTAGGCGCTGGCGTGAACACGGTTTTATCGTTTTTGACGAGGTAACTTCATGAACCAATCCGATATCATCCTCTACAAAACCGAAGACGGCACAGTCAAAATTGACACCATATTCCAAAACGAAACCATCTGGCTGACACAAAAGAAGATGGCGGAACTCTTTGATGTCCAGAGACCAACCATAACCAAACATCTGAAAAATATCTTTGAAAGCGGAGAATTGGATGAACAAGTGATTTGTTCCATTTTGAAACATACCACTCAACACGGTACCGTTGAGGTTAAAACATATATTTCCGATAATAAACCACTGGAGGTGAATAATGCCTGATGAAATAAAAACTTACAATGTATTCAAACACGGTTCAACATGGTTGCGGGCCGATTTTCATCTTCATACCAAGGCTGACAAACAATTTGTCTATTCTGGCGAGGAGAATTCCTTCCTGAATGACTATGTTTCGAAATTAATGCAGGAAGGCATTAATTTGGGAGTCATTACCAATCACAACAAATTCGACCAAAATGAGTTTGTCAATTTACGGAAAAAAGCCCGAAAGGAAAAGATATTTATCCTTCCCGGAGTGGAACTTTCTGTAAATGACGGAGCAAATGGTATACATACCCTTGTGGTCTTTTCTGATGAATGGCTGGAATCTGGACAAGATTATATTAACCAGTTTTTAAATGTGGCTTTTGAGAATAAAACACCAGCTCAATATGAGCAGGAAGATGGTAGATGTTCATTGGGTTTAATTGATACCATTAAAAAGCTGGATGGCTACCACAGGGACTATTTTCTTCTTTTCGCCCATGTGGAACAATCAAGTGGTTTATGGAAGGAACTTGATGGTGGGAGACTAAAAGAGATAGCTCAAAATGAGCACTTTAAAAAACGAACCTTGGGATTCCAGAAAGCCAGAACCCATGATGTAAAAGACCGCGTATGCAGGGTAAAAGTACAATCGTGGTTTGTTGATTGGTACCCCGCCGAGGTAGAAGGCTCTGATTGTAAGTCCATAGAAGAAATCGGTAGTAAAGATGGGGAAACCTGGCTCAAAATAGGCGATTACACCTTTGAAGCGGTCAAATATGCTTTAGTAGATTACCAAAGCAGAGTGCGCCCGTCTCATCCGGAACGATTCAAACATTCCCACATCAAAAGCATTTCCTTTGAAGGCGGCACCCTAAGCGGACAAACCGTCCACTTCTCACCGGAACTAAATACCTTTATCGGTATTCGGGGCAGCGGTAAGTCTTCCATTCTTGAAGCGGTTCGTTATGTGCTTGACTATCCCTTTGGAGAAAAAGCCGCTGATAAAGAGTATAAGAATAAACTTGTGGCACATACACTTGGCAGTGGAGGCAAAGCAATTATTACTGCTATCGATCAATATGGCAGTGAATTTCAGATCAGGCGGATTCTGAATGAATACCCGGAAGTCTATGTCGATAATAAACTTCAACCCGGTGTATCCATTCGTGAAACGGTCATCAGAAATCCCATTTATTTCGGGCAAAAAGATCTTTCTGCCAGCGGCGAAGGTTTTGAAAAGGATCTGGTGGAAAAACTGGTTGGAGAAAGTCTCTACGACATCCGTCGCCAAATTGAAGAAAAAAAGCAGATCGTTTCCGATACTGTACTGAGGCTCCAAAAGGTTGCCAATATTGACGAGCAAATTGCTGATTATACTCAAAGAAAGCAGGATGCTGAGTTTAACCTGGGTAAGTTTAAAGAATATGGCATAGAAGAAAAATATAAAAAACAGACCGATTTTGATACCGATGAGCGTAAAATAAAACAAATACTGGCAGATATTGATGCTTTTAGAACCGATCTTGATAGTTTTATCAGTCAACATGAAGATGAGCTAAGAAATCATCAAATCTATACCTCCCAGCAAAATCAGAGCTTTTTCAGTGCCTTCTTGGAAGAATACAAGAAAATCATTGCTATTTTAGATAGGCAGAAATCTGACAGTTCAAACATGACGGCGCTTAAAATAGCTTTAGTTGAGAAGTTTACGGATTTTTCCCAGACTAAGAAGACTTTCACCGATGAATTCGCTGAAACCAGAAGAAAAATTGAAGCAGAGCTCAAAGAAAAAGGTGCTGTTGCACTTAATTTGGAAGAATATCCCACACTGAAAGGTAAGATTGATACTGCAGTAAAAATGCTTGATGCACTGCATAAGCAAAAGTCGCAAGCTGCAAGTATCAAAAACGAATTATTACAAGCTCTTACCGAGCTGAATAATTTATGGCAGCAGGAATTTCAAGCAGTCAAGGTTCAGTTGGATAAAATCAACAATAAACAATCATCTCTGACTATCGAGCCTGAATTCAAAGGTGATAAAACCGGATTTCTTTCTTTTATGAAAAACATGTTTAGGGGTAGCGGAATCAGGGAAAATACCCTTTCCACGATTGTAAATGAATACTCAGACTTTGGTACTCTATATCGGGATTTCGAAAATGCTAGAAAGAAGGCCGGATCATCCCCTGAGACCTTCGAAAAGTACTTTTATGACAACTTGAAAGTCCTACTTGTTTATCAAGTACAGAATAAATTTACTATCAAATATCGTGGCAAGGAGCTTCAACACCATTCTTTAGGACAACGAGCTTCAGCACTTATACTGTTTGTGTTGAATCAGCAGGAAAACGACTTGATTATAGTAGACCAGCCAGAAGATGATCTTGATAATCAAACTATTTATGAAGATGTGATAAAACTGATACGAAACCTCAAACCTCACGCCCAGTTTATTTTTGCTACCCATAATGCTAATTTTCCAGTTTTAGGTGATGCGGAACAGATTTATTCCTGTAGATATGAGGATGATAAAATTACTATCCACGCCGGAAGCATTGACTCACCAGTATTGCAGAAAGAAATTATAGATATAATGGAAGGTGGCGAAGATGCCTTCAATAAACGTAAGGAGATATACGGTATATGGAAACCTCAGAACTTATAGAAATACTTGCACGTGGTGAAGACACGAAACATCAATACAAAGAGAATTTTCACAATGTAGATTCACTCGCCTCTGAAATAGTTGCATTTAGCAATTCAGGCGGTGGTAAATTATTCATTGGAGTCGAAGATAAAAATTGGACAGTAACAGGTCTGAAAAAAAATGACGTGAGTCGCTTGAATCAACTTATTTCAAATGCAGCGACACAATCAGTAAGACCGCCAGTTAATCCTATAACAGAAAATGTAAATCATCCTGATGGACTTGTTATTGTCGTTACTATTCCTGATGGAATCAGTAAACCCTACATGGATAATTGCGGAGCAATATGGGTCAAGAGTGGTAGCGACAAAAGAAAAGTTACCAGCCGAGAAGAAATTCAGCGTATGTTTCAGTCTGCTGGTTTACTCCACGGTGATGAAATTCCCGCAAATGGATTATCCATTAGTGACATTGATTTGACGTTTTTTGAAGACTTTTTCAAAAAAGAATATGGAGAGTCTCTTGATAATCAAGAAAATTCAATAAACAATATCTTTGCCAATATGAATCTTGCTAAAAACGGAATACTTAACATTGCTGGGGCACTATTATTTGCCAAACAGTCACACTTTAGACTACCTGCTTTTATCGTAAAGGCAGTTGCCTACCCTGGCGATGAAATTGATGAAGATAATTATATTGATAGTCGTGATATTATCGGAAAAGTATCAGATGTATTTCAGCAGGTAATCTCTTTTATCATCATTAATACACGACAGAATCAATCAGAAAAAACTGTAAATTCAACTGGAGAATCTGAAATACCACGAATAGTTTTGGAAGAGCTTGTTGCCAATGCTCTGATTCATCGAGACTACTTCATTACCGCTCCCATCAGAATATTCATTTTCAGCAATCGAATTGAAATTATTAGCCCCGGTCATTTACCTAATAATTTGACAATACAGAATATTAAATCCGGCAACTCAAATATTCGGAATCCAATCTTAGCATCCTTTGCAACCAAACTACTGCCTTACCGCGGACTTGGAAATGGAATACGAAGAGCAGTTAAAGCATATCCAGACATTGATTTTATTGATGACCGAGAAAACAATATGTTTAAAGTGGTAATCAATAAATGAATACCCGCCTCCGCACGTCCTGTGCTCCGGCGGTGGGGCGCGGGAATTTTAAGAAACTGAAAACCGAAGATGGCGCGGTACAGCCTATAACAGCAGCTATATGGTTCCGCTGCGCTTCACCCAAATTTATGCTCCACTTCGTTCCGCAAAAACTCCATATAGCCGCGGAACGTTATGCGATAATTATTGCCTCCCCTTTTGGAAATATAGCCTGGCTGCTAATCTAAATCCTTTTTTAAATAAATCATGTCAACCAGCTGGATATCGCCCTCAAATATGGGGTGATCATAATTGTCGGTGAAAAAATTTTCTACGCGGTGCGACAACTTAAATCCGCAGCTTTCATAAAATGAAAGAATAGCCGGTGTTTCACCTGTACCCACAAACATGGTTTTATAATCCTTTTTGTAATAATTGGAAATGAATTTTATCAATGCCCTGGCATAACCTTTACCTTGATTCTTTTCATAGGTCGCGATATTCTTCAATTCGCAGCTTTCGCCATCCATTGGCACCACAACACAGATGCTTTTCAAATCATCCTCATACAAAGCGAACAAATCTCCATGGCCTAGATATTTGTCGATCATGCTTTCATCTTCATCCGCCAGTAATAACAGGTCAAGGAAGTTCTTTTTGTTTTCGGTGATTTTTTTTATTTTAATCATATCTTTATTATCTCCTGGTTTGTCTGGTTTTGGTTATTGTTATTGTTATTGTCCTTTTGCCTCTCCACATATAGGCAACACCTGTGAAGCTTTACCCATGGCAAATATCAATTTGACATCAGCCATCCCTTTTCTCTATTTCCGGCGCAAAGCCAGGTTGACCCATGTTTGAATATTTCAGAAGTTTTTGTTTCATCAGGCATTATTCACCTCCATTGCTTTATTATAGGAAAATATAGGGTTTATACACAAATGCTTCCCGCAAAACCCGTCTGCATTAACTGTTCTGAATGCTTTTTACACGGAGCTCGGAAACAGCATTTCCTAAAGATATATTGTTAAGCAAGTATTATCTTCTGCCCGCCATGAAAGGTGGTGCGTTTCAATGATAACCAATTAACCAAGTAATCCTCTCCAAATGCAGCCGCCAGGCCCATATACTACTTGAAACACCCCTGAAAATCAAAGCATTTTTTCTTTCACATTATAAGGGGTGATATAAAAAAGCGGGTGTTCTGTCAATAGAAAGCGCATTTTCCATGGGAGCAGTGCTTGTTGCACAAGTTCAAAATAGGAAATTCTTGTCTCCCAATAGCTTGTTCATAATCTTATGAAGTTAGTGGAAGGGTTGAAATGTCTATAATTATGGTTATGCGATAGTTTCTGCAAACAGGCCAGGTGTTTATCTCCATCACTATTTTGTCCTCCCTGAATCGCCCTAAAGAACGCTGGGATAATCGTCCCCTATCATTTATCCAGCGATTCAATTCCTGCTGTGAAAAGTAGTGTTTTAAATTATTTTTTTGCTGGTAATTTATTGATTTTATGTTAAAATAACTTAAAGTGAGTAAATTAAAAAGGAGGAAAAAATGAAAAAAAGGATTTTTTTGATTCTCACTCTTGTTATTATTTCTTGCGCTTTTTTAAGCGCTCAAACACGGTTGGAGCTCAGTATTACAAATTTGCCGGAACAGGTTGCTGTGGGTGAAATTTTCACCCTTAAGCTGAGCATCAACACCGAGGCGAAATACGAAATTCGGGAGGTCATTGCCATACAGCCGCCTGGAACACCTCACTTTCTGGAGGTCCTTTCTATTGAAGGGCTGGAGGTGGTTGTAAAAGCCATAAAAAAGGGGGTTCAGGCCATAAATTTTACTGTTAACGCGGCTTATTATTTCCCCGATGATCCTGTTCAGGGCCGTGTTATCGGTTTGACCACCAACACCACACCCATTACCATTGTAGCGGGAGGGCCGGGAGTTCTTGCCTTAAGCATTCCCAATCTTCCAAAGCAAGTCGAGGTCGGTGAAATCTTTACCCTTTATTTGAACATCAACACCGATGCCAAGTACGAAATTCAGGAAGTAACTTTCATACAGCCCCCTGGCGCGGAACCTTTATTCGAGTTGGTCTCCATTGATGAACTCGATGTTGTTATCAAAGCCATCAAAGATGGGATTCAGGCCATCAATTTTACGGTTACCGCTGCTTATTATCTCCCCGATGATGTGGTTCAAGGCCGGATAATCGGTTTAACGACTAACACAGCTCCGGTTACGGTTATTCCCTTTGTGCAGGAGCCCCTGGCATTAACTATAGAAAATCTTCCTGAGAAAGTTGTTGTAGGTGATTTCTTTACCCTGAACTTGAAGATCAACACTCGCGCCAAATATGAAATTCAGGAATTGATTGTTATCCAGCCTCCGGGAGCCGAGCCATTGATGGAAGTTGTATCCACTAATGGTTTGCATGTTAGGGTAAAAGCCGTCAAAGAAGGGATTCAGGCCATCAATTTTACTGTTAATGCGGCCTATTATTTCCCTGACGACCCTGTTCAGGGCCGTGTCATCGGGTTGACCACCAATGTTAAACCAATCACCATCCTGCCGAGAACCCGGCTTTGTGGTGATGTGAATGATAATCGGGTAGTAGATGTGATAGACGGTTTGCTGATTGCCCAATATTATGTTGGCTTGATACAAACATTGCAGGTGCCTCAGGCAGCTGATGTGAACAATGATTCTATTATCAATATCATCGATGCTTTGTTGGTGATTCAGTATTATATTGGTTTTGATGTGAAACTGAATTGCGGCGCTGAATAAAGAGTCACTAATTAATTTCCAGGGGGTTTCAGGCGGAAAGTGCAAGGCACTTTAGCTTGGGAGCCCCCCCAAAAAATAAATGAGGTTATGGTGAAATCGAGAAACCAGAAACTGATTTTTTTCCTGAAACTGTTTCAGGATAAATCCGGAATATCCAATTCACCATGAAGTTATGTGTTAGTAATTGTTCTTTTTTTCTTTTTCAAAGTGGGGTTAATGGGACGCTTACGTTTATAACAGAAAGGATCGCGTTAATGACAGTAGAGCCGGCAAGTACGGCATAATTAGCAGCTGAACCAAGATCAGGTGCGTTTACAGTCGAAAATTCTCCAGCCGGTACTTCGGTTGGACTAGGTTCTGAATCAAAGATGATTAAAATATCGCCGCCTAAATAAATAGTAAGCGCCACATTATAACCGCTTTTCGCTCTGAATGCGGTATTCTAGGTCGATGAATTATCTGACTGGTCACTCTCAGAAACTGAAATATTATATGATCCCGTTCCTTAATTCTGAAAGATAAGAGAGGTCTCTTCACCACTGGCCCAGGTTTCTGTTTCATCAGTTGCGTCAGGTGCCGTTAAGGTAACGATGGCATCTGTAATTTCATATTCGGTAACATCGATGGCACCTTTTGATGCGGCTGTATTCAGGTTGATTTTGATAATTCCCTGGGCATTATTATGGCTAAGGTTTGCATCACAGTATAGAGTAAACAATAAAGTAAATAATGGAATAATAAAAAAAGACTTTTTGTACTTGTTTAGCTAAATCGCAATTCGGCTATTAACGCGTTAGGGATAGAAGGCATGGCATGGGATTTTTTCAAAAATCCCATG
>JAFGWI010000306.1 GCA_016937215.1 Spirochaetales bacterium | reverse complement strand
CTTTACTTTCGATAACTCCAAGCAAAGAACGTTATACCATCTACCGTAAATACTTTACAGCTTTATCATACTATTCCCTAACGCGGAGGAAATTCCCGCTCCAAAAAAATTTCGCGGTGAAAAATTTACCTTGTCAAAGCCTCTTTATTCTGCTATTTATAAACAATAAGGAAAAGCCATGGATAATTTACCTGCCAAACCAGCCAAGGATTCCAGAGTGAATCTGCCAAAATTTCGAGATAAACTGGAAACCATTCTGAACGATTGTTACGCTGATAATATTATCGAGATGGATGAATTAGAACATCGTCTCGATTTGGTTCAAAGCGCCCGGAACCACGGTGACCTTGAAAAAATTATAGAGGATCTTCCTGACACATATCAAAAGCGTTATTTCAACATGCCGGCAGAGGCAGATAAAAACTCCTTCACACCGGTCAAACCCTTTAATGTGTTAACCTCGGTGATGAGCGAAAAGATTTTCCGCGGGCTCTCGCTGGGCGGGAATTTTACGAAAATACGCAGTGTTATGGCAGACACAAAAGTAGATTTACGGAATATTATTTTCCCGGGCAATAAAACAGAAATCAATATCATTAATGTCATGAGCGATCTGACCATCATCGTACCAGAAAACGCGAAGGTCCATACGGAATTCCATTCCGTCATGGCCAGTCATGAGGAAAGCCCGGATATTAACCACTCTTCAGCCGATGGCCCTGTTATCCGTATTACCGGCAACTCGGTCATGGCCAATATCAGGATTATGACTGGCTAATTCGTTTGCCCGATTTCACCGAAAGCAGGGCTCCCTAACAAAGCAGCAGACCTTCTTGTTATGGCTAAAAGCCATTCCGGCACTAAGCAATCAGTTTTTCTCCACAAAATACAAACACACGACACTGAAAAAAAGATCAGCTTATTGGCAGCACTAAAACTCAAGAATAAGGGCTTTTGGTGATGCTCCTATTTATAGGGAATGGGCTCGTTTTTTATGGACTCGATTTTTGAAATCACCCAGAATTCCCTGTCTTTGCGTAGATAAAGGTCTTCAACAATATGATCGCCGATAAAAACAAGCTTCAATTCATCAATATCTGCTTCAGGATCAGCCTCGGTTCTCCAGAATTCATATTCATTGCGAAAAAGGGGGGCGGGTTCGTCCTGGAGCATGGTAATGGAGAGTTTGACGATGCCAGAAACCTGGGTACCATCATCGTAATAAGGCCTTCCTGCCTTGTCCCATTCCTCGGCACTAATAATGGGGTTCTTCTGATTAATGGACATCATTTGCCGCGAAATGACAAAAATATTAGACACATAGGTCATCATGTTTTGCCCTGCCCCGTCAGCCAGGCAGTCGTCGAGCATCATCACATCCAAATCATTAATGCTTTTGTAATAAGCCTCTACCACTTGGCGAGGAGTGAAGCCCTTTGTTTGCAGCTCACGGAAAAAAGCATTGCCGATGGATGTGGCAACTACCGAGCCAATGGCAATAACCACCACCGCGATAATCGCGACCTGCTGCCAATATTTCCGCCAGAAATTCAGAGAGCCGAAAAGCTGCTGCTGGATTTTTTCTTTTTTCCGGGCTTCTTCAAGGCTTTGCAAGCGGTCAGATTCGCTGACTTTTTGAAAAATCGACTGATCCTGCCATTTGGCGATAAAATTAAGCCAATGCTGCAGTGATGGCGCTGATTCCTTTTTAAAGCAGGAAGCAATAAAGTCCCGCACATCCTTATTTATTTCAGGATAATAAAGCAGTTTGTGGCTTAATTCAAGATTCCGCATTTCATGATTGAGTTGTATTTCGTCGTCCCCTTGAAATGGGTATTCACCTGTCAGGTTTCTGAATAAAAGACAAGCCAGTGAATAGCTCCAGGCTTTTTCGCCGTCAAAATCAGGATGCAGAATATAATTCTTGACTTCGCGTTTCAGCTCAAAATCATGGTATTCATTCACTTCGCTGGCCAGTTCATAGGGAATAAAGAGAACTTCTGCTTCTCCTACAAGCACGCTGTTGCTTTGAAGTGGGAAGTAATCAATTTTATTTTGCCGTAAAACCATAAGGGCCTTGAGTAATTTTTGCATTCCCGTAAAAAAATGGTCTGTGCTTTTTTCGGCCAGGGCGTGGAGGGTTTCCCCCTGAAAGTGAGGGCCGTAGAGCGCCAGTCCCTGGAGTTCTTCTGAAAAACCAGAAACCTTCCAGGGCTCTATTTCCTTTTCCCCAACAAGATAACCGGACCTTTGCTTCATGGCAGCCAGCCGGGTTTGCAGAACACGTGTCTTGGTCAAACCCGAAGGAATAGCCGTATATTTTTCGCCCTTTATTTCCAATTCGTAAGGATATATTTTATTCACTAAAGACATGGTTCATCCTTTCAAAATCAAGTATCTGAATTATTCACATTGTCATTTTCGCCTATGTTAGTAAACAAGGGAACATGGCTTATTATACCTCGATGCAACAGCGAGATCAATTAACAGAATGATATATCAGGCTATATTTGTTCTTGAAGAAAAGTTCAACCTAAAAGGCCCATTTCAAGTTCACCAAAAACAATGGCAGTGAACATTTCGATGGAAGTGTCCTTCGATTTCCATTCATCCCCGGACAATCCCGCTTTGTAGCAGGTATGGGTAAGAAAGGTCTCGCGATCCCAGCCATATTCTGTGGCCACCTGGGGCAAAAGTAGTCCTGAATAACCTGCTTTACGAATCATCAGTCCATGTTTGCCAACTTGAATATCTTCTATAGAAGAGACTGGTTCAAAAGGCGAAATCACCGAGATTTCCAGATCAATCTCAGAATATTCATCGGCTGACAGGGGAGGAAAACGGGGATCCCTGAAAGCCGCGGAAACAGCCACATCTTTTATGGTATTGATCAGTGATTTGACAGCCATAACATAGCCGATGCAACCCCTGAGCGAGCCTTTTTTATGAAGAGTCACAAAGGCTCCACAATCCTGTTTTAATGTTTCGGTCGTTTCTGGCAAGTCCTGCTTTTTGTGAAACAAATGATTTTCAATCACCAGCCGGGCGGTTTTAATAAGAATCAGTTTTTCCTTGTGTGTAATAGTAAAATCCATAGGAACCTCTGTTTTTAATGATTCGACTGTTGATAAATTATATGCGGTTTTAAAGCGGCTGTATATCCTGATTTTTAAAAAAGCTTGAAAAATAAAAGGGCAGCACCAAAAAGCACTATCATGGTTTATCTATACTGTTATTAAAGGATATCCCGGCGTAGTGCACAATTTCTTTGCTGTCCTTATTCACTTCGCCGCTGTTGCCTCTTTGTAACAGCTTTGGCTGAAAATTAAAACCATTAAACGATAAAAAACTGGCCAAACACTCGGTCCCGCAGGATGATATCTCCCTGGCTGCTTTTAATTCCAGGATTTCCTCCCAGGCATTGGCCTGAATCTTGTCCAGAAGCAATGCCGCTTCCTTATCAGCCCTTTCTTTAGGCAGCATGGCCGTCAGGTTGGCAGAAATCACAAAAAGGGTGGAATTCATTTTTTCAGCAAGAGACAACTGCAAACTGTTTCTCAAAAGCTTTATATGTTTGGGCTTCAGATCACCCAAAAGAACAGGAACAATCTGGGCTTGGGGAAAAAGGAAGCGAATAAAGGGCAGCTGCACCTCAATGCAATGCTCTTCAAGATGGGGAATATCCCCTTGCAGCATACCTGTACCGCAAGAAAGGATCTCCTTTATTAACGGAAGATTCACGGTTACAGCCCCAAGGGGTGTCAAAAAAAACTTTGACTCGGGAAAATAAATCCCCTGGTTCCGTTCATGATGAATCGGCGCCAGTATAACAACATTTTTAACCGGCCGTTTGGCCGTTGCCTGAAAGGCAGCTGCCATAATATTGCCAGCGTACTCATAACCCGCGTGAGGTGTCATGATACCCAGAACATCACCTTGTGCTATTGATTGTGACTCCAATCGAGTTTCAACATCTTTTGCCAGTTCCTCAGGATCATTTGGGTAAAAAATTCCGTTCACAATAGACTCGCGAATCTTCCCGTCCTGCGATGAAGATATGCCCATACAAACATTATTATCGATTGATCAGGAGAAATCAAACTTTATGAACCAATAATTTCCACTTTTTTTAAATCATTTAAATTGTTATATGATAACAAATTAAGGCCTTTGACCCTATTTTTTTACACAATATAAGCCAGTGAAAGCTTGTGCAAAGCTCAGAGGCCTTTGGCCAGGAACAGGCCTTTATTTTACAGAAAAGCCTGTTCGCCTATCAAAAATCGTATTTCCTTAGGCAATAACTTATTTGGGCGTTCCCCCATTCCGCTTTTTTATCAGCGCTTTATTTCATTTGAGTATAAACAAAACAAACCGTACCTGGCTTCATGGGGTCGGGCTTTTCGCTTCAACTCCTCGCAGAACCTGTCAACACCGCTGTGATTGTCTAAAGCAATGGCAAAAGATTAAAAACACTGCTCTGCTGCGGGGTTTTCGCTGCAATCCCTAACGCGATAATCGCTGAAAAATGAGTTTGCTAAACAAATACCAGAAATACACTACTGAAGCCATACAAGGCCCAGCTATAAAGCAGAGCATTGAGGCCAGGCTCACAGCTTTGCTCACGCCACCATTCCTTCAAAACCTATAACCGATACAAGCGGTTAATAGGAACACCCCCTGTTTGATGGTTTGTACTTGTTTAGCTAAATCGCAATTCGGCTATTAACGCGTTAGGGATAGAAGGCATGGCATGGGATTTTTTCAAAAATCCCATG
>JAFGWI010000305.1 GCA_016937215.1 Spirochaetales bacterium | reverse complement strand
TTAGCAAGTCATTTTTGAAAAAATAACTTGCTATTATTACAATCCTTAACGCTAAAAATACTGATTCCTGTTTAAGCTAAACAAATAAAAAAGAATATGTCAAATCTTGATTTCCTAACAGAGCAAATTGGAAATTCAAGCTAAGATTCATCCCAGGAGACTTTCCATACCAGTCCCTGACAAGTGAAGCCATTTCAGCTAATTGCCCAGAAAACAGCTTTCACAACCATTTATGAAAAAAAATGACAAGTTAGTTTTAAGTTTATCCAGCTGCTTTTCGAAGGGTTACACATGGCCTTCCTGATAATTGTTATCGAGCTGAATTAATTGGCTAAAAATGATAAATATTTTCCAGCTATTCAGTAGATGTAAAAAATGTTTTACGATGCCATTCTGAAGAGGTACGAAGATGGATCTACCCTGTCTAAACTGGTAACACGCCGGTCCTGTACGCAAACACTTTGAACACAAGGTAAGGTCTTCCCGTTCAACTGAGATTCTTCACTTCACTGCGCTGTGATCAGAATGACAACAGCTATTCTAAATACCAAAAAAAGCTATTTGATTTTCTTCCGCAGGCGGCGGGTTGAAACCTTTTTATCTTCTCCTGATTCACCTTGCTCTGAAGCCTTATGTTGATTGTACATTATTATCAAAAACACCACAGCCCCAATCACCATGGCCAGGGAAAAAATCTGGCTTTTAATGATATTAAAGGGCGATGTCAAAAGGTGGATCGTCGCGTCCGGACTACCGCCCTTGAATATATAATCGATATTGGCACCGCCAACAGGCATGCGAAAATAATCCATTAAAAAACGAAAAAACCCATAACCCAGAATATAGAAACCTACAATAAAGCCTTTAAAGGGCTTTCGGTTTCTAAAAATAAACCAGATCACAGCCCAGAGCAATAGGCCCTCGAGAAAACCCTCGTAAATCTGTGTTGGATGCCGAGGCAGATTCACAGTGGCCATATCCTGGATGTTCATGCCGATTTTCGCGGCCACATCCTGCACCCAGGCCTTGGAGGTACTCACTTCCTGAGCGCCGGGGAAAACCACACCCCAGGGAGCTGTTGTGACACGCCCGTAAAGCTCGGCATTTATCCAGTTGCCAAGGCGGCCAAAGGTATAACCCAAAGGAAGCCCGGCGCAAAGCATATCGCTCCATTCGAGCATGTCGATTTTTTTTATTTTCGCGTAGATCAAAAGGCCTGCGATACCGCCGATCACACCGCCGTAATAATTCATGCCGCTTAAGCCCACAAATTGGCTGCCTTCAAAGGGCCAGATAATCATCCAGGGTTCTTGCCAGTAACGCATGTCATTGGCAAAAATAAGGGTGCCGAAAAGACGAGCGCCGATAAGCAAACCAAGAATACCCCAGGTAAAAAAATTCAGCACTTCATCGTTGGAGATGGCCAGTTTGCGTTTTTTAACCTGAAAGACGAACAACAAATAGCTTGTTCCAAAAGCCAGAATGTACATCAGGGCATACCAGCGGAAAGGCAAACCTGGAATAATTTCCGGAGATATCCACTTCCCGGGATCAAAATAATTCAGCATAGAGGGCTCCTTCTTCTGCTTGACTTCAGCAACTGAACCAGGTGTTCAGGCAAGGCATCAATCAACTTCACTGTGAAAAATAAAATTGCCCTCATGTTAAACCAAAGAGGGCATTTATGCAAATAGATAATTTTTTTTTGGTATAATGAAAAAAGTATTCCCTGTTATGCTTTTTCCAAGCGTTAGGGATTGGAGCCATGGGCCGGCATTTTTTCAAAAATGCCGGCCCAAAGCGTTTTTACACGGATAATTTCCGCGTAAAAACCTTCGAAGGCGGAAGCCGGAGTGGCGGGCACACGTCACAAATCTTCGATTTGCTGCTCGGTGGCGTGAATCCTCATCGGGATTCACTATGTCCATGCAAACTGAAAGCCCGGGCCTGCTGTAATGGAATGGAGGCAGGTAACGCCCATAAATCCGAAAAAAAACCATTTATCAAAGGTATTTTAAACATTACGTAAAAATGGAAAAACCCGAAACACATCTTTATAGATCTCTTCGATTTTGTCGGGTGGAATACCGAAGTCCTCAGAAGAATGAAGATGGGGACTTTTATACTGGGCTATCTTATTTTCCAGTTCATAAAGGATTTTCTGAAAAGAAGCAGAAATTTTAAAACCGTATTTTTTATAGAGCCGGCGGATATAAATCCAGGGACACGTCACAAAGCGATGGTAATTGTACAATTCCCATTGGTTTTTAGGCAAAGCGCGCAAGGCCTTCAGCGGATAAAGGTACCAGTGCCGTGTGAGTTCAACCACATCGGAAAGAAACAGCTTTTCATCGGCCGGATCTGCCATGGTCGTCCAGGCAAACTTGAACCAGTTCATCACCGAAGATAGAAGCTGATGGGGCGTCCTGACCAGAAGGATAAAACGGGCGTCGGGAAAAAGCTCCAGAATGGAAGCCACCTTGGGCGTAAAAGCCGGGTTCTTGGACATGAAGATGGCTTCTTTTTGAGTGTGGAAATAGAGATGACGCTGAACACAGCTTTTATAAAAACTCATCATTTTCCTGCGTTTGCATAAAGGAAAACTGTGATCAAAATGAGCAAAGGCTTTTTCAAGGTTTTTAACCGGGTAAAAAAACCAGATAAAAAGGGAAGCAAACAAATAAAGGAACAGGGCTTCGTCCTCTTCCGGCTCATAGAGGCTGACCTTATGCATCTGTATGCCTGAAAAATTAGCTTTGTTTATTTCCTGGAGTTTTTTAAAAACCGGTGAACCGAATAATTTATCGACTTTCATGAGGGCAAAAATGAATTTTCGCTGCGATACCGAGGGTGCCAGGTAAATCTCCCAGGTCCTGAGGCTGGTAAAATGATGATGATCACGGGCCAGCACGCGCTGTAAAAGGGTGGAACCGCTTCTGAAATTGCCGATAATGAACAAAGGCTTTTTTACCTTAACCTTTTTGTAGCCGCGGTAAAAAATCTCGTCGAGCAAAAGGCCGATCCAGCCGGTAATAATGCAGAAAGGAAAAACAAAATAAAAAATAGCCAGAGAGCGCAGCCGCCACCAGGTGAGACGCATGGCTTTTTCCTTGCCTGGAAAAAAAGAACGGATGACTAATTGAAGATAAAATATTAAATTAAAGTGCATGAAATCCTTATTCCGCGATTCTTGCCATGGATAGGATCACCCTTTCACAAATGGACCCTCTGATCTGGCTACCCCCTGCTTAAAACAAAGGAATTAATTTAAAACTTCGAAGGTATGACCCGTGTAAATAATTAATTCGACCAATTTAAGAGGCAGAATATTCCTGACAGATCATAACTTTTCATGTTGATCATACAATATATGGCTGTCAAAGTCCAGATTTTTCCACTCTAATCCAAGCTCTTCATCGGGTTTCATGATATCCCTCATCGTAAAGAGCCAGCCCAAAACCCCATGGAAAAAGCCTTATCCCTATTGAACCCATATTCGGCAGTAGCGGGTTTCAGGTTCTGATTGTTTATTTGTACTTGTTTAGCTAAATCGCAATTCGGCTATTAACGCGTTAGGGATAGAAGGCATGGCATGGGATTTTTTCAAAAATCCCATG
>JAFGWI010000304.1 GCA_016937215.1 Spirochaetales bacterium | reverse complement strand
TTCCTCGTTACCAGGATCTAAATAATCACTCATCGTAATAATTTTTATACATTGAAAATTGAAAGTCAATAGAAAAATAAAATAGCCATGGATAAATTTGGAATTATTTTAATATTTACATTTTTACTGTAAAACAGGCAATTCTTTAGCAAAGCTTTCTGGGCGTTCCCTGCCACCCAGGGGGTCTGGCAGGTCGGGCTATCCAGGGCTCCGCTATGGCTCCGACCAAAAAGCAGGCGAAATCATCGCCCGCTTTTTGTTGGCAGGGCCAATTTTGAAAAATTGGCCCTGCCCCCTTCCTATCCCTAACGCCTCAAGAGCCGCTGCCCTGTAAAATCACAACAGGTACAGGCCAGAATCCAGAATCAAACCATTATCTTCAATAATACTATAATAAAAATTTGACAAAAGACCATCTTTCCACCACACTAGTATCAGGATGAAATGGCTTATTATTGAAAAAGACAAAGCCCTTGGCCAGGCCCTGTGCCACCTTCTCATTCCCCTGGGAATTTTTGGAATTGTCACCGAAACCCCTGAAAAAGCAAAGGAAATTTGGCAAAGGGGCGGTTTTTCAGGCGCCATTATCGATTGGGACAGTCATGAACTTCAGGCCGAACAACTAATCGGTGAATTCAAATCCCTTCCATCGGAGGGGAAATCGGTTTTCATCGCCCACACCGCTTCCAACACCGCTAATCATATCGTAAAAATCCACAACCAGGGCTTTTCCGGCATCATAGAAAAACCCTTTGACCTTCAAAAAATCTCCCTGGCATTGCAAAGCCTTGTTGAGAAAATCAATGCCAATGGATCAGAAAAACGAAACCATCTCAGGATTTTTCCCGACCCAGATGACATGATGCGTGTTTTCTTCAAAACATCAGCCAAAGGTCCTCTCCTGGCAGGAAAGGTCATTAATATCAGCATGGGCGGCATGGCTATGGAAATACTTCAACCCCTGAAAAAGGCTGGTTCACTCTCAAAGAACACATTGCTTTTCAAACTTGAAGTCATAGTGGACTCCCATTCTTTGGTCATTCCCAGTATCATCACCCTGAACAAAGGCAAATTCCTGGCTGTAAAATTTAAACAATTAAATTTTCAAAATAAAGGCCATTTGGCCCGATATATATATAAGAGAATAAGTAAAACCGCCGGGTCTCTTGATCTGGCTGCCGGAACGGCCGGGTAATTATCCAGAAAAGGGAAGTTAAAAAAATAAATTCTCATTTTCAGTGGATAAAAAATTGAAATTTCTTTAGATTGATATACATTGTATAATTATAATGGTGAGGAGTGTTCCAAAATGAATAGAATCCTGCTGAAAATCGGGTTAATCTTTACGGCATTAATGGGTTTTGGGGCCAATATCAATGTTCCAAGCCTTGAATTAATCACCCACAGCTCCTACCAGGACGGAACCATAGTTCTAAGAACCGAAGGCGAACTGGACATGCTTATCCAGGGGGGTTACAAATTCGGCGGTAACATTGTACTGGGCTTTGACAACAATAACCTGGAAAGCGAAATACTCAACAGCAATCATGACGGCCTTTATTTCAAGGCAGCCAATGTGAAAATCAATAATATTCTGGGGTCACCTTTAAACTTGTCCTATTTTATTGGCGAGCAAAACCCCTTTTGCTCAGGCTATTCCTTTGCTGAAATCTTTAATACCGCTCCCATTGTTACCAGTTACAGCGGTTTTCTCTATTTTCCCTCAGGGGTCAATTACGAAGGCATGTATACGCCTACCGGAACAGGTCTGCAATTACTCCTGTCACCCATAGCCGATATTTTTTCAGCTGATATTCAGGCTTATCAGGACAGCTACATAAACAACGGCCAGGGGGTTTATTCAGCAGATCTCCGCTTTTTATTGAATTTTAATCAAATCAAGCTGGAAAGCTTTATCGGCGGCTCCTGGCCGGTTTCTGATTATGGCTATTACCGCCTGGGCCTTATGTTTTTTGCATCGGTTGGCCCGGGAGAATTCCTGATCCAGGCCGGTATTCCCCGCTGGGACCCGGCAACAACCACTCTGGGAATCGATCTGTTATTTTTGCTCTTTGAAGTCAAAATGAACTTTGCCATGGTAAAGATCATACCCAGTGTTTTTCTTCACCCCGGTTTTTATCAACAGCAAGAATCCGGCGAAGCCGGCGTTATGGATATTAATCTGAGGGTAGGGGTCGGCGATATAGAAGAAAACCTCTTTGAAGGGGGCATTGAAGGGAATTTCTCCTTCAAGGAAAATATCACCGATGGCCTTGAAATCAAGGTTTCACCCTATTTCAGCCTGGTGACACCCGGAGTCGTCTGGCAGTTGAAAATCAATGCCAAATTATTTGGTGTGGACTCTCAAGGTGAACAAATCAACATGGAAGTTAATCCCATGGGAATGTTTGAAGCTTTTATTGGCGCAAAGGCGGAGTTTTAATGATGAGAGGAATATTATTAATTTGTCTGGTTGTATTTTTAGGTTTTTCTCTTTATGGCCTTGAAGTTGGTATTGATTATCGAATCGGCAACCTCGCGCTCGGGGCTGACCGCGCGAAAAGCGATACCACCTTTGACGGAATGGATTTTTCAGCCTGGGGTCTGGATTTCTACGCGAAACACAAGATCAACGATAATGTGACCATCGAAACCAATTTCATGAATGATCCCATTCTTAGAAATATCGGCTATACCCAGTTTTTCTACCGCGAGAGCATTCTCAACATAGGTGTGGGTCCTTTTTTCGGTTTTTTTAACTCCGGACTGGATCCCATTCTGAAGCCCGGAATATCCACCATCGTTCAGCTTGAACTGCCTGGATTATTCTTTGTCTCTTTCAGGGCTGACAGCACTCAAAACAGCCGGCTCAACCTGGATCTGGATTATACTCAGGAACGCACCGATGTTCAGTTTGGTTTTTATGTTCCCAATGCCATTTGCACCATTAATTTATTGAACCGGCAATACACACAAAAATCCGGGATGGATGAAATTGTGGATAGTCTTAATGAATATTCATTCAAGGCTGAAATTTTCCAGAAAAACACACCTTACAAATTATTTCTTTCTTTTGGCCTGGAAAACCTGGGTAAAAACTGGATCAACTCAACAGAAACGGTTCAGCAATATCTGAATTCCTTTATTGTGGGTACAGCCCTTGACATGAATATTTCAAGGGGTATCTATATTTACCTAGATGTAACCCACAGCATTTATACCTGGGGTGACGCGGACCTTTTGGGCATCCACACGCCGGGGCCTGGGGGTTACATGTTCCGCGGCTGGGCTGGTTTCAGAATCAATTTTGACCAGTTAATTCCCGAGCCCCCTGTTTCATAGGCCCCGGCTGCTTTCAGACAGCCATTTCGGGATTTTCGCGCAATAAATAATAAAAAAGTTACCGGAATTGGCAGGTGCCCGGAGGGTTAGGAATGCCAATTCCCGATTCTATAAGCAATTTAATACTGTATGCATTGTATCGTATATTAACACAGAATACATGAGACCGGGAATTGCCGGCATTTAGACAAGGCTTTACCGGGCTCGCGTTAGGGATTGGAGCAGGGTTTTGCTTTTTTTCAAAAAAGCAAAACCAACATAAAGCCCGGCCTTATTTCCCGGGCTTTATGTTTGAAGCGCCAGCGGAACTGCGGAAAAGCCCGACCTGCCAAACCCCTGGGTGGCAGGGAACGCCCAAAACCTTAAAATAAACATTATAAATGAAAGTTCTGAATTCTTCATTATTGACCAATCCGGCCCAAGAGGCTAAACTCCTTTTATGATTGACAAAATATTAGCCATATTTATGGGCTCCAAACAAAGCCGTGATTTAAAAGAACTTTTTCCTTTGATTCGAAGGATAAATCAACTGGAGCCCTATTACATGGGCTTGAATGACGAAGGTTTCAAAGCCAAAACCCTGGAATTCAAAGAGCGTTATGTCAAGGGCGAGAGCCTTGACCAGTTATTGCCCGAGGCCTTTGCCTGCGCGAGGGAAGCAGCAAGACGAATTCTGGGAGAGCGCGCCTTTGACGTGCAGCTCATGGGTGCCATCACCTTGCATAAGGGAAAAATCATGGAGATGAAAACCGGTGAAGGGAAAACCCTTTCTTCCGTGCCAGCCGCTTATTTGAATGCCATTCCCGGCAAGGGGCTCCATGTGATCACTGTAAACGATTATCTGGCCAAGCGCGATGCTGAATGGATGAGGCCGGTTTATGATTATCTGGGTTTAACCGTTGGGGCCATTCACTCGGAACTCGATGTTGATGCCCGCCAGGAGTCCTATGCCAAGGACATAACCTATGGTACCAATAATGAGTTTGGTTTTGATTATTTGCGTGACAATTTAAAGTGGGACTCCAAAGGCAAAACCCAAAGGGGCCATTATTACTGCATTATCGACGAAATCGACTCCATCCTGATTGATGAGGCCAGAACGCCTTTGATTATCTCCGGCCCGGCTGAGGATGATACCTATCAGTACGCTACGGTGAACAAACTGGTTTCCTTTCTTGAGGAATGCAAGAAAGACCCGCTAACCGGAATGTACCCTGAAGAAGGCATTGAGGGTGACTACAAGCTGGAAGAAAAGAACAAGCGGGTTTCCTTTACAGACCAGGGTATGAATAAAATTGAAGAACTTCTTTTAAAACGAAACATCATCAAGGACTCCCTTTTTTCAAGCGAGAATTTTGAATACATCCATTATTTTACCCAGTCGCTGCGGGCGCACAAGCTTTTTCACAAGGAAGTGGATTATATTATCAAGGACAACAAGGTTCAGATTGTTGACGAGTTTACCGGCCGTGTGCTTTATGGCCGTCGTTATTCCGACGGGCTTCACCAGGCCATTGAAGCCAAGGAACGGATCAAGATCCTCCAGCGTAACCGCACCCTGGCTACCATTACCTTTCAAAACTATTTCCGAATGTATGACAAAATTTCCGGTATGACTGGTACGGCCGATACAGAGGCCAAGGAATTCGGAAAAATTTACGGCCTTGATGTTGTGGTTATTCCTACCAACCGGCCTCTTTTAAGGGATGACCGGGACGACCTTATTTTTCTGAACGAAGCGGAAAAACTGGAAGCCATTTGCGAGGATATTTCCAAGCGAAACCAGGCTGGTCAGCCTATTCTGGTTGGCACGGTTTCCATTGAAAAATCCGAGGAGCTCTCGGCCATGCTGCTCAGAAAAGGAGTCAGGCATGAAGTGCTCAATGCCAAGAACCATGCCCGGGAAGCCATGATTGTGGCCGAAGCCGGAGCAAAGGGTTCGGTTACCATTGCCACTAATATGGCTGGTCGAGGAACCGACATCAAGCTTGGCGGAAACCCCGAGTTCAGCGCGCGAAAACGGGCCGGGACCCAGGCTGATGAAGAAAGTTATCAAAAAATATACAAAGAGGAATTCCTCAAGTGGCAGGACTGCTATCAGGAAATCAAGGACCTGGGCGGTTTGTATATTATCGGAACCGAACGCCACGAATCACGGCGCATAGATAATCAGCTGCGAGGTCGTTCAGGCCGCCAGGGTGACCCTGGTGCTTCGCGTTTTTATATTTCAACCGACGACACGCTCATGCGCCTTTTCGGCGATAATCTCAAGGGTATGCTCCAGACAGTGGGCATGAAACCCGGTGAGCCTATCATGCACCCCCTTATTAACCGTTCTATCGAAAAAGCCCAGAAAAAAGTGGAAGAAAGGAACTTCGAGATCCGCAAGCATTTACTGGATTTTGACGATGTGCTGAATGAACAACGCAAATTTATTTATGAACAGCGCGACGAGATTCTAGATGACGAGAATTTAAGCGAAAGGGTTCTTGATACTGCTGAAGACATTCTAGACAGCATCCTCCAGGAATATAATGATTCCAGCAGCGACCTAATTGCTGCTTACACTGCCCTTTCTGATTCCTTAAAATCCACTTTTTTATATGAACTTAGGCTTTCTATCGATGAAGTTAAAAAGCAGCCCCTTACCCAGCTTAAGGATTACTTACTGGAACAGCTAAAGAGCGATCTTCATTCCAAGGAAGAGCATCTGGGCAAAAAAAATCTGAATCTTTTTATTCGCTACGAATATTTACGGCAAATCGATCTGAAATGGCAGGACCATCTTGAACATCTTGATGCTTTAAAAGAAGCGGTCTACCTTCGTTCGTACAGCCAGAAAAACCCCTTGCTGGAATACAAGCTGGAGGGCTTCCAGATTTTCGATAGCATGCTCGAGCAGATCCGCCAGGCTATTGCCCTGAAGCTCTTCAAGGTTAAAATACAGCGAGTAGACAACGCTAATCTGATACTGGAACAAACCGGAAACGCCAACCATACAGTACTGGGGCAATTCGGCGCCACCCCGGCACAAGCCAAGGCACAGGGAGAACGGCGGGAAGCCAGCCCTCAGGCGGTTCAGGTAAAGCGCACTGTTCCAAAGGTGGGGCGAAACGATCCCTGCCCCTGTGGTTCAGGCAAAAAATACAAGCATTGCCACGGATCATGATTGTGTCCGCTCCCTAAAAAAGCCCCTGATTGTTGATCAATCAGGGGCTTTTTTTTAATGATTGGATACAAGCCAAATGTTGGTCGTTTACACTTCCTTGGGTGATTTAGGAATTATTTTTAAACTGATGCAATGCTGTTGCGAATCCATAAAGCACCCCGACAAAAAGGGCAATGGAACTGATGCTGACCAATAGATTACCGATAAAAACTATGGCATCGGCTGAGGTCAATTTCAGGAGGATTCCCAAAAGCCCAGGGCCTTTTATCACGAACATACCCACCAAGCCGCAAAGAAAAAGATAGGCAAGCGATGGGCTATCATTTCGTAAAAATATTTTTCCCATTCGAATAGCCACTGAAAGAAAACCGGAAAATCCAAGGAGCACGATAAAAACAAACAAAATCGGAATCAGTAAAACACCGATAACACTGGCAGTTAAAAAGAAAATCAGCACTGGAATGATTAGTAATGACAAGAAAATATATAACAATGCTGTTTTCCAGTTGGTAAACATAAGATTTGTCTGATTAATCAGAAGATCGCTCCTGAAAAACAAAAACAAAAAAAGCACCAGAAGGAATAAGAGAATTCCGAAAAACTCGACAATAAACAGAATGGTGCCAATGGAATCCTGCGAAGCCAGCAGGCCCAGAAAGGGAATTTTAAACTCCGGCAGCGAGGTTTTATTTCCGCGAATATCTGCCCAGCCTTCCTGAATAACCTTTCCGCCCAGGGCTACCACATCGCCCAGAACCACAGCGTTTTTCTTGAGCACAACATCAGCGCTGAACACCCATACATTTCCCTCAACCTTGCCGGAAATTATCACCTTTCCCCCAAAACTGACAAGGTCACCTTTATGGGTTTGGTTGATCATAAGTTCATTCTGGAAATTAACCCCGCTTTGGGTCAGAAGGGACAAACCATTTAAACCCAGGTACATCCGGGTTTTTCCGGAACGCAGCATCACGCGAATAGGAAAAAGGTTCCAGGTCTGGGTCTTGGTTCCGTTGCTCTCCACGAGGCCAAAGCCCACGCTCAATTCATTATCTTCATCAGAATATTCAATCAGACTGGGATGAATGGAAAACCTGTCCTGGCTTTCTGCCGCGTAGGTTCGTACCACAACAGAAACTGCAATCAGGGCTATCAGCACAAATACAATTTTCTTCATAACAAACATGGACCTCTTTCTTCAAGGTTTCA
The DNA here is from genome assembly GCA_016937215.1 of Spirochaetales bacterium. GTDB lineage: Bacteria > Spirochaetota > Spirochaetia > SZUA-6 > JAFGRV01 > JAFGWI01. The sequence goes on along the minus strand of JAFGWI010000304.1, from coordinate 23,458 downwards.
GCGGCCTATAAAAACAATTGCCACAGATCGCGAAGGTTTTATGGCAATCTTCGCGTTCGATTTTAAGTAAAAAAAACACAATAAATATGCTATTGTCATTATTTTTATATCAATTGCCACTTATCAATCATAAAACTTTACATGGCATTAATTCAAATATTTCAGGGGATCAACATAATTTCCCTTTTTGGCAATACCAAAATGAAGGTGTGACCCGGTACTTACGCCTGTAGAACCCATTTCTCCGATTTTCTGGCCTTGCTCGACCCACTGCCCACGTTTGACAACATATTTCTGCATGTGCCCGTACAATGTCTGGTAACCATCCTGGTGGCCAATAATAACATAATTTCCGTAAGACCGGCTAAAACCCACATCCTTAACTGTTCCTGAGTTTGCCGCTTTAATGATGGTTCCAAAATTATTGGCAATATCAATCCCAGTATGATAATGGGGCGCTCCGGTAATAGGATGGGTGCGCCAGCCGAATTTATCGGTTAAGCGGCCCTTGGTGGGATAAACAAAAAGGCGGCCCAACACACGGTTAATGTCCCAGGTCGACATTTTTGCTCCGGGCAGGAACAAAACCTGGCCAACCACAATCACTTCCGATGAAACCTCGTTCCAGTCGAGCACATCATTTAATGGAATTGCGTATCGGCTTGCAATTTTTCCCAGACTATCGCCTCTACGCACAACATAGCGTAAGCCATCGATATTGGGAATTTTCAGCTTCCTGCCGATAGTCACCTTGGCGACACTATCAATTTTATTGACACTAATAAGAGTACCTATATTGAGTTTATTATTCTTGGCAATCACCGAAAGAGAATCACCCTTTTTGACTGTATATTCGCTGAATGAAAGAGTTTTGAATAAAGAGTTTTCACTTGAGGTAATATTATCTTCAAGAATACTTTCACGAATAAAGGTATTTTCAAAGGCGAGAAATTCCTGAATATTATGTTCCAGAGCCAGGTCAGGCGCATGATGATCGGGCACCAAGCACAGGACAAAAAACGAGACAAACAAAGACAACACAAGAAGGATACCGAAAAACAGGAATATTTTCTTTCCCACTACAGGCTTGTTGTTGCCTTTGAGCATCTCGGTTTCGATAAGCATTGTCTTTTTACGGGGAAGGATCTCCTGATTTAAATCAACTTTCTCGTCATGCAGAAATCTCAGGTTGAAATCGGATTTTTGATTCATCTGTACTCCAACAAAGTCTTTGCTTGTTAATTCTTTCATATATTATCCTATTCAAGGTATCGACATTTTTTTACTCGGGTCTTAGCCTAATTCACGGTGAAATTGAAGTTTTTTAGGCCTTTCATATAAATCACAAAGCTGATTTAAAGAGCAATGCCTGGCCATTCATTTGTGTTGAAAAGTAGGGCTCCCCATTTTTTTCAGGTTAATCAAAATACTAGAGGTAAGCGATTCATCACCGATATTCTGAATGCTGTCTAACAAAGTCGAGCACACCTGTAATGTAAAGCACTTTTTCTTATGAAAAAAACTCAGTTGTTTACAATAGTGTTGCTTCTCATACTATAATTCAGGCCGAAAATCGTGGTTTTAAAACTTTTACCTTGAGAAATCAGACTATTTAGGGCATAATTTCTCAAAATGAAACAAGTTCATCACGGGCGCATCATTATCATTTCTATTTTTATTCTCACTATCCTGGCAAAAATGTTTTTTATAGATATTTCCAAGATAAAGGGGCATTCCATGGAGCCCAATTTGCATAAAAACCAGGTAATTTTCATCAACTCCATGGCTTACGGATTGCAATGGCCGATTATTAAAGAATACATTGTTCATTGGGCTCAGCCCAGGCCGGGCGATGTTGTGGTAGTGCGGGATCCCAGGGAAAATAAGGAGCTGGTGAAGCGCTGTGTTGGAGTGGCCGGTGACCTCTGGACCATAGAGGAGGGCTATTTGAAGGTCAGGGGCTGTTCCTATCCCCTGATCCAATACAGCTATCTTTTGCTGGAAGAAAGAAGGCGCGTGCCTGTTAATCATATACTGGTTGTGGGCGATAATTATGAAGATTCTATTGATTCAAGGACCTTTGGTTATATAGAATGGAATGATATTCTGGGACGGGTCATGGGGTCATATATAGACCCCTGTACACGGTTAACCCATTAAAGGAAAGGCATGCAGGATAAAATAAAAAAACAGCGAATGTTTTATTACATCGGTTTTCTGGTGGTGATATTGGTCCTCATCATTGGAAGGCTGGGTTACATCATGCTTTTTCAGGAACTCCCTGAAAGCTCACCTGTTGCTCGTCCTGATGTGGAACGCGGGCCCATTTTTGACCGCAATGGCCGCATTCTGGCCATACATAGCAATTTCAAATCGGTTTCCGCCTGGACTCCCTATATCGAGGATGTGGATAAAACCGCCAGCTTATTAGCCGATGCCCTTTCTCTGGATAAAAGGGAATTACAGAAGCTGCTTCTGGAAAAATCGGGTTATACCTATATTAAACGGAAAATAAGCGACACAGAAACCGAAAGCATAAAAAAAATGCAGGCCGATAATCTGCTCAAGGGTATCAATCTGGAGGATGAAATGGGGCGAAGTTACCCTCAGGCAGAGATCGCCTCTCATGTAGTGGGTTATGTGAATCTTGACAATATCGGACTTAATGGGATTGAAAGAGAGTACGAAAAACTGCTGAATCCGCGAAAAGCTGAAAACGGAAGCCCTAAGGCTTTTGGCAATCAGATTTTCCTGACCCTGGACATCAATTTGCAATATCTTGTTCAACAGATTGCTCAAGGCGCCAAGGATGAAAACATGGCTGATTCGGTGATTATTATTGTACTCGATGCCAAAAACGCGGAAACCCTTGCTTTGTGCAGTTTACCCAATTTTAACCCCAATAATTTCACCGCCTATACTGAATCGGAGCGGACAAACCGCGCTATTAATTACAATTATGAACCTGGCAGTGTTTTCAAGATCTTTTCGATTTCATCCTTTCTTGATCTGGGGGGCATCAGCCCGGAATCGGAATTCTTCTGCAATGGTAGTTATACTGGAGTTAATCCGCCTATCAATGATATTGGGGTTCACCATCTGGTGCATCCAAAAGAAATCATCCAGTTTTCCTGCAATGTCGGGGCAGCCCTGGCTTCGGAAAGTGTGGCTTCCATTGATTTTTACGATATGCTTCGTAAATACGGTTTCGGACAGACCACCCAAATCGGTCTTCCCGGAGAGCGAAGCGGTATTCTCAGAACAGTAGACAAATGGTCTGGCCGCTCAAAACCAGCTATTGCCTTTGGCCAGGAAGTCTCTGTCAGCGCCATGCAAATGGTCAAAGCAGCCACAGCCTTGACAAACAGCGGCACCATGCTCAAGCCCCTGATCGTAAAAAAAATCTTAACACCCGCAGGTGATCTGGTTCAGGAATTCGGCCGAACACAGGTGCAGCAGGTACTGGGTTCCAATACAGCCTGGGAGGTCCTGGAGATGATGAAATCAGCCACCACAAGCCAGGGTACAGCCCGCCGGGCGGCTATCGAAGGCATAGACATATCTGCCAAAACCGGAACAGCCGAAGTGTATGATCCAAAAATCCGTGATTATTCCGAGGAAAAATATGTCTCTTCATTCATAGGGATTTTTCCGACAAATAACCCCTCCTATATTGTTTATGTGGTTATCGAAAATCCCAAGAAGGAAAAATACTATGGCAGCCAGATCGCTGCTCCGGTTTTTAAAGAGATAGCCGAGGAAATCATCCGGCTCTATCATGTACCTAAAACCACTGAAAAGATCATAGAACATAGCGGTGAAATCTACCTGCCCCAGGTCCCGGAGGTTAAGCTGGAGAACGTGATGCCCGATTTGATCGGCCAGCCCAAGCGAAAAATCCTCAGTCTCTTTGGACAAAGCGATATGAATATTGAGATTCGAGGCCAGGGTTATGTTAAGGCCCAGCATCCTGAAGCTGGAACCGAACTGACCCCAGGTACGACCATTATTCTGGAGCTGGAATGAGTCTTATCAATAACAACCTGGCTCTCCTTTTTCAGAGTCATCCCTATTTACAGGAAAAGCTATCTGGAATCCAAGCTGCCCCGGCTGAGGCTGAAATCACCCGGGACAACAATCTGACTTTAAAATACCAGGGCCAATATCTCCATTCAAAGTATGGCCCAATTAACGAGGCCCAAAAACTGATCAGCCAAGTTGAGGAAGACATCAGCCTGACGCTTTTTTTCGGTTTTGGCCTGGCATATCATATCCAGGCTTTTGTACAGCAATTCCCGGAAAAACCATTTCTGATAGTTGAACCTGAGGCGCCCCTGTTTTTAAAGGCATTGTCCCTGATGGATTACACGCGGCTTTTTAGCCGCTCCAATGGCTATTATTTTATTGATAAACAGGCTGAAGAACTAATTTATTTGATCGAAAAGCTTCCTTCAGCCCGGCTTAAAATCATCAAACTAAGGCCTCTGTATTTAAAAAACAAGGACTATTACGATAAAACCGAAGAAGTGATTAGCCAGTTTCTGTCCAAGAGGGAGGTCAACCTCAATACCCTGAAGCGCTTCGGCCGTTTATGGGTTTCCAATCTGGCACGAAATATTGATAAAATCGCGCGTTTTCCAGGCATCAATTTACTGGCAGGCTGCTTTAAAGGTATCCCGGCCCTGGTAGTGGCATCCGGCCCCTCGCTGGATGAAATCCTTCCGCGGCTCGAGGAACTGCGACAGCGTTGTGTCATAATATCGGTGGATACAAGCCTCCGCGCCCTCCTTTCCCATGGCATTGAACCGGATTTTGTAGTTGTCGCCGACCCTCAGTATTGGAACACCCGCCATCTGGAATGGACCCCTTCGCCGCACAGCTTTCTGATATCTGAAAGCGCCACCCATCCCCGTGTCTTTCGTCTCATGCCCAACCCCTGTTTTTTTGCCGGTTCCTTTTTTCCTTTGGGTGCTCATTTTGAACAGGCTGTTGGCGCTAAAGGCAAGCTGGGAGCAGGGGGATCGGTTGCCACCAGCGCCTGGGACCTGGCAAGGCAGCTGGGTTCTGATGAAATCTATTTAGCCGGGCTGGACCTGGGCTTTCCAGATAAAAAAACCCATTTCAAAGGGGCTTTTTTTGAGCAGCGATTTCACTGCCTTTCCAGTCGTTTGAATCCTCAGGAAAGCATGGCTTTCGCCTATATAAGCGACGGAAGCCCCTATTTTACCACAGCCAATGACGGTTCACAGGTACTCACCGACCAGCGCATGGATATTTACAGATGGTGGTTTGAGACTCAGGCCAAGATTCACAAGCGCGCACAAAATTATAATTTGTCGGAAAAAGGCTTGAAGATTCAGGGAATTCCCGTTTGTAATATCGATCAGATATTGAAAAAGCCATCAGCAAGACCTGAAATTGATGAACAGTTGAGACAGATTAGAAAGCTTGGTTACAGCCCCGAGCTTACTGCTTCCAACATTTTGACTCTGAAAAACCAGCTTCACAAGCTGCTAAGCGACCTGGAGAACTTGAAAAGTCTAGCCCGAAAAGCTGTTAAAACCACTATACAGGCAAAGGCAGCCTTGACTCTCAAGGGCATTCCGCCCCACTTTCTTCAACAGCTGGACAACATTGACAAGGAAATTGTGGGAATTTCCTCGCGAAACATTGCCGGCTTTCTGCTTCAGGAAGTGATCCAGCGCATCATGAACACTTCGCCCGAAAAAAACGCGGGAGCCGTGCTTGCCAATTCCAGGGAAATATACGGGGACATTGAAAAGTCGGCGGACTATCACCTGGTGCATTTGCGAAAGGGATTGGGGTTTTTGGAGTAAGGCTCAGCCTGATTTTCCAAAAAAAAAGGGCTGCCGAAAAAACTTACGGCAGCCCTGGAGCAGTTATTTCAACAAAGGCCTTTGCCTTTGTTCAATCATTAACCTTTGTACATTTTGTCAAAAATTTTCTGGGCATTCACAAGAGCGTGACGCATCATGTCTTCAGCCTTGGCTGTTTCACGTTTTCGAAGAAGAGTCATGAGCTCGGCTTCGTTCAATTCAGCAGCTGCCATTTCACAGGCTTCCCAGCTCAATACAGAGCGGATAACACGGTCAATCCCCTGTTCGATATTATCATAGGCTCGAACTTGCATGTCGTGACCTTTCCAGCGGCTGTAACCAGCCTGCGCGGCCAGACCGGCAACAGCGATATTCATACCATTCACACGGGCGCCATGGTCAATGTCGTATTTTCCAGGACCACCCAAAATAATTCCATCGTTATAACCCTGGCTGTTAACATGCATGTGTACCAACATGTTGTTGTCAATTTCTTCAACTGTATCATAAACAAGATCCAGACCTATCATTTCAGAATGGCCGAATTCCTTGTTAATGCCTTTTTTGGAGATGTCGATACCATAGGAATCTCTCAGTTTATACCATAGCACAATGGCACTGGCTACTGTGGGAAGAAGCATGGCTGGGTGTCCCTCATTTGGCTTTGGCTCGATTGACATATACATTTCGCCGCCCTTGGAAGCTTCATACTTGCACAAACCAGCAATCCCTTCTTTAAGATTTTCATACATCTCGCGAACACCGACAGAAGCCAGATCATAACCAAAAGAACCGTTCCAGATAATAAAACCAGGCACACAGTCTGGATTCCAGGCTGGTTTTAAAACACCGTAGGTCAAATCAATGGCTTTTTTACCGAACTCGTTGGCCTGTTTTCTCTCATCAGGGTCGAGAGAACAAATTCCGCCGTAGCCGAAGCGGGTGTGAGCGCCGGGAGTGGTCATAGCCAGAGACATACCAGCGTCTTTCAAAGCATCAACAATAGCCTGAGCATTGTTTTCGTTGTATTCGTTGTTATAATGCATCTCAAAGCCCAAATGAATGTGAGAAGGCAGACGGGGAATGATCTTGTCCTTGACGATTTTAATCTTCTCAGGTGTATCCAGGCCGGAATTGTCCCAGTCAGGACGAGCATCGGCAGGTACAAAACCGCCTTTACCCGCGTTAAAAGTCCATGCACATAAACTATGATAGGATGTTTTCATGTTTTTACTCCTTATTTTTTCAGTGAATTTAATTTATTTTCCAAACTGGTTTTCCAGTGTAGATAATGATTCCTATAGCTTTCGATTAAAGCCGGCTTGGGTTCGGTCACACCCACCTGGGTTAACCCTGAAAAGGCCTCTTCATTGTTTTTGAAAATACCCGCGCCAATACCCGCGCCTCGGGCCGCACCCATGGAACCGTCGGTGTCATAAAGCTCAACCGTCTTGCCGCTGACATTGGCGAAAACCTCACGAAATACATCGCTCAAAAACATATTGGCTTTGCCTGCCTTGATCTTTTTCAGTTTGTTGCCCATGTTTTCAATTATTTCCATGCCATAATTAAAGGCATAAACAATGCCTTCCTGGGCTGCCCGGAACAAATGGCCCTGAGTGTGAGTATTAAAATGAAGATTTTCAATCATTGAACCCAGATTGGTGTTGCCCAAGGTACGTTCCGCGCCATTTCCATAGGGAAATATACGCAAATCATCGGAACCAGGCGAGACCTTTGCGGAAAGTTCATCCATTTTCGGATAATCCATGTCAGCGCCGGTATTGTGGCGCAACCATGAAAAAAGAATACCCGTACCATTGATGCACATCAAGGTACCATACCGCGCATCATGGGGTTTATGATTCACATGAATAAAGGTGTTCACTCTGGACTTGGCATCATAATTGGTAGACTGACCCACAGCGTAAACAACCCCGGAGGTTCCGGCTGTTGCCGCCACATCGCCAGCTTCAAGACAACCCAGCGAAAGGGCATTATTTGGCTGGTCTCCGGCCCTATAAGCCACAGGAATATTTGCAGGAATACCCAACTCGCTGGCCGCCGCCTGAGTCACCATGGCCTGCTTTGAAAAAACAGGCACGATTTCCGGAACCCATTCCTCGGGAATACCACAGGCTTTTAACATATCCAGTGACAGTTTATCACCGGGAAAATCCCAGAAAATTCCCTCGGATAAACCGCTTGAAGTGGTCTGGATTCTGTCAGTGAGCTTCATGGCCACAAAATCACCAGGCAGCATAAAATGGGCCACCTTTGCGAAAACCGCTGGCTCATTCTCTTTTACCCACCGCAGTTTGGAGGCTGTAAAATTGCCCGGAAGGTTAAGAAAATGCTCGAGGCAGAATTCAGTGCCCAGTTCAGCCTCGGTTTTGCTGCCAGTACCAACGGCCCGGCTGTCGCACCAGATAATGGCCGGTCGCAGCACCTTTTTATCCTTGTCCACAAGCACCAGACCATGCATTTGATAGGCAATACCAACAGCTCTTACATCAGCCATCTTGTTACCGGTTTTTGCCTTTAATTTGGCTGTTGCCTCTTTTATATAATGCCACCATGTATCAGGGTCCTGTTCCGCCCAACCGGGATGAGGGACCCCCATTTTCATTTCATCCTCAGGCGCGCTTGCCGAAGCCACCAACTTATTGCTTTGGGCATCGAGCAAACTCACCTTAACCGATGAACTTCCCAGATCATAGCCTAATAAATACAATTTATGCTCCTTTAAAATATATTTCTGCCGGAACCAAGGTTCCGCTTATGTCCCATGAGGTAAGCCTTTAATAAGCCAATCTTATTTAAACCATTTCTCACCCGGTGTTGTCAAGTAAGGAAAAAACCAGTTGACTATCACGAAAAAGCGGATACCATGGAATATCAAAACATCCTGTTTTTATTTATTTCAGGTTCTAATTTCAGGGGCGTTGCCCGCCGCCCGGGGGCATGGCAGGCCGGGCTTTGCAGGGCTGCGCTGTCGCTCCGAACACAAAAGCGACGAAAATATTGTCGCTTTTGTGTTGCCTACGCCTTTTTTGAAAAAAGGCTCGGCCCCTTCCAATCCCTAACGCATTGACCGCTTTTTATCCTTCTTGATTCAAACTAAAAATATGTTTCACCCCGGACTACAAAGCAAGACTCCACACCAGAGGCTTCCCAAGGCTGAACAGATGCCCCTTATAAAATCAGTTATCTCCTGACTTAAATCAGCTCTCCTCTTTCACATCCCGAGAATAATATAAATCTGTACCTGATCAAAATCCTTTTAATCCCCTGGGAACAGGGCAAAGCGGATTTCCAGGTTATCATGGCATTAAAAATCAAGTGTGAATAGAAAAATATCCATAAAAAAATGGAAATTCTGATTAATTCAATCAAGCCAGAAAATAGTAAAATAATTAAGAAGGTTTTAGCATTTTTATTGAATGAACCACCTCGGCTAAGTCACTTTCAACAAGAGTATAACAGCTTTCATCTAAATAACTTCAGAAAAACGCCCTATAGCGCTTCAAGGGATTTTGGGTATAAAATACAACAAGGAACAAAGGTTTCCCTAATTTAAAAATGCGCATTTGTTTAAAACAAAAAACCTGATGCCACCAAGCGTTAGGGATTGAAAGGGGGTAAGCCAATTTTTCAAAATTGGCGCAGCCAACAAAAAGGCGGCGATAAAAAGACGCCTTTTTGATCGGAGCAACAGCGCAGCTATGAGCCTGGTCACAAATCTTCGATTTGTTGCTCGGCCATGGAACCTGAAAGCCCGGTCTGCTGAAATGAAATGAAAGCAGGCAACGCCCGAAAAACAAGAAAGACAAACGCGCAAAGTCGATTTAAAGGAGAAAAAAAGTGAAAACAAAAATAACAGCAGGATTTATCCTGATCCTTGCATTTTTCCTAAACCTTCCGCTCTTTTCCCAGGACCTGGGAGATGTGAATCATGACCAGAAAGTAAATATTGTGGACGCCCTTCTGATCGCACAGTATTATGTACAAATGCCGCTTGAGACGTTTTATCCGGAAGCGGCTGATGTGGACTGTTCCGCTGTCATCAATATTGTGGACTCCCTTTTGGTGGCTCAGTTTTATGTGGGTGTAATTCCCGAGCTGCCTTGTGGTGCTGAAAACACACCGACACCCAGCCCGCCATCTCAAACAGCTGTTCCAGAAACAGGCCCCTACAACTATGGTGAAGCCCTTCAAAAGGCCATCTTTTTTTACAAGGCCCAGCGCTCGGGAGACCTGCCCCATGATTATCCCCTGATCTGGCGCGGCGATTCTGGCATGACCGATGGTCAGGATGTTGGTCTGGACCTTACCGGCGGCTGGTATGACGCGGGCGACCATGTCAAATTCAATCTTCCCATGGCTTTTTCCGCGGCTCAGCTGGGTTGGGCGGTTTATGAATATCGCGAGGCCTTTGAATCTGCCGGGCAGCTGGATATCATTCTCGATGAAATCAAGTGGACCACCGATTACCTTATCAAATGCCACCCTGAACCCGATACCTACTATTTTCAATGCGGCCTTGGTGATTCAGACCACGGGTTCTGGGGCCCGCCGGAGGTCATTCATTTGACAACCGACCGAAGCTCATCTGTGGTAAACCCAAGCCGGCCAGGTTCTGATGCCGCGGGTCAGGCAGCAGCTGCTTTGGCGATTGCATCGATCATATTTGAAAAAACAGACCCAGCCTACGCGGATTTATGTTTATCCCATGCCCGGGATCTTCACAAGTTTGCCGATACCTACCGCGGCTTTTATCCTATTAAAGGCTATTATCCTTCAGGCTCCTATCTTGATGATATTGGCTGGGCTGCCATATGGCTTTATTTAAAAACCAGCGAGGAAAAATATCTTGAAAACGCCAAAACAACCATAGGCGGGTCTGGCATGATAGGCGGTTTACACACCCTTTGCTGGGACGATGTGTCCTACGGTGTTGTCTTGAAACTCGCCCAGATTACCGAAGACCCGCTTTACGTCCAGGGCATCGAAACCAGTCTGAATTTCTGGCTGCCCGGCGGCGGCGTGGTTTATACCCCCGGCGGCCTGGCCTGGAAAGACACCTGGGGGTCCCTGCGCTATGCCTCAGGAGCAGCCTTCCTGGCCTTTGTCTGGGCAGAAATTCCTGTTGGAACAGCTGCTAAAAAAGAAGCTTACCGCGATTTTGCCATTGGTCAGATGAATTATATTCTGGGCGACAACCCCAATGACATGAGCTATGTTGTTGGTTTCGGGAAAAATCCGCCTCAACACCCCCACCACAAGGCAGCCCACGGCTCATGGCTGAGCCAGCTGGATACTCCGGCCTATCACCGTCACACCCTATACGGCGCTCTGGTGGGCGGCCCGGACAACAAGGATTTTCATAACGATGACATTACCGACTATACCATGAACGAAGTAGCCGATGACTACAATGCCGCTTTCACAGGCTGCATGGCCAGAATGTATTCCCTTTACGGCGGCGTGCCCATTCCTGGCTTTCCCCGCACCGAAGATTTCCGGCCCATAAATGACAGGCTGCCGGAACTTTTTGTCCGTGGTTTTTTAACCGGCGAATACGCGCCCCAGGCCAATATTCACCTCCAGATGGACAACCGGACTGCCTGGCCGGCACGGGTGATCGACACCCTTTCGGCCCGCTATTTTATTGACATCAGCGAGATTGTCGAGGCTGGTTTTGGCGCCAACGATCTCAGTGCAGCTGTTCAGGTAGAAGACGGGGCCGTTGTTACCGGGCCGCACAAGTGGTCTGGCAATATCTATTATTTTGAGATTGATTTTTCAGGCACTTTGATTTATCCCGGCGGCTGGGAAGAATCTGAAAAGGATTGCCAGTTCAACCTGATTCATCCTCTGAATGTCTGGAACTCGGCCAATGACTGGTCTGCCCAGGAAATCGAAACAAAACCTGATTATAATGCCAAAACCTTTTTCGGCATGACTCCCTACATTCCGGTTTATGAGAATGGAAAACTGGTTTTTGGCCAGGAACCACCCAAATAATCGAACCCAATAATTGCAGCCCGGTCCAAAGGCCGGGCTTTTTGATATAAAATAAATCGAAAATTTTGAGAATTAATAAAAAAAGCCCCCTGCTTCGAAAAGAGGGGGCGTAAATCAATTCATAAAAAAAATCCGGTTAAAAGGATTCCACCAAAACAGCTCTTGGTTTACTACCCCATCGCCTTTGCTGCTTTTGACCGATATTTTTGGTAAAACCTTGGTTAAAGCGACGATTTTGACGGGGAAGGTTTTGCCGCTTTTGAGGGGCTTCTTCAGGACCCATGGCAAATCCGTCAATTTTCACAAGATCAAGCCTTTTATTCAGCAGCTTTTCAATGGCTTTCAATAAATGCCTGTCGCTTCCTGTTACAAAAGACAAGGCAATACCCTGCGCGTCGGCCCGCCCGGTTCTGCCAATGCGGTGTACATAATCTTCGGGCACTTCTGGTAAATCAAAATTGATAACATAGGGCAGCTGATTAATATCCAGCCCTCTTGAGGCAATATCAGTAGCCACAAGAATTTGAAGCTTGGCTTTTTTAAAATCAGATAAAGTTTTGGTTCGCGCGGCCTGTGTTTTATTACCATGAATAGCCGACGATTTAATGCCACTTTGATTCAAAAATTTGGCCAGCTTGTCAGCCCCGTATTTGGTTCGAGTGAAAACAAGAGCCTGAAAAACAGACTTTTCCATGATCAGCTGGACCAGAAGGTCACGTTTTTTATTTTGCTCAACAGGGTGAACAATCTGCTCGATGCTTTCGGCAGCTGTATTTCGGGCAGCCACTTCAATTTCCATAGGATTAATCAGGATTTCCTGAGAAAGTTCCTTGATTTTATCGGAATAGGTGGCGGAAAAAAGCAGATTCTGCCTCTTTCGGGGCAAGTACTTGATGACTCTTTTGATATCGTTGATAAAACCCATGTCCAGCATGCGGTCGGCTTCATCAAGTACCAGAATCTGAACCTGTGACAAATTAATACTGCCCTGGCCCGCGTGATCCAGCAGCCTTCCGGGTGTGGCGATAACAATATCCACTCCTCTTCGTAAGTCACTTTTCTGAGGATTGATGTTAACGCCCCCAAAAACAGTGGTAGAACGAAAAGGAAGATTTTTTCCATATATATCCAGATTGTCACCGATTTGGGCGGCAAGCTCTCTTGTGGGGCTTAATATTAAAACACGAGGCTGTTTGGATCTGTATTTTTGCTCACTGAGTATCTGAAGAATTGGCAGCGTGAAAGCAGCTGTCTTGCCGGTGCCTGTTTGGGCTGCACCGCGAATATCCCTGCCAGAAAGCACAGCTGGAATAGCTTGCTCTTGAATAGGGGTCGGACTTTTATAGCCCTTTGAGTTTAATGCTTTTAAAAGCTCAGGATTTAATCCTAGTTTATTGAATGACACTTATATGTCTCCTTATTTTGCCTGTAAAAATTTCATACCGATCAACAGGTTGGGTTAATAATTTCATTTGCTTGAATCGGGATATATAGGTAGGAATCAATCGCGAAAAAGCAGGCGACTATAAGTGTTCGCCTTAAAAAATCAATTATGTTGAAAATATACTCCATACCGGGGATAAGTGTCAACCATAAAAAAGAAAACTGGTCAAACTATAACCGCTTAACCGGGGCAAAAAGTGTTCACCGGCTTTCAAACATGCCTTTGCCTTGATAAACCGCACTTGTTCAGCAGAAATATTTATTCTCGATAATGGGGTTAGGGATTGGAGCCATATCTTGCCATTTTTTCAAAAATGGCAGGATAAAGCGTTATTTGCCTGATATTTTAAGGCAGGCAGCATGGGAGGCTGTTGCGCGACTGAAGGATTATCGGTATCAACACTATATATGGGGGTGGAAGTTTTTATGATACACCCTATATAGCGCAACAGCCTCGTGTTTCGAGGTTGTGCAACAAGCTCATGGGCGAGCAATAAATGCTTGACTTTTATGACCAGCCCAAAACACCTTTGAAGCAAAAGCGAAGTGGCGTAAAGCCCGGCCCAGCCCGAGCTCTTTCAGAGCTGGGGCAAGCTCCAAAAAAAATGAGCCGGACAAAATCAGCCCTTTATGGCACCGCTTGTTAAACCAGCAACAATGTATTTCTGGCATAAAATATAAATCACCACGGCAGGAATCATGGCCAAAGTCAGGAAGGCCAGAATCATGTTCCAGTCAGCCGCGTGTTCGCCCATAAAATCCATTACACCCATGGGCAGGGTGAATTTTTTCTGGGTATTCAGCACTAAAAGAGGAGTGAAAAAATTGTTCCAGCTGGTAACAAGGGTGAGCACACTGACTGTGGCCAAAATAGGCGTTGACAAGGGCACAACAATGGTGAAGAGAAATCCAAACCGGTCATAACCATCTATGGCCGCGGCTTCTTCCAGTTCATGGGGGATTTGCTTGATAAAACCTCGAAGCAGCATGATCATCATGGGAAGCCCGAAGGCTGCCTGGGGAAGAATCACACCAATATGGGTATCCAGCAAATTTAAACTTCGCAGCTGAACATAAAGCGGCAGAATCGCGACAGCCAGTGGAAACAGAAGCCCCAACCAAAAATAGATAAAAAAGACATTGTTGAATTTGAACCTGATGCGAGCCAGGGCATAGGCGGCAAAAGTTCCCACAACCACAACCACAGCTACTGTACCAATTCCGACTAAAAGGCTGTTTAATAGTTCGAGCCAAAAAGAACCCATTTGGCCGACAAGAATATCGCCATACTGGCTCCATACAAAGGGATCGGGCAACGCAACAGGCTGGGCGCGAAGCTGACCAACACTTTTAAAGCCGCCCATAATCGATATATAAATCGGAACAGCAATAATCAGGAATACAAGGCCGCAAAAGATATATTGAATGGTATTATAAAATCTGTTCTCAGAAGAGATTGTTTTCATGATTATTCGGCCTCCTTCACCAGTAAACGTTGATAAATGATACTAAAGATGAGACAAATAACAAAAATACAAACAGCAATGGTACTTCCATAACCGATGTTGAATCGGGATAAACCAACCCTGTACATGTAGCTCACAATGGTCTCACTCGCATTAACAGGCCCTCCTTTTCCCATGGCCCAGATAATATCAAAAAGCTGTATTGAACCGAGTACGGAAAAGAAAACAGACAATTGCACAGCCGTACGCATACCTGGCAAAATAACCGACAGGAAAATTCTGGTTTTTGAAGCGCCGTCAATGGTGGCGGCTTCAATCTGCTCCTGGGGAATCGCTTGTAAACCTGCTATATAAATGGTCATATGCAAACCAAAATATTTCCAGATGATTACCACCAGAATGGCCCATAAGACTGTTGAGGGGTCGCCCAAAAGTGTTGGAACAGGGGAATCCGGCGAAAATATTCCGTGAAGGGTTGTGATAAGACCATACTGGGGATGGTAGATAAACTGCCAGAGAACACCGGTAATAACCTCGGAAAGCATATAAGGAAGAAAGAAAAAAGTACGAAAAAAAACAGCACCCTTGAATTTGCTGTTACTTACAATAAGCGCCAGAGCCATTGCCAATGGAAGTTCCACTGCAAGTGAAATAACAGCGATGATAAGGTTATGGCTCAGGGCTTTTTGCACGATCAGATCTGAAAAAAATTGCTGGTAATTGGCCAGGCCGAGGAAGTTTTTCATGGGCCCAAGGCCATTCCATTTGTACAAACTAAATGCCGCTGCCTGAAAAACCGGAATAATGACAAAAGTCGTAAATAAAATTAATGCTGGGCCAAGAAGAACAGCGATAGTCCAAAAATTGGCTCTTCCAGCCAATCCCTTATATACATGTCGTTTAGCCAAGGAACACCTCACTTATAAAGGAAATTAAAATTATTTTCACGAACAGGATCAAAAAAAAAATCCCTGAAACAAAGCCAATAAAAAACCAAAGAGGAAAGATGGAAAAAAATCCACCTTTCCTATAGTGAATGGAAATTATTCGTTTAATTAATTATTGCTAAATGCAGCTTGGATTGCCGCGCAAGCCTGAGCCGGAGTAGCTGTTCCTGCCAAAATAGTCTGAACAGAATCATTAACCGTACCTCCGGCAGCTGGTGTCAGGAATTGATCAAGGTAAAGCTGAAAAAAGGTACATTTATCCACAAGAGCCTTGACCATTTTTGCGTTAGGATCACTAATACCGACTTCAGCGCCTTTGGTTGTAACCAGAGAGCCATTGGTTTTGGCAATGGTGATCTGATTTTCCTTATTGGTAAGGAATTTTACAAAATCAACAGCCGCTTCTGAAGCATTGCTGCCGATCGCGAACCCGCCGCCGCCGCCAATAACCTCGGTAACCGTGCCTTTTCCACCCTTTACTGATGGGAAAGGAGCTGCTGCAAGCTTCTCACCAATACCTTCTTTGCTTGAAGAATTATCTTTCTGAACATTGGGGGCCCATTGTCCCATTAATTCCATAGCCGCTTCACCATTACCCACAAGAGCGGCTTCATCATTATAAGTAGCGCCAAGAAAACCATCCTGAAATGGCTTCAGAGCTGTCAGTTCAGCTAACATTTCACCTGCTTTGATAAAATCAGGATGTTCAAAGCCCAGGGTATTTTTTCCGGAAAAGGTATCCTGGAACAACTGTGGCCCACCGATTCTAAGAGCAATATAGGACCACATATGCATTGCCGGCCATTTGTCACCGCCACCCAGAGCAATTGGAATTATTCCGGCAGTTTTGAGTTTTTTAACCATGGCAATAAAATCGTCCCAATCAGAGGGGAATTCAGTATATCCAACCTTGGCCAGTAGATCCTTGTTATACCAGAATGTGATACATCCGGCATCATTTGGCGCGGCATAAACTTTTCCGCCTGAGCTATAAACCTCCCAAACGCCTGGAGCCATTGAATTGCCCCATTCTGTCCCTTTAACATATTTGGTAATATCTTTTACAAGACCTGCTTCAGCATACTGAGCCAAAACACCGCCGCCCCAGGTCTGAAAAACATCTGGCGGATTCCCTGACTGCATCACTGTTGTCAGCTTTGTTTTAAAAGCCTCATTTTCCAGAACAGTAATCTCGATCTTTACATTGGGATTTGCCTTCATGAATTCATTGGCAAAATTTTCGTTCATGACCCTGTCATTGGCCGCTGTTCCAATATGCCACCAATTAACAAGCTGTTCAGATTGACTGGCCTTTTTTGAGCTGTCAGAACAACTGGCCATAAAAACCATTGCCGTTACAAAAAGCATCAGAATCACCATAACGGTAAAT
The DNA here is from genome assembly GCA_016937215.1 of Spirochaetales bacterium. Classification (GTDB taxonomy): domain Bacteria; phylum Spirochaetota; class Spirochaetia; order SZUA-6; family JAFGRV01; genus JAFGWI01. The sequence continues at coordinate 6,348 of JAFGWI010000304.1, read as the reverse complement.
ATTGCTTTTTTCTTCATCCTATCCTCCTTAATTATTGGATATAAAAGCCAGAGTAGGCTTTCAATAATAGATCCCTGTTTTTAATTGACAGATTGGAAAGAAATAGAAATTGTTTATGGGATGTGTAAAAGAAAATTCCTGTTTCCGAACCATAAATCACCTTTCCTGTAACAAAAGAGATAAGCCCTGTTAACTTAACTCCGATTGTTTATCGAAAAATAGGGAAGTTTCTCGTAAAAACACAGGAGGTCCCAACTTCCAATTTTAATATCTATATTTGAAAAAGACATAATTACTGGTGAAATTGAATGTAAACTCAGGCGGACTCTTTGTAACGCGTTTTTAAACAGATGCAAATAGAACAGTAAATCATATAGTTTAAACAGATAATGACAAAATATCCTAAAAAACCAAGTTCAAAACAAAAAATTTAATAAAGATTATAATGACTTCTGCTATTTGTCAATAAAAATAATTGGCAAATCCTTTCAGCCCGATAGAACCTAGCTGTTTTTTAAGTCTCTTGATTCAGCCAAAACGCAAAAAGGGCTTTTTACACACTGAAAATTGTGCTATATTCTTTATTGCTCAGCAATTAATGGCTTTCTGCGTTCAAGCGTTAGGGATTGGAGACATGCTTTATCATTTTTTCAAAAATGATAAAGCAAAGCGTTTTTAGCTGGATATTTTCCAGCTAAAAACCTTCGGAGGCGATAGCCGAAGTGGCGGAAAGCCCGGCCTGCCCTGCCCCTGGGCAAGCAGGTAACGCCCGAAAGAAAATGCTGAACCTATAATTGTAATCAGATTGATACTGACGCAAATACGGAGGAAACACTATGGGAGAGATCAAATCGTCCTGGGAAATCGCGCTGGAGAAAACCAAGAATATTCAAGCAGACAAATCCATTCTGGAAGCCAATAATTACCGCACAGAAGGGAAAAAACTTGTTTCCAGGTTTCTTGAAAATACTTCAATAGAACTGGAGAAGGAACTGAAAGCATTTGAACCGAATCAGGTCCAATGGGTCAAGGAAGGCATGTTTGAAACATTAATGAGTCATATTGTATTGCCTCAGGATCCTGGGGCCCATGAAAAGCTCAAACATCTTACCACTGGCTTTAAAGCTGTATTAGGCAGCAACCCGAAAATCAAAATGATTTTTGAACAGCTTGCCGGCTTTTTCAAGGAATATACGGAACAGAAAGAAGGGCTTCGCTCTGCCATCGAAAGGCAATATGCTCCTAAACTGGAACAAAAACGCCGTGCCTTAAGCCAGAAATTGGGCAGGGACGTGCCTCTGGAACCTGAATCTGACCCTGAATTTGTCCAGTTTTTCCGCCAGAATATGGCTCAGTTTGACTCACAGTATCAGGATGTTCTGGACCAGGCTAAGGAAGAACTCAAAAAAATGCTCAAAGAAAATTAATTATTTTTTTTTAAAATCTATTGACAATTTTTCGTCAAAATGGTTTATTTCATCTACGCAGTGACTGTCACTGCTTCATGTCTCCTTCGTCTAGTGGTTAGGACACCGGGTTTTCATCCCGGCAGCAGGGGTTCGACTCCCCTAGGAGATGAATAGAGGTTTCCGTTATCGAAAACGGTTACCTCTTTTTTTTTGCCCTTTTGGAAACTGAATGCCCAGGGGAGTCGATGCGAATGAGCGCCGAGCGATTAGCGAGGAAAAGCAGCCAGGGATGGCTGCGTCAGCGAAGAAGCCGGCCTTCCGAGGACCGACAGGATGTCGGGACTCGGAAGGCGACTCCCCTAGGAGATGAATAGAGGTTTCCGTTATCGAAAACGGTTACCTCTTTTTTTTTGTCCTTTTGGATTTTTTAAAGCCCAGGGGAGTCGATGCGGAGTCCCGGCCCGACCGAATAGGGAGGGCAAATCAACAGGACGTCGATTTAGGGACGGAGCCGCCCCAGGCAGTGGAAAACAATGGCGGCCTCTTTGTGGCAATCGACGAAGAAGACCTGGATTTTGCCCCGGCTTTTGTAGAGGGCCGCGCTAAAGCGGTATCGAAACCAGACCCTTAAGCCCTCACAAAATACGAAATCTTGGACCCAATATCAACTCCAAAGTCATCATGGCTTACAGCGTGCCTGATGCCACCGCTTGCCACTCATTTTATAACAGCCGCTTTGAAATATGGCTCTGTAGCCCACCGCTTCACAGAATTGAAATTCATGGAGCTGTGCGGCAGTCGGGTCTGCCCTATATCTGTCTCACCCTCAAGGCACATTCAGGAATTACGAAACAGAAAAAATCAGTTTTCCAGATTTTTCAAGGGCACTTCAAAGGAAAAATCATCGTGAATGCCTTCAATTAAACGCTTCACCACAATCCTGGCGCCCTCAAAACTCAGATGCATTCCATCGCTGTTTCTGACACGCAGATAATTCCCCTGAACTTCAAGAAAATCATCGTACTTTCCCTCCTTACCAAGAATATCATGGGTATAAATATAACGCCCTTGTTTCAAAGAGGCAAAATAATTTTCCGTAATCAGATTTATGAGCTCCATCCTGTCATTAAACACTTTATTTCTCATAGGCGGAAGTTGTATCCAGTACACTTGGCCTGTACTGAGTGCAAGAAGTTTAACCAGGTCATCGACACGGGAAGTATAGATTTCAACCCATTTATCACTGCCAAAAGTGTAATAACGGCCTGTTGATTCCACTGATTGAGCATCGTTCATTCCCAGCATAATGACAGCTAAATCAAACTGACGCAGGCTAAGTAGCTTTTCCACTTCAATGGGCCAGTTAAAAAAATCCGGACGGCTCAAACCCGAGGATATTTTTGATAATTCCGAGACTTCAAAATAATCATAGCCGCTGGATTCCCGGCGAAAAAGAGCGGCCACACTCCCCTTCATCATGGAATCACCCAAGAGCAAGATTCGCAAGGGATAGGCCGATGAAAACACATCATCGCGAATATAAAGCGGCATTTCGCCTACAGGCAGATGAGCGATCTCCATACGATCAAAATCACCTTCAGGACCGGAAAAGTCATTTAAAAAGAAGCTCCTGAATTTACCGCGCAGATTTTTAAGGGGCCATGAAAGATAGAGCTTTTCAGAAGCCTCATCGATGGGGTCTACCAGGCTGTGAACGATTTGCTTGGCATGGCTGTCTTTCAAATCATTCACCCACTTCACCAAAAGGGGTGATAAAACAAAAACAAGGAGCGCAACAATCAATAATACCAGTACCAGGCTTTGTCTGAGGCTTTGTTTTTTGTAAAAATCCTTGTTATTTTGTTTTTCCATAAACACCTAAAACTGATAGTAGATAAAGGGCGCCACCCCTTCAGGAAGGACCACCCCTAAAAGTAGCATCATGATAACAGCTAAAATACCCTGAACAAGAATCGGCATGCGGCTCACAAAGCCCTCCGCTTTATGGCACCAAGGCGCAGGAACAAAGTGGGCCAAAAAAGTCATGGCCATAATGATAAAAAGCAAAAGAGGTACCTGGGTTTGAAAAAATGTACCCGCAGCCAAGGCTCTTAAATATTCACCAACTATGGAAAGTTCTTCGGCGCGGAAAAAAATCCAGAGCAGGCACACAAAGTGAAAAATCGCTAACCCTTTAAGAATAGAAAAAATCATGTTTTTCACTGGCATTCTGTTTGGAGGCGGTTCATGCTTCTTTCGTTCTCCCAGCCAGCGCTCAAAAACAAGGGCAGCCCCGTGAAGAAAACCCCAGATCAGATATTTAAGATTCGGCCCATGCCATATTCCGCCTAAGAACATGGTGATGAGCAGATTGATTTTCGCGCGTGTCTTTCCCTTGCGGGAGCCACCTAAAGGGATGTACAAATAATCACGCAGCCAGGTGGATAAGGAGATATGCCAGCGACGCCAGAACTCCCTGAGGCTTTGGGCCAGATAGGGACGGTTAAAATTCTCGGGAAATTCAAAGCCCAAAAGAGCGGCCAGCCCCAGAGCCATATCGGAATAAGCGGAAAAATCGCAATAGATTTGAAGGGCATAGCCGTACAAAGCCAGTAAGGCATCGAGGCTGGTAAAGGAGAGGGGCGAGGCAAAAACTGGATCCACCAGGAGCACCGAAAGGTAATGGGCAATAAAGGTCTTCTTGATTAAACCGCCGAAAATCCGGACAAGAGCGTGGGTGGCGGCGATTTCATTGACCCTCTTTTTCTGCTGAATTTGAGGCAAAAACAAACCCGCCCTCACAATGGGACCGGCCACTAGTTGTGGAAAGAAGCTGATATAAAGCAGAATATCGCTGAATTGACGCGAAGCCTTTACTTCGCCACGATAAATATCAATCACATAGCTCATGCCCTGAAAAGTGAAAAAGGAGATTCCCACAGGAAGAATCAGATTCACCACAGGAAGCTTGAAACTGATTCCCAGAAAGCCGCCCAGATTGTTCAGAGTGGACAGAAAAAAGCCCATGTATTTAAAGGAAAAAAGCACTTCCAGATTAAAGAAAAGCCCCAGCACCAATAATGTGATTTTATAGGCCTTTACTTCGGTTTTACCCAAAAAATAGCCCACGACCCAGTTGGCCAAACAGGAAAGGAACAAAAGGGGCACAAAGCGGTAATCCCAGGCAGCGTAAAACACAAAACTGGCCAGAATTAATAACCAGTTCCGCCATCTGGAGCTATGATCTATTTGCCAGTAGAGCAAAAAAAGAAAGAGAAAAAACACTGCAAATTCAAGTGTCGGAAAAATCATGTTTCGGGCTTTCCTGTAAGCATCTTTAATTATTACATCGGAAAAAGAGAACTTAAAAGTGAGGAAAATAGCCAGAACAGAAGCCCCCGCTAAGGTCAAGTGTTTCCATAGGCATACCATCTAAGGTCGTGGAACAAGCCCATTTACAAGCCTGAAACAAAAGCGGGGCACGAAAGCCCCGCCAAAGAATGATAAATGAATAAACCTGCTTACTCCCAGGCTAAACCCAAAATGTGATAGGTATTGGCTCCGCAAGTCGCGTTTCCAAGACTGATCCAGTTGGCATCAGTATAAAGCCAGCGGCCGTATCGGCCGTCGAGATAACCATTGGCGCTGGTCCAGTTGGTGCAGTTACACTCGTTCAGAGAACCATCGGCATTGCTTCCGCTATACCAGAACTGGTAACTCAGGATTTCAGCGTCCTGAAGGGTCATGCCGATGGAGCCGTCGAGCAGATCTGCCCAGTTGTCAGCAATTTTTTTACCACTCACACTCACGATGGGCAAGTTGGTAGGAACGCCGTATTTTGAAGGCATGTCACGGATTTCATCAGAGGCATCAACAGAAATCAACGCCCTGGTTTTTTTTCCTGCCAGCCAAGACTGCATGCCCACGTAAGTGCTGCACAATAAATCAGCGCCGCTTCGGCCTCCCAATGCGCCGGTCTTTCCACCCGCGTCAAAGATGATGATTTTGGCGTTACCGGCTATGGTGATTGGCAATGCCAAAACATTGTCGTTTTCATTGCTTTCAGAAACACTTTTCTGTTCATCAACAACAGCCAGCAAATAATAATTGCCCGGAGCTGTTCCCGAAGGTATGGTCATTCCATCTAAAATGGTAACAGCCTTTGTCTCTCCTGGAGCAAAGGGTGTTGCAACTGATTCACGCCCTCCTGTAAGAAGGGTATCGGAACTGTCCCAAGTATTGTTTTTGGAAAGATAAAAACCCACAAAAATATAACCAACAGAGTTCACAGCAGCCCCTGCGCCTTTATTCATCACATTCAGCGACAAATCGGCTCCAACGATACCACCTGGTGTTGAAGAAGAAGGGCCTTTAAATTGTGCTGGAACCAGATTGGCTTCGCCGGATTTACAGCCGGTTAATTCCTTTTCAAGGCCCACATAAAATTTAGCCATCAAAAGCGCGTCAACAATATTTATGACGCTGTCTCCATTCACATCAGCTACTGACTCGTCAAATACAGGAGCCTTGATTCCAACATATCTTTGAGCGGTTAACAATGCATCAACGATAGTGACTTTTCCATCGGAATTCACATCACCGCAGACCGCGGCAAACATTAGGGTTGTAGAAAAAAGCAGCAGCAAGACCAGAAAACCTAGCTTCGAAAATTGATTTGTTTTTTTCATTTAATTCTCCTTACTTTAATAAATATTTGCGAATAATGATTGTGTTTTCTTGAATTCATAATCGATTAATCACAATACAATATATACTGGAATAATTGTATTGTCTATTAAATAGACCTAAAGGCATGATTAAAAAAAAGGTATTTCTTTAGCTGGTTGTTACTTTGGACGTTTCCTGCTTTCATTTCATTACAGCAGACCAGGCTTTCCATAACTCCGCTTCGCTTCGAAATCCTTTGGTTGCATTCGCG
>JAFGWI010000303.1 GCA_016937215.1 Spirochaetales bacterium | reverse complement strand
TTCGTGCTGGTCATAAATACTTCGTATTTATTGCTCGCACATGCAACCTGTCTGGAAATTATCCAGAGGAAAACGCTTTGGTGTACCATTTTTGAAAAAATGGTACACCATGGCTCCAATTCCTAACGCTTTTAACACGGCCACACCTGTTTGCTGAACAAATAAAAAAACTATTTTCAGAACTGGCCCTATTTTTTACCAGTAACCTTGATGATATGATAACCAAACTGAGTGCGCACAGGATCGGTGATTGACCCAGCGCCGGTTTTACGGCAGGCATCTTCAAATTCCTTGACCATTTTTCCTGGGCCAAACCATCCCAAATCACCTCCTGAAGATTTACTGGGGCAGGTTGAATAGCGCCGCGCCATTTCTTCAAAACGCGCGCCCTGTTTTATCTCCTGCAGGATCTTTCTTGCCATATCATATTCTTTTACTAAAATGTGACTTGCTTTCCATTCCATTGGAAGCCTCCTCCTGTTGAATTCATGATAAAGGAATATAAAAAAAAAATAAAAAAATAGCAACTCAGCCAGCTATTGAAGGATAAAATATTTTGAAATTAAAAGGGCTTTTGGCTAAGTTTCGATCCTGACATTATCATCGCGTGATAGCTTGAAAAAAGTGAAGACAGGAGATTCAGCTAGTGAATAATAAAAGAAAAGCCAAAACTTCGAAAAAACCGGTGCACAGGGATAAAAAATCACTTTATGTTTTTCAGCCGCTTGTATATAACCGATTGCTCCCTGCCCAAAATTTGCGCGGTGGCCGCGACATTATGATTGGTTTTTCTATAAACTTCCTGAATATAAAGGTCTTGAACTTCATCAAGAGTAAAAAAACCACCCGAAAAATTAATGGTTTTTACTTTTCCATACTCCAGCGCGTTATGGTCTTCCGAATAACCTGGATTCTTTAGCATATAATCCTTAAAAGTATCGAACAATATTCCTTTGGCGGAATCGTATTTGGAAAAGGCTTCCCATACCATACTTTTTATATCCCTGATGTTATTGGGAAAACTGTAGTTTTTAAAAAGACTTATAAAATCATGACTCACAGTAGGAACTCCCATTTTAAAATCATCAGCTGCCATTTGAAAAAAATGATAAAACAATAAAGGTAAATCATCACGGCGTTCTCTTAAAGGAGGAACATGAATTTTAATCAAAAAGCGGTTATACAAATCCTGATGGAATTTATTCTCTTCCATTCTTTTCAACAGCGGACGGTTAGTCGCCGCGATTATCCTTGCCTCGCATTTTATTTCTCTGGCTGACCCCAACTTCTGATAATAACCAGGGTCTATCACGCGTAACAGTTTAACTTGGGTATCGTAACTCATGTCGCCAATTTCATCGAGAAAAACAGAACCACCTTTAGCTTCGCTTAAAATTCCGTCTCTTTCCTTCTCAGCGCCGGTAAAGGCCCCTTTCTCGTGTCCGAAAAGTTTGTCGGAAATCAACTCAGGATTTTCAGCGGCAATATTAATGGCCCGAAAATTGCCTTCCTGGCCGCTCAGCTTGTGAACCAATGCAGCAATCAATTCCTTGCCTGTTCCCGTTTCTCCTGTTATCAAAACAGGAGCCTTGGTAGGAGCGAGAGCTTCTATCTCCTTAAAAAGCATTTTCATTTTAATATTGGCTGTGATGATTTCAGAAAAAAGATCAGGATTTTTAAGTGTCGTAGTTGCTTCAATTATTTTGATATCTTTTGTCTGATTAGTTAAGGTTAGAATATTATTAACTCGTGATAAAAGAATTTTAGAAGAAAAAGGTTTGGATAAATATTCATCTGGTGTCACCGATTCTACAGAATTCTGATTTTGATTTTCAAAATCATTCTGAAACTCCTCAAAATCGGTAACGCTTAACAAGACAAATGGAATATTTCGGGTTACTTTTTCTTTTTTCAATTTTTTTAAAAATTCGTACCCATCAAGCTCGGGCATCCGAAGGTCACTTAATATCAAATCTGGCTTTATTTTTTTAGTTTTAGCAAAAGCATCTTTTCCGTCAACAGCTTCATAGACCAAATAGAAAGGTTCAAGAACAGACTTTATAAAAGCCCTCATATCAGGGTCATCCTCCGCTATAAGAATACTTGCTTTAGATTCAATGGCCTCTATGGGTTTATGGAGCTTAACAGGACTATTTTTGATTTCCAGGTTATTTTCAGAATCCCGGGAATAATTTTCTAAAAGCCGCCGAAAATCCAGATCTTGCTTAAAATTACTTTTTGATTTTTTTCCATCCTGAATATCGCTGTCTTCAAGATGACTCCGCCCACAAGGAAGTTGGATCAAAAACCGAGCACCCTTGTTTTTTTGACTCTTCAAAAAAATGCAACCATGATGAAGCTCGACATATTTTTTAGCAATATAAAGTCCAATACCCGTACCATCAACAGAGAGCTTATTGCCTCTTTGGTATTTATCGAAAATGGTTTTTTGTTGATCCTCAGGAATACCAGGGCCGTTATCCTGAATTAACACATTAATCACCTCCGTCCCCTTTAGCGCTTTTACCTCATCATTCCAGTCAGAAGGTAAAATCGAAGATAAGGTAACACTTAAACATCCGTTGTGAGGAATATATTTATAGGCGTTTAAAAACAGATTATTAAAAACAATATCGATTTTTTCCATATCAAGATAAAGTTCCGCCTTGGCCGTTCCGTTATCATTAAATAGTGTTTTTATGGTTTTCTGATTAAAGAGATAACCGAAATTGTAGACTTTCTGCTTCAAAAAATCGACAAAATCCTCTTTCTGTGTTTTGAGAGAAATTTTTCGAGCCTCTATTTTGGAAACATGGAGAAATTGGTTCACCAAATACAAAAGCTTATAGGAATTCCGCTTGACCATTGCCATCGCGTTTATCTGTTTATCATCCATGTTATTCAGATAGCTGCTCATCTGATCAAGAGGCCCCAGAATCAGGGACAAGGGTGTTTTTATCTCATGGGCGATTGTGCTCATGAATTCCCGCCTAAAAACCTCCAGCTCGGTTTGTGCTCTCAACTTCATTTTTTCACTTTCGGTGATAAAAAAACCATAGGCATTAACACTAATAAAAGCCAACAAAAGCCCTGCTGAAGGAGCCGCGATAAAAGCCAGACGAGAAAAGAACATAAAAATAAGAAAATTTATAGTATAAAACAAAATAAACAAACACGCCCAGGCAAAGAGTAAACCCAGACTTTTCACGCGCAAGGAAAAAACAAACATAACAACAGCCAAAAAAATCATAATAAAGACTTTATCCATGAATCCCGGTTCAACTATAAAATTTCGTGAAAGAATGGAATTCATAACATTCATGTGGATCCCGCTTAAGGGATAAATCCTTTCAAAAACACCTGGCCCGTGATCCTTGTTTCTGGTAGACACGTCGGAAATCAGCACAATGGCATCGCCAATCAGATTTTTCAATTGACCCATAAGCTTTGGATCATTTTCAGCTGCAAGAAGTTTCTCAAGCGATAAATGAGCAAAAGAATCATCCCAGGGGCCTTGCCAATTGATAATTATCTGTCCTTTTTTATCCAGCGGAATGGAAATATCTTCCACATAACCTTCAGGAAACAAAGCCCCTTTTAATAGCAAGCTCTGTCCCAAATTAATTTCAATATCATCTTCACTTATGTCAAGATAATCACAAACCAATCGCAGCGCCAAAGAAGGAATGAACATATTTTCATCGTCAGACATAAAAAAAAGAGGAAAACGCCGGTTAATTCCATCCTCATCAGGCAGATTATTAATATGCCCCAAACCGCGGCTGCATTGAATCAAATCCTGAAAACAAGCAAACATCACCGAGGCCTTTGGCAAAGATATCTTGTTCATTTTTTCACTCTGCCAGTAGAGTTTTGGTTTTAAAAAAGTCAGTAAATGATTATTCACATTAGTTATGGGAATTTCTGTTTTAGTAAATCGATTCACATTAACAACCACAGGAAAATAAACCTTCCCGGAACGACAACTGGCATCAACCAGGTGTGAGTCTTCAGGGAAAAGACTTTTTTCCTGAAAAACCATATCAAGGGCAATCGCTCTGGCTCCAGCCTTGTCTAGAACACCGATAAGGCGCCCAAAGATATTCCGGTCCCAAAGAGACAAATCCAGATTTTGAACCGCCGAATCATTGATATTTACCTGGAGAATACCTGGATAAGCTCTTTCTTTTCCCTTAATCGCGTAGCGAAGCTTAAAAAACTGGTCATTTAATCGGATATTCACAGACTCAAAAAAAGGAGCTAATAGAAAAGTCAAAAAAAAACAACTCAGGATAATAAGCAAAAGCGTAAGCGATTTTCTGGATATTAAGGTTTTTGAAGTATTTATTTTTATTCCAAGCATGGAGCATTTTATAATTATGATCAAAGCCTTTCAATACTAAAAATCCAAGATTCTTTCCCGTGTCCAGATCTCGGGAGTTCTTCGTTATGCTCGCTTTCCTAAAGGCTGTTATAAAAGATTCCTAAAAGCCCTTAATGACACGAATATATAATTAATAAAGGCTTATAAAATCAGCCTGTCTTGCGATGTTAAAAAAACGAAAAATCAAGGAGCTCATTGCAAGAGTCCTAACATTAACCATTAGGAGCCAACTGTATAATAATAACCGATTATCCGGCATTAAGATAACTTATTCACAATTTTTATGATTCTTGGAAAACTTCAGTTTTACAAAATCTTTAAAATATGTCATTTATCCTATATAACAAAAATCAAATATGCATTATTAATACTTTGACTATATAACCAATTTATTGTAGCTTATGGTGAAGTTTGACAGCAGTGAAAATGAATTTTATAAATAGGTTTATTTTTCTTGTTGCCCAGATAAAAGAACTGGCTGCGCAAGTTTAATAAAGAAAAACTTACTCTATATATGACAGACTGAAACAACTTGGGCCCTATATAAAGAGTAGGAGCAATACAATTTTTTGCTCGCGCAAGCTTCGTGTTACAGAGATGATTGTGAAACATTTATGACCCGGTTAAAAGGGTGCATAGTGAAAATTTGTTTTGTGGCCTGAAAACAAATAAAGTTTAACACAAACAAAGCTTTGTGAATGGCCATGGCACTATTTTATAAGAATCGTCATAAAAGCTTGTTTATAGAGTTTTACGGCTTTGTTATAGCCGGGCTATAAGAGACGCTCTTAAATAAAAATGTTTTCGAAAAAGGGAAAAATATGAAAGAAATATTATTGTTAACTGTATCGTCAATATTTCTGCTCATGCAATTCTCGCTTCATCCACTTGAAGATTCAACAGAAAAATCTGGTCTTGAGAATTCTTTTGAGTGGTCGATTTATACAAAGGATTCTTCAGGGAATATCAAAACCATAAATTACGAAGAATTTTTTCAGATAGATTCGACCATGAAATATCAATTGGAAATTTTGCTAAAACAAGAGGTTTTTCTTTATATTTATCTTTATGATTCCAAAGATACACTCAAACACATTTTTCCTGCTGATTTTTTCCAGTTTTCATCCCGTAATTCGGATAATAATCATTTCATCCTTCCAGGAGAAAACTCCTGGTTTAACCTTACACCTGACAGCCGAATAAAAAAATTCTATGTTATTGCTTCTAGTCATCGACTTTATGAAATAGAAAGCATGACTAAAAGCTATTATACCCTTCTGGAACAAAAAACACCTGATACCAACAAGATAAATCGAACAAAAGGAAATATTCTAAGCAGCTTAAACAACCTTGAGCTTGACAAAAACTATTTTACCGATTCCGCGGAAAAGCCCCTTCCCATTGCAGGTGATGTGAGAAGAGAAACAAAGGATAATGTCATTTGGATAGAATAATCTCAGAGCCTTTTCTACCGGATTGTTTTCAGTCAGAAGGCAGGTACAAAGTGAATGCCAATGAGCATTCACGTATAAAGTGAATACCAATGGGCATTCACTTATATAGTGAATACCAATGAACAATAAACGCGAAGTATTTATGACCAAAAGCCAAATAGACCGGCTAAATACATTTAAAAAAAACAGCAAGCCCATATGATTTACATGAATTCACTTAAAAAATTTATATGGGGCCAATGGGAGAATCAAAATGAAATTATCTAATTTATCCGTTTTGATTATAGGAATTGCCTTTTTTACAATAACAGCTTGTCCTATTTCAATCAACTCTGAAATGATTTTAAATATCCATGATAATGTCCCTCCTGTTATAGAAATTTTTAGTCCCAGTGAAAATTTTCCTTGCGCCAACATTGTTGAAATAAAGGGGCGAGTCAGAGATTCTGGCTCCAACAGCCAGGCTGGCAAGGTAATCAAAATCGGCTATGAGGTACCTGGTTTTAACATCCAGGGTGAAACCGTACCGGAGCGAGACGGATCTTTTCTATTTCTTTTTGAAACAATTACTTTAGGCCCACGATTCACTATCAAGATATGGGCATATGACTGGAATAATAACAGAAAAGAAAATACCATTTCACTTTACAAAATAGAAAAAAACGGCATACCTTCCTTTGCGGCAAAATCGGGAAACCAACAAATAACATTAAGTTGGGAAGATCTTCCGGGCACTGAGACTTACACCCTTTACTATACCACCAACAGAAGTCTTCCAGGTGAATTAAACGGAAACGTACTTCATGATATAACCTCACCTCTAACCCTCAACAATCTAAAAAACGGTTATGCCTATATTTTCCAATTAAAAACCAAGCCCAAAAATGGTTTTACAGAAAGCAGCTCAGATTATCTAAAGGTAATTCCCCTGTCGCCTCAAAACCTTACACCCCATGCAAGAGGAGAATATCAGCAAATAACAATTGAATGGAATGCCATCGCGGGAACCGATGAATTCGAAGTTTGGCGGGCCTACAATATGGAAGGACCATACATCAATCTATCAGGGCCAATCAAGGGGACCCGCTTTATTGAAACAAATGTTAAAAACAATCAGTGGTATTATTATAAAATCAAACCGGCTCTTGAAGGCTGCATTACAAGTCATGCAACAGGAACCCAAGCCTCACCCTTTCCCGCGAAAGCACAATTCATGGCTATGCTGGCTTTTGGTGATCAGGTCGATAACATTCTCCAGGATATCAAACATGTCGGATCTTACCTTTATATAGCTGACAAAAATAGTCAATTCTATGTTGTTGACATAAGCCAAATTCAATCACCCCGGCTTATTCAAACTATAAACATGCCCTCGGCTTGTTTTGAAATCGACATTTCCGGTTCATATGCCTATGTGGCCAACTATCTAGGCGGTCTTCAAATTATCGATATTCACGATCCGGAAAATGCCTTTATCGCCGCTTCAGTGCCAATAGAAACAGCCTACGGTGTGGCAGTTTCAGATTCTTATGCCTATGTGGCCGATTTTTGCGGAAAACTACAAGTGATTGATATCAGCAATCCCCTCGACCCATCAATTCTAAAACCAATCGATTTGCCAGGTTCCCCCTATAAAGTCGCTGTGTCAGGTTCCTATGCCTATGTTGTTAGTAAAAGAGCAGGTCTTTTGATTATGGATATAAAAAATCCTGATTCACCTAAAATTGTCAATAGCATTGAAACCAGTTCGGATTGTTATAACATCGCCATCCAGGGAAACTATGCCTATATTGCCGATGCTTGCTCAGGTGTAATCATTGTCGACATCCAAAATCCCGAATCGGCTAACAAAATCAGCACTATTCCCGTTCTGGATTATGCCTTTGATATTGTTGTTAAAGATAATTTTGCCTATGTCGCTGAAAATAATCGGGGCTTTCAGATTATCAACATCTCAAACCCATCATCAGCGGTGGTCGTCGATTCCATTGAGACAAATGGAGTTGCAGAAGGCATAGCGGTTTCCAATACCCATGTATTTATTGCCGGCGGCAGAGCAGGTTTACAGATATTCGATGTGAGTAAACCCTACTACCCATCGATCGAACAGGAATTCGAAATTAAGGGAAATGCATTATTCACAACAATACACAATTCCAGACTTTATGTATCTCAGGATTTTACCATTATGCAAATATTCGATATGGATTCCACAGTCAAGGAAAATACCATCAATTCTGACATTTTATATTCAGCTCATCATATCGCGTTTACAGGACCTCTGGCCTATATCGCCAACAGGTTTAGTCAATTCAGAATCGTAAACATGGATCTAAAAGAATCTCCAAAATCGATACAATTGCTCGATTATCATGAAATAAAAAATCCCACGAAAACAGTAATATCCGGGTCCTATGCTTATTTGGCTGACGCAGACGGTGGATTAAAAATTATTGATATTAACCAACCAGAGTCGGCTTACATATTAAGATCCATAAAAACGCCAAACAGCGCGCTCAGTGTGGCCTTGAAAGATCATTATGCCTATGTCGCGGACTCATTTGACGGCATGATAGTGATCGATATAAGCAATCCCTTTTCACTTTGTCTTGGAAAAACCGTTGAATCAACAATAGGAATTCGGGATATGGTGATTTCGGGAGATTATGCCTACGCGATCAATTATTATGAAGGGCTTCAAATAATCAGTTTGCGTAATCCCGAATCACCTGAAGTTATAGATACATTAAGTTTCGATGATTACGCCAATGGAATTGATGTTTCAGGTTTTTACGCCTATATTGCCTCAGGAAAAAGCGGCCTTAAAATTATTGATATCAGCGATCCTGATTCCGCCAAAATAATTTCTACTGTAAGTGAAATAGGAGATATAAGCAGTGTCAGTGTTTCCGGCCACTATGCCTTTGTAACAAATAATCGTAACAAGCTGTTCGTCATCAACTTACTGGAAATTTGACAGACTAAAACAGTTTATATAACAGAAATCCATCAGGAGAAAAAAAATGAATCGATATTTAATTTCCCTGCTTATTATTTTTATCAATATATTCATGTTCGCCGAAACTGAAGCAGCCTTGGATCTTAATAAATATTATCAATTTCCCTTTTCAATCGCAGTTGAATATCAGACCCTCACGCCCTTAAGCAATTATCCCACATTAATGAATATCTACCAGATTTCGGGAAATTTTCGCTATAGTCTTCCCTTTTTTCCAGTCCTCCAACCGGTTATTGGCGGAGGAATAATTTTCTTTGACAGCCGGGACCCTCAATTGCCGGAGAGATTTGACCACTCACACATTTTTGGCTCGGCAGGTCTGATCTTCGCCAATCGATTCGCGAAAAACTTTGAATTAGGCCTGGAGCTATGCGCCGGTTTTTCCCAATCCTATTTCCCCCACCTTATTAGTGATTATGGAACACTCGGTTCTCCTAATTTAAGCGGACAGGCGGGTTTACGAATCTCCCTGGTGCCTTCATTTAATTTTACGATCGACATTTACCCCAATGTAAAATATCTCCATAGCCTAGGCCCCTTAAGTGACTTTAATGGTTTTCTCATAGGATTGGGTTTTTCAGGACAATTCCGCTTTGGCGATGATCCCGATTCACTCAACAGCCTAATCAGAAGCATTTTATTCGAAAAATTAAGTTTTCCTCCGGTTTTTGCTGCCATGCAAAGCTATTACGCCCGCAATCCCATCACCTCCATCACAATAAGCAACAGCGAGTCTCAGGCTATCAGCCATGTTCAGGTTGCATTTTTTCAGGCTGGTTATATGGATGCACCGACCCCTTCCATTCGAATCGAAAAAATTTTACCCCAGGAAAAAGTAGATATTGATCTTTTCGGTTTATATAATCAACAAGTATTTACTACCGAAGGCATTACTCCGCTGACAGGTGAAATCATTGTTACTTTTGAATATAAAGGACGCACGGTACAGCAAAAACAAACTGTGAACTATGATCTCTACGATAAAACCAGTGTTATCTGGAACGACGACAGAAAGGCCTCTGCCTATATTACACCAGCAGATAGCGCGTTAAGAAATTATTCAAGTTATATCAGAAAAATTTGCCTACCTAAAGAAAACCCAGGTCTTAACCAGGCCCTTCAATTAGCTATTGAGGTCTATTACAGCTTATGGGAAATCGGACTGATTTACCAAGCAGATCCTATTTCGCCTTTCATGGAAGTTCAAGGAAACGAAATGGCCGTCGATTCCATCAACCTGCCCAGAGAAACATTAAAGCGACTCACTGGCGACTGTGATGACTTAAGCGTGTTATTCTGCAGCCTCATGGAAAGCCAGGGCGTTGAAACAGCTCTCATTACCATTCCAGGGCATATTTTCATAGCCATCAATACTAAAATCGAATCCAGCTTTTTCTCCAAAATCCACCCTTCACAAAACATGACAATCAGCCAAAATGGCGAATTATGGATACCTATAGAAATCACACTCCTAGGTAAAAAGGATTTCCTCAGCGCCTGGCGAAACGGTATTGAAGAATACCGAAGCTATAACAACACCCCCCTGGATAGGGGATTCTATGAAACAAAAACAGCCCAGCAAATTTACAGACCTGTTGGTTTACGCGAAACAGACCTGGGTCTTCAATATGGAAATCGGGATAATATCCTGGCAAACTTCAGCAAGTATCAGAACCAAATCATTGATGAAATAATAAAATACCATGAAGCCATGGCGATGAAAACTCATAATAAAAATGACTACAATACATTAGGTGTCAGCTACGCGAGATTCAATCAATATGAAAAAGGAAAATCAGCATTTGATAAAGCCCTTACAATTGATCCTCAATTCATAAAAGCCAGAATCAATATCGCCAATCTCTTTTATTTACAAGGAAATTATGAACAAGCAGCTAATAACTATAAGGAAGTTATTCAAATTTTTGAAAGGCAAAACATAACAACATCTTCATTATTTTGTAAAACATTGATTAATTTATCACAAAGCTACTATGAAATTAATGACATTGTCACAGCCCAAAAATATTTTAACCAGGCAGCTCTTATTGATAACAAATTAGCTGAAAAATACTCTTTCTTGAAAAACAGCATTGAAGCAAGCGAACCCAACCGTTCGCTTGAATATTCGAACAGGGATTACCCCATTTTTTTCGCCGAAGAAACCGATGAGTGATTTTCATTATTCAAGAAATAGAGCAAGCTAAAAAAACACCAGGCTTAATACCTGAAAACCTTTGACGCCTCCACAGCTTTAGCCCACCCCACACGTTTTTGCTCACTTTCACGGAGGCTCATCCTGGGTTGATATTCATGATCAAGCTGCCAGTTTTTTTGAATATCCTCTTTACAATTCCAGAACCCCATACCCAAACCAGCAAGATAAGCAGCTCCCAAAGCAGTGGTCTCGGCAACAACGGGTTTTTGAACAGCTATGCCCAAAATATCAGCCTGGAACTGCATAAGAAAGCGGTTGGCGGTTGCTCCTCCATCCACTTTCAGAAAGGGCATGATTTCACCGGAATCCTTTTCCATGGCCTTCAGAAGATCATAGGACTGATAAGCAATACTCTCTAAAGCCGCGCGGATAATGTGAGCGCTGCTGGACCCCCGAGTCAAACCAAAAAGGCTTCCCCGAACATCAGGGTCCCAATGGGGCGCTCCCAAGCCAACAAAAGCCGGGACCAAATAAACCCCTCCTGTATCAGGTACAGATAAAGCCGCCTCATGACTATCTGCCGCGTGCCGGATAATTCCAAGACTATCGCGAAGCCACTGTATCACCGCGCCGGCCATAAAAACCGAACCTTCAAGGGCGTATTCAAGCCCATGCCCCAAATCCCAGGCAACTGTTGTGAGAAGGCCGTTTTGAGAGTGAACCGGATTTTTTCCTGTGTTCATCAGGGTAAAACAGCCTGTGCCATAGGTATTCTTGGCCTCGCCCGGTTTAAAACAACCTTGTCCAAAAAGGGCTGCCTGCTGGTCCCCGGCGCAGCCAGCCACAGGAATCTCAGCACCAAGAATCCCTTTTTTTACACAAGCCATTAAGCCGGAGGAAGGCACAACCCGAGGCAAAATTACTAAAGGAATATGAAAGGCCTTAAGAATATCCTCATCCCACTTTCCAGTGTGAATATTGAATAACAAGGTACGGCTCGCGTTAGATGCATCAGTGAGGTGCTCACCTGTGAGCATGTAAATTAACCAGGAATCTACCGTACCAAAGCAGATTTCTCCCTTTTCCGACCTTTTTTTTATGTCAGGATATTCGCGAAAAAGCCAGAGCAGCTTGGTAGCGGCAAAATAGGGATCGATGATAAGGCCTGTTTTTTCCCTAACCATGCCTTCCAGGCCCTCGTTTTTTAATTCACGGCAGAGCTCGGCTGTACGCCGGCATTGCCAGACGATGGCATTGTAAACAGGTTTTCCCGAATCGCGTTCCCAAAGCACTGTGGTCTCGCGCTGATTGCTAATACCCAGGGCTTGAACCTCTCCAGCCTTTAAACCGGCCGCGGCCAAAGCCTCTTTGATGCTGCTCAGCTGGCTTGTCCATATTTCCATGGGATCGTGCTCCACCCAACCAGGCCGGGGAAAAATCTGACCAAACTCCTGCTGACTAGCAGATTTTATCCGCCCATGTAAATCAAACACCATGGCTCTGGAACTGGTGGTTCCCTGATCAATCGATAAAATATACTTTTCCATAATCAGAGTATAAAACCAGACAGGAATGAAATCAATGATCTTTCACCTGTATTCAGAAGATTATCCTTATCTGGATAAGCTTTCTAAATAAAGCGGAGTGAAAATTTGGTATTTGTTCAGCTGGTTGTTACGTTGGGCGTTTCCTGCTTTCATTTCATTACAGCAGGCCAGGCTTTCCATAACTCCGCTTCGCTTCGAAATCCT
>JAFGWI010000302.1 GCA_016937215.1 Spirochaetales bacterium | reverse complement strand
TTCGTGCTGGTCATAAATACTTCGTATTTATTGCTCGCACATGCAACCTGTCTGGAAATTATCCAGAGGAAAACGCTTTGGTGTACCGTTTTTGAAAAATGGTACACCATGGCTCCAATCCCTAACGCTTTTAACACGGCCGCATCTGTTTGCTAAACAAATACGTTATTTTTAACCGGATTATAAGTTATGAATTTGCAGTTACCTGCTCATAAATGCTCCACATTTATTGCTCGGCGGCGTGAATGCTCATTGGCACTCACTATTTTTATTAAAAATGAAAAAAAACAGGACTTTTTTAAAGCTACCCTTCTCTGCTTGCAAAAAAAAAACTGCTGATTATATAAATAATCAGCAGTTAATATATAGTCTAATGTTATGGAATTATATTTCTGTTAGCCCGCTACCGCGTTTTTTTCGGCCGCGACTTGCTTTGCTTGAATTCTTTGCACTACCCCTTCGGCTTTGTTTTGATGCTGTTTTTTTAGCCGGTTTTTCCGCGGCCATGTCAACAGCCGGAGTATTGAGCATATCAAGATAACCACCACTTTCGCTCATGCTTGAATCTTCTGTCTCAATCGAAGATGAGGCAAAGGATTGGGCTATATCGTCTCTGACAGTAGAGCGGCGTCTTGAGAATGCCGCAAAAGCAGCATCCTGAAAACCCTTTGAAACACCATGAAGGAATTCGTTTAATACATTGGCCATGCCGTCCAAAGTAGCTTTCTTTTTTTTGATTGAAGTGATATCAACATCCAAAAGCAAACCCGGTTGAACATGATAGGGGTTGATTTTGTAATCAAACATCTGAAATTCGCTTTCAATAAAGGTTAAGCGTTCTTCCATTACCCTTCGTTTTTTCGGATAACGATAGCCATACATATTGGAAAGTTTGTCTTTCATCATGATGATCTGTTTTTTTAGTTTGGCTTTTTCGAAAACATAGGTCCTGTTCATTTTTTCGATTTCAGTTTCTTTGGGATTGATAAAAGTTACTTCGTCCCACATTTTATCAATATCTTCGTAAACAGGATCGCCGGTTTTAGCTTTAATTTTTTTGCGAATTACATTTCGCTTTCTGTATGCCAGATCATTGAAATCCTGAATGCCTTTTAAAAATTTTGATTCTTCATAAATCATTTCAAGAACATCCCAGATATGCTGTACTTCTATTTGAAAGGACTGGATCTGTAAATCGTAAGCTTTGCGCTCGTTTATAAGCTGAGCATTGTCATAATATTTCATCATGATGGCAAAACGCTCATCAGGTAAATGCTTTTCATCGGTGTCTTCATATTCCCGAAGAATTAATTCCCGCGCGTTTTTAAGGTTTTCAACATACTGATAGCCCATTTTAGAAGTATCCAAAATGGAAGTAATGCTGTTAATGGCTGTGTTAAATCCGCGGTTTCGGATATTTTCAAGGTCCATGATTTTTTTCAGATTTTCACGGATATTTAATGCATCGAACTCAGAAGGATCAATTTCCGCGCGTAGACCTTCGATTCGGTCTACCAATTCTTTGCTCACAATGCTGTAGCGTTTTGATTTTGGATTTTCCTTGTCGTCCGCTGTGTAATTAGTAACCATACCCATTTTTTTAAAGATGATTTCGCTGTCAGTTAATTCTTCCTGCCCCTCATCCACCAATCTGTCTTTGAGTATTTCAACTTCTTTATCGATGGCGTCAATAATGTGTTTAGAAAGAAGATCCTTGATCAAATATTCGACAGTTACCTGATAATGAAAAATGGGACTGATCAATTCCGCGTCAAGAATATTCACTGAAAGTTTGACATCAGTCACGGTTTTGGGTTTATGTATATTGTCTTTAAAAGCACATTTTACAATTGAATAAGCGTTTTCACCACGAATAAAGGCGCCAACGTCGGTTTTTTGGCGTAAAAGCGCGTTGGTGAGGTTTTCAAGATCGTTAACACCTCGCTGAATGTGACCTTGCAAGTGACCGTACATATTAACTACTGATTTTTCAATTTCACCAGTATTGAATTTGTCTATTCCACCGATTTGATCGAGGAGTTCGGCAATTTCTTTTGGTGTATAACGGGAAAGAATTTTCATTTCCTCTTTGTCAATGAAATTTCTTACTTTTTTAACCATTTCATCTTCACTTGTTACAATATATCTATTAAACATATTCTGATAGTTCTGGTTAAAATAGTTATACATCTTTTCTTTAAGGCCGCCCATAATATCAACCCGTTCCAGAACTTCTTTGGGAAGTTTGGATTGTATATGGTTCATCACCTTATCAACCTCTTCGCTTAACAGCAGGTCAACCTCGGCTTGCTGATCCCTGAATTCCTGAGCGAGTGAATTTCGAGAACCAACAGCACTGGGTTTTTCCGGATGAAAAACATTAGGGCTTTTAGGTAGATCAATTGCTCCCATAACATTTCTCCTTTATAACTAGACTTTGTATCAATATTAATCATTAATGGCAAATTGTCAAGCATAAAAAAATAAAATAACTTGTTTTATTATGGTGTGTTAGCTAAACTCATGGTCAAACCGTGCCAAATGGCACGGTAAGTCGGATAACAGCTATATTCTTATTTCGGCAATTTTTCGCTCATTATAAAAACAAATATGAACAAGAAATCTTTTCAAATGATTTGAAATTGACTATAGTTTAGGTTGATGTTTCCTTATTACATACCGCCTTGGGCAAAATACCCCTATTTCCCTCAAGAATTACTGCCTGACAATACAGGTTTAGTGGCCTTAGGAGGTAAATTATCATCAAAGATTCTGGTTGAAGCCTATTCTAAAGGTATTTTCCCCTGGTCTGGTGAAGATCCTATTCCCTGGTATTCTCCAGACCCGCGGCTTGTACTCTTCCCGCAAAAATTTCATGCTGCAAAGCGGCTTCAGCGTTTAATAAAGCAGAATTATTTTCAGATTGCCTATGATAATGATTTTGAATCGGTAATCCATCATTGTGCTTCAGTCCCTCGGAGAAATCAACCAGGAACCTGGATAGATGGGAATATCATCAAAGCCTACACCGAACTCTACTATCAGAAAATCGCCCATTCGGTGGAGGTCTATCATGATAACAAGCTAGTTGGCGGTCTCTATGGGCTTTATATTGGAGAATGTTTTTTTGGTGAATCCATGTTTTCTTTGGTTGATAATGCATCCAAAATCGCGGTTTTTTATCTTTGCCGAAAATTATTGGATATTAACGGAAAAATGATTGATTGCCAGCAGGAAACCCCTCATATGAAACGCCTGGGAGCTGACCTTGTTTCCCGTCACCAGTTTCTCAATTTACTAGAAATGTACACCCGAATTCAAAATAATTTTCTATCCTGGAAAGAGTAAATAAATATGAAACTTATAAAGACTCACTTGACTATTTACAGTTGAGCGGAATATATTCTACATATATTTGGACAGTTTAGAATCCAAAGTTATTATTCAGAGGAGTAAATTAAATGGAAACAGAGAATAAGGATATAGAGCATACCCTTGTCATTATTAAACCAGATGGAATTAGTCGATCACTCACCGGCAATATTCTGGCCATGCTCTCTCATCCAGAAAGTATTATTGTTGGAGCCAAGGTTGTAAAAGTAACTCGGGAGATTGCAATAGCTCACTATGCCCATCTCAAAGAAAAACCCTTTTTTGATGAATTGATCGATTATATTACCGGTAACTGGCATGCCAATCGTGTAATTTGTCTTGTATATGAAGGTAATGACGTTATACAGAGGGTTAGAAATATCGCTGGCGCAACAAATCCTGAAGAAGCTCTTCCTAATACGATTCGCGGGAAATATGGGAGAATTCACTCAAAAACCGGTGTATTCGAAAATACCATTCACTGTTCGGAAAACAAGTCTGAAGCTGAGCGTGAGATAAAATTATGGTTTCGTCCTGAAGAAATCGTGCATAATATTTATCCGGTTGAATCCAAAACCGATACTTTGGAACATCTTTATTGGAAATAGCAAAAATAAAGTGATTTAAAAATTAGTCTTCAGATTGTCAAAAAGACACTTCAATAACCTGTTTAAACGATGATTAAAATCAAAATGATTGAGAATTGGATCTCAACCAGACAGATAAGATAAATTATTTGTTGAGTTATAAATTTCTTTTGAACAGCAGGCCTTTTTTCAGGCTTTTGGAGTGTCTTTAACTTTTTACCGCTTGTAAAGAACTTCGCTTAAGCGAATTTATTTTGAATCCTGTGTCCCACATTCCGCAGTGAATTTAGGTAATTTCTTATATTATTTAGAGTTAAGAATTTGCGATTTGCAAAATCGCCTTTTCTATTTCT
>JAFGWI010000301.1 GCA_016937215.1 Spirochaetales bacterium | reverse complement strand
TAGCTGACAATTTTTGAAAAAATTGTCAGCCATGCCTCCTATCCCTAACGCATTAGAAGCATAAAATTAAATCAGCTAAACAAATAATTACTTTGTATTTGATGCTCATCCCCTGCGGAGCTTGTCACGTAACCTTAAAACACAAAATTGTCGCCTATGAATCACTAGTCTAACCTTTTTAAGGACCTCCTAGGCAAAATGAAATACTCGAAATTGTGGTTACGCGACTATTTCAGCGTTTTAGAGGATGAATGCGGCTCAAAGCCTTATTTGACATTTACAATTCCTTGAGTTAGACTTTTTAATGAATCAGCAATCACGGTTGATTCCATCAATAGCCAATCAAAAGGCGGTTTTTCTATGGCTCTGAAGGCTCATATTATCAGTTTATCCAAGGGAATGGTTCAAATCGGGTCCACTATTTATCAGCCCTTTACCAACAAAAAATTCCCCGCCCCGGAATATGAAGTTTCTGAAGAATCCATGGAAGAAGCCAAGCGCGTGCTCATTCAATACGTTGTCAATTCCTGCAAGTAAACCTGTAAAAAATTTGCCTTTTCACTCAAAGAGCGGTAACTTCTAATGAAGGATTCAAATGGACACATTTGTGCTTTCAAAGGGCTGAGGAGAGGCAATGAGCGTTTTGAAAAAAGCAAGTTTGGCAATGGTCATCATCCTGTTGTATTCATGCCCAGGCCCCATCCCGGAAACACCTACTTTTTCCGCGAAAATTTCTGAAACAGGCAATATCATTCATGTGGATAACCAGGGTCAAAGCCAGTTCACCTTTACTTTGGACCTTGGGCAAGCATTTTATGATGTCTATTATATTTTTACAAACCCCTTGTTTTATGATGCCAGCTATCCCGAAGTCGAGGCCCCAGCCAGCAAGGCCATTGTTTCATCAAAAAGCTCCATTGAACCAGAACCTGACACAGCCGCCAGTGTTTCATATGAAATTGCCCTGTTGAACCAGAAGATTTTGAGCAATTTGCAAAATTCCCCGCAGCAGAGTATTTCCAAATCCATGTACCCTATGGAGACAATAATTTTAGCCGACGCGGTAAACGACACAGCGGAGTTCAAAGATTATGACAACACAAGCCTGAATGAGGCAACCTGCCGTTATGTTTCAAATCCGGAAATTATCACCCCCTTTGAAGAGAAAACCTTAAACATCTGGGTCCAGAACAGCTGTTGGGAAGGGGCTGGAATGAAAAGCTATGAAGTCACCCAAGCCATGGTAGATTACGTGGCCGAGAAATTTCTTACACCTGGAACGGATAATGATATTTACGACTGGGTCACCAATATTTTTGGAGAGGAATGGTCATCTGACCATGACCACAGCAATCTGATCACCGACGACACCAATATCACCATTCTTCTGGCTGATTTAATGAACGACGATGTTCCCACAGGAGGCGTGTTGATGGGCTATTTTTACAGAGGAAACGCCCTTATCCCCTCAGCAGAAGCCCCTGAATCCAACGGCAGAATCATGTTCCTGGTTGACGCCGTAATGCTTGCCTATAAAGAGGGCGGCACGTGGGAAGGAACAGATTTCTGGCCCCAGCAAATCATATCCACATTGGCCCATGAATTCCAGCACATGATCAACTTTTATCAAAAAGGCATAAAGTACGATAACAGCGGCAGTGAAATATGGCTCGATGAAATGCTCTCGCTCAGCACTGAAGACCTGGTTGCAAGCAAATTGGGCATCGACGGCCCGCGGGGCGTGGCGTATAATGAGCCGACAGCCGGGTTTCCTTACAACAGCAATGGCCGCCTTCCTTACTTTATCTATTTTCCTGACCGCCCTACCGCGTCCTGGGGGGCCGATAGCAAGGATATTCTTGATTATTCACATAAATACGCCTTTGGCGCCTATTTAATGCGGAACTTCGGTGGCGCTGCTTTTGTCCAAAAGGTTATGGATAATGGCTATACCGGAACTCAGGCAATTGAATACGCGGTGAATCAAGCGGGTAAAAACTATTCCTTTGGACAATTACTGGCCAAATGGTCCGCGGCACAGCTGCTTTCCGATTCAACCGCCGCTCCAACAGACTACCGCTATAATTCCGGCACCTGGTTCAACTCCACTCTTGGTTCAATAAGCTATAATCTGGGCTCAATCAATCTCTATAATTATATTTACGAAGGCCAAATCGGTCCCTATTATTTCAACAATTCTCCTGTGGGAGCCATGGATTATCCCAATTTTCCCCGGACATCCAATTTCATTTACCTGGCTGGAAACAGCCTTATTGGAAGCATCAGCGATTCCTTTAATTTACCCCCTGGAACCACCTTGACCATCGTGGCAAAACAAAAATAAATATTGCAAATTCACAACACCCCTTTGCGAAAGTGCAATCATCAAAGGATTCTTCCTCCATGGCAAAAATATCCAATTCCTTGTTCGAACAGCAAATAAAACACAAAACCCAACTTGGCACGCAATTTGCATTATATTAATATCCTTTTTTTCAGTGAGTGTGAATAAAGGCAAGTTTTTTTGAGCGGGACGCGAGAGGGCCAATTCGCGATCCCGCTCTTTTTTTTTAAACAAAAATCCAAATATACCCAAAGGCCCAATCATTTTAATTGTCCCTTTTGAATTTAAGTGGTATTATTTAACATATGAAAAAAACAATTATCTTATTGATTATTCTCGTATTATTCTCGAGCTGTGATTTATTTAAGGCTTATCAGGTGCTCAGTGAAATTGTACCCGAACCTGTGCTCCCTAAAGATTATACTAACGATGTGATGATGCCGATTAACGAACAATTCGCGCCGAATATTGACAATACCTGGACCTTCATGATTGTATTAAATGGAGACAATAATCTTGAAAGCTATGCTATTGAAGACTTTAACGAAATGGAACTTGGTCTATATAAAGCTTTATTGAGAAATCCGAATTTAGTAAATCACTTGAATATCATTGTTCTTTTTGATCGAGGCACTTATGCTTGGTCCGGGGGTGTTCCGGGCTGGGATGATACACGTATTTTTAAAATATCACCTGATGCTGATATGGGCGCCACCAATTCTGAAGATATAACATTTAATTATAGAAATAATACTGGAGCGCAAGAAGAACAAAACCTTGGAGCGCCTGAGGCTTTTACCGATTTTATCAATTATTGTACGTCCACATATTTAACTGACCATTACGCGCTCATAGTCTGGAACCACGGCAACGGACCCATTATCAGCAAGTCAATGGCTTCCTTTTCCCTTTCTATAAGTAAACCCAATTATTCCATTTCCGGAGATGATAATGATGGCTCCTATAACTATGACGAATGCACCATCAAGGAATTACAAAGCGCTCTGGCCACCACAAATTTGCTAAGCGAAAAGAAACTCGATCTAATGGGTTTTGATGCCTGTTTAATGGCATCGGTTGAGGTGGCTTACCAATTCAGAGACCAGGTTGATTATCTGGTTGCTTCGATGGATGAAGAAGGGCCAGATGGCTGGAATTATGAAACGCTCTTTGAAAACATGGGTATTACCCAGGGAGGCTACCACGATTCTAGAACACTTAGCAAGGTAATGGTTCAGAATTATTACGATTCCTACAAAAATTCAAAAGATTCCGGTGAATACGCCACCATGTCAGCCATTGATTTATCCAAAATAGAAGCCCTTAAACCTAAAATTGACAATCTGGCTTATAGTTTAGCTGCATCAAGCGATCGAAACGCGATCATTCCAATTAGACAGGATTCTTACTCTTATAAAGATCTTGGGATTTATGGTATTGGACTTTATGTGGATTGTTACGACTTTTGCGCTAACATAGAAATAAACTACGGTAAGGAAAGCTTTTTAGGCCAGGCTGCGCGGGATGTTATAGAAGAATTCAGCCATTCCATTGTGGCAGCTTATGGCCACGAGGATTATGGACATTACATTGGGCCTGGCGAATTCGTAAAGCGAGGATTATACATTGTTTACTCTAATGAATTAAGAGGCTTAGAGAATCTGTCTTTTATTGACTGGTACAACGACTCAAAACTCGATTTTTGCAAAACCACAAGCAATGGCATAACCGACACCTGGACCGAATTGCTCCAGGACTGGTTTTAAAGTTCCCTTTAGTAGAAACCAGGAATGTTCTCTTGCTTGAAAATTTATACTCTGATCAACCGGGGCACTTGTATTAAATGAATTTTGTTTTAACCACTTGTCATTCAGAGGATGAACGACGGCCTGGTCACAATGCTCCGCGTTGTGACTCGGTGTCGTGAAAACTTTATTGGCATTCACCATGTCCCTCATCCTGGTAGAATCTCACCTGGCTTGAGGCTTTTATTTGTGAATGCAATTAGCCTGTTGCCAATTGAGATTCTTCGCTCCGCTCAGAATGACGGCAGGTGGTGGCTTAAAGTGACGGCAGATGGTAGCTCAGAATGGCGGCAGGTGGTGGCTTAGGTGAGAGAACAGCTATAAAAATAATTCCCTGTTTGTCCTGTCTTATCAAAATTTCCATCTTGCGCAAAAAGCAATTTTGCTTTAAAAGTGTCTATGGAAACATATCAATCGGAAAAAGCCTATTTGGATGACTTGTCAAAAAGGGCGGCCCTTCCCGAGGGCTTTCAATGCGCCGTGGGTTCTCTTCAGTTTCAGCCTGTTGAGAAGATCTACGCGAAACCTCTAAAAATGAACCTCACCTTGATCAAGGCGGATAATCCTGTTTCATCTTTTGGGGCGGTTTTTACCAAAAACAAATTTCCCGGAGCTCCGGTATTAATAGGTAAAAAACGGCTGCAGGAAAAAACCATGCAAGCCATTTTCGTGAATAATAAAATATCCAATGTCTGCACAGAAGGCGGTGAAGCCGCGGCCTACGCCATTTGTCAGGAAATCGGTAAAGCCTGCAATATTTCTGCTGATTCCATTTTTCCGGCGTCCACAGGTATAATCGGCTGGAAATTACCTGTACAGGATATGATAAAGGCCATCCCCGGATTAACCGCGAAACTTGGCCGAAGCGAAATGCTAGGCGCCGCACAATCGATCATGACAACCGACGCCTTTCCCAAACTGCGATCAATCGATGTCGGTGAAGGCAGAATCTGGGGAATCGCCAAGGGAGCCGGCATGATTGAACCCAATATGGCCACCATGCTGGTTTTTCTTCTCACCGACCTGGATATTAGCCGGGAAAACATCCGCTACGCATTAAAAGAAGCGGCTGATCTCAGCTTTAACCGTATTTCCATCGATAGCGACCAAAGCACCAGCGACAGCGTAATTATCATGAGTTCCCGACTTAAACCCGCCGTACCGCCCGAGGAATTCCAGAAAGCCTTGAACAAGGTCTGCATGGAACTGGCCGAAGATGTTGTCAGAAACGGTGAAGGCACAGGCCATGTTATTCAGGTGGATGTTAAAGGCCATTTGGATGAAAAAATAGCCCTGGGCATCGGCAAGTACCTGATCAATTCACCCTTGGTAAAAACAGCCATTTACGGCAAAGACCCCAATGTCGGCCGCATTCTAATGGCTGTCGGCGACTATCTCGGTACAAATGACATCGATTTGCCTTTGGACAAACTCAGGATTTACATGGGCGGGGTTTTATTGTTCGAAGAAAACCAGTTCCAACTCTCGGTCGATAATGAAGAAAAACTCTATCAATACATGGTCGACACTGCCCTGACACCTGAAAACAAGGGGTTCCCGGAGCATGACAAAAAAGTGGTCATCGAGGTGATTTTCGGCGAAGGGGGACCATGCCGCCGGGTTTTAGGTTCGGATTTAACCTATGAATATATCCGGGAAAACGCAGAGTACCGCAGCTAAACTTGCAAGATAAAGGGGTTATTTTTGACTGACAGCAATATCCACGCGCCGGTTCAAATAGAGTTTTTCAAAGACCTTTGTTATGGGTTCTCTGGCCCCTATTCCGTTCACCGCACAATCGGCGGCATTAACGATGCCCCGGTCGATCAACTGATTTTTCAGCCAATTCGCCCGGTCAAGTGAAACCTGCACCTGCTCTGCTGCTGTATCATACTCTGCCGAATGGCCGTTTATGGTTATGTTCAATCGCAATTTGTATTCACTTAAAACAGAAATGATCCGGCTGAAAACATTCTCCGATTGAGGAAGCATTTTAGTCGATTCAGGATAAAATAGAATCGCTCCCGCGGATTTTAGCTCCTGATTTATCGATGCAATATCGATTTTGCTTTGATTGGTCACGAGCGAGGTGTCTTCGGTTTTATCAACATTGGCAATTGTATTATCTGGAACTGATGTGAGCTCTGCCGTGGGGACATCACTGGGGGCGGAAGTCGGTTCTGATGTCGGCCTTTCGGTTGAAAAATTGCTGACATCCTCGATTCCGGCGATCGAAGTGCTTTCCCAAGGCTTAAAAACAAACAACAGAATAACGATTAATGCCACAATGGAAACAGCTATGATTCCAATCACCATGGCAGAGGAATTTTGTTCCTCCTCATCTTTTTGAAGTTCTTTTGTGTTTGTTTTCAAGCGGTTTTTTGAAAAACCCAGATCGTATTCCTGGCTGGTATTTTTTTCTATGATTTTTGGTTTTTCAAAAACAGTTAATACCGGTTTTTTTTCATCAGGATGCCATGTTTCATAGGGAATCTTCATTTGCCCGTAGGAAACATTTGCCGAATAAACCTGGGCTACCAGGTTATTATTCACGTCCGAGCGAATAATCAGGGTGATTTTAGGTTCCCCGGCTTTTGCCGGAGGGATATTGCGCACTGTAATTTTACCGATAAATTTAAAATGATTCACTTTATCAGCATCAATCAGATAGATTTCAACTTCTGCTATTCTTTGATTGTCAACGATGGTGGTTATGGCGATTTCCGCGCCCTTTTGGCTGGTGGTGTTTCCCACAGGATAAATGCTATTATCGTATAGCTTAATCCCAATTGAATACATTTGACTTTCCTTTCAATTCTGAATTTGCAGGAAAATAAGCTTGCTGAAATGTATTAAATATAATTATGACTTACACCGCTTAAAAATTCTCTCCATTTGATTATAGACGATAAAACCGGGAATTACAAAACAATTAATTTTACTCTCGCTTCAGTTTTTTTCAGTTATTCCAATTTTAACAATTACAAAAAAAACGTAACTATTCAGCGGGTCCATTGCTCTCATCCAGGGCAATCGCCTTAAAAAAATAATGTTTTAACCACTTGTCATTCTGAGAAGAAACTACAAAGAATCTCGCCTGGTTTAGGGCTTTTGTTTGTGAATACAATTGGTCTATGCCAAATGAGATTCTTCGCTTTACTCAGAATGACAGCGGTTGATAGCTCAGAGTGACGGCGGTTGGTATCTCAGAATGACAAAACAAAGCGGAGTGAAGAATCTTGGTTTGTAGAAGTTGAATTACTTTATTGACCAAGCCCTTAGATATATAATAAAAATATAATCCTGAAAGATAGTAAGGATTCTTCGTCGTTCCTCCTCAGAAAGACAACAGACTGTATTTTTTTGTGCGTCTGAGTAGTTACGAAAAAACAACGGGGTAAAAATGCTTATAATGAGGGTTATGCAGCCATTTCAGCGCTGCCGCGTTAGGGATTGGAAGGGGCCAAGCCTTTTTTTCAAAAAAGGCGCGGGCAACAGAAACACCGTGATCATTTCACGGTGTTTCTGGTCGGAGCGTCAGCGGAGCCCTGGAAAGCCCGGCCTGCCCTGCCCCCGGGCGGCAGGCAACGCCCAAAATCTATCACCCGAACATCACCAGAATTAAAAATTGAATATATGAAATATCAGTTCATAGCGGGTTTTGCCCTGGAAATCGGTTTTCATTTTCGCGTGAAGCTGCTCGGCCAGGGCTGGAATCAAGACAGAACCGATAGATTTTTGACTTATTTGTGACGAATCAAATCCCGAGCCGTTATCTTCATAAATAAATTCAACATGGTCGCCTTCCCCGCGCTGAAGGCTGATCAGGATCTCGCCTTGCTTTTTCTGATTAAAGGCATGTTTAAAGGAGTTGGTCAACAATTCGTTAATCAGCATGGCAAGAGGGATGGCTTTGTTCATGTTTATTTTGATTTTATCGATGTAAAGCAGGTATTTGATGTTTTTATCGCGAACAAGGGAGTGTTTGTAAGAATCGATCAAGTCCTGAATATAATCATTCATATTCACATCAATCAGATTTCGGGATTCATACAATTTTTCATGAATGGAGCTTATGGCCTGGATTCGCTGAATGCTGTCTTCAAATATGCCTTTCGAATCTTGTGAATCGAGGAAATCCATTTTTGAATCCAGAACACTGGTTATGATCATGAGATTGTTTTTTACCCGGTGGTGGAGTTCGGACATGAGGATTGTTTTTTCATCGAGTTGCTGCTGCAATTCTTTTTTCTGGGCTTCTATGAATTCCTGTTTTAATTCCAGCTCATCAAGGTAATTTTCATTCATGATCACGATTACCCGCACGAACAAGGAGGTTCCCAGAATCAATACCAGGTAAACGATGAGCAGAGAAAGAGTAACCGGCTGGTCGGCCTGGTACAAGCCGTAAATTTCTGCCAATCCAATGGCCGTTATCATGAGCACTGCTCCGATTATCATGGCGATGATGCTTTTTCGCCCCAGATAAAGACAGCCGCCGAGTATAACTCCCGGAAGCACGATGATGGCTGGATCAGTTACCGCCCGGCTTGCCAGCATATTCAAGCCTACAGTTAAAAAAACAGCCGTGATGGTTAATCCGGCGGCTATTTTTGTGTGATTAAAATGATTCAAGATAATTCCAACGATGGAAACAACAATTAGTCCTGAAATATCAAATAATATCATCAGGGGTGAATCGCCGATGCCGACAAGATTGATAAGCGCGATACTAGCGGAAATAACGATGCAAACAATAAGAATTTTATGGAGTAATTTTTTTTTATAAAGTGTTCGCTGGGTCTTATCAACCAGATTGTTTTCAATCATGTAAACGGACCATCTCTCCTGAAAATCTGAAAATCAAGAACAAAACCAGAATCTCTCACTTGCTCGGAGGATTTTAGGCTATTCCCCTGCTTAAGGATTGGGTTTGTTCAGCAGATTTTTTTGTGCTTTGCCTGTTTCTGGACAATATACAAAACATCGCTTTGCGCACGAGATTCGGGTTATTTTTCTTAGCCTATTTATAAGTTTAAGATTAATGTTAAGACTAATCAATAAATAAAGGCAAATAAATTTTTACGCAGTATGTTTTATCGAATTGTCTCCAAAAGTCCTTTTTCATAGCGGCTGATAACCAAAAAATAGCATTCACTGGCCCGGTCTTCATGTTTTTTACTAATAAAATTGAACAAATGCTCATTAGCCGCTTGAGAACACAGGGTGATTTTGATAAAATTCCCGCCATGAATGATTGGATAAGCTCCTTAAACAAGCGCCAACAGGAAGCCGTTCTTCATCACGGCGAGCCCCTGTTGATTCTGGCCGGTGCCGGTTCCGGGAAAACCCGGGTCATCACCACCAAAATTGCCTATATGATTTCCCAAGGGCTCTGTGATCCCTATTCCATTCTCGCGGTCACCTTTACCAATAAGGCTGCTGGTGAAATGAAGGAACGCGTGGTTCAGATGGTTCCAGAAGCTGAGAGAGTTTTGATCCGTACTTTTCATTCTTTCGGAGCCTGGCTTTTAAGGCGGCACAGTCATCTTCTTGGGTTGAATGAAAATTTCACCATTTATGACGACGATGACCAGTTGGCTCTTATAAAAACCCTGATTCCCGAAAAGCTTTCAAAATCGGAACTCAAAGCTTTATCAAATAAGATCCACCGGGCCAAAGACCGCTGCCTTGGACCTGAAAACGGTGGAGATTTTTTTGAGGACGATTTCACGGCAGATCTTTACCGCCGATACAATCACAAACTCCACGAAATCGGTAACGTTGATTTTGGCGACTTGATCAGCTTGCCAGTTCATTTACTCCGAACTTATCCGGAAGTGAAGGCAAAGCTTCAATCTCGCTTTCAGGTTATCCTTGTTGACGAATTTCAGGACACCAATTTCGCCCAGTTTGAGCTGCTCAAGGAACTGTATAATGGCAAGAATTTTCTTTGTGTTGTGGGCGATGAAGACCAGTCCATTTATTCTTTCCGGGGCGCTGAAATTGAAAATATAGTAAGCTTTCCCGAGGTTTTTCCCCATACCAAGGTCATTACACTCGAAGAAAATTACCGTTCCACTCCGCAAATATTGAATTTGGCACTGGAAGTGGTAAAAAACAACGAATACCGCCTGGGCAAAAAACTTTACGCCCAAAAAGAATCGGGTGAAATGGTTGAATGGGCCCAGTTATCTGACCAGGATGAAGAAGCCCAGTTTTGCGCCACAATCCTGGAAGACCGCAATTATAAAGACACAGCCATCCTTTATCGTAATAATTTTCAATCACGTGCCTTTGAAACCCTGTTCCAGCGTTTTGGTATTCCCTACAAACTCGTGGGTTCGGTACGTTTTTACGAACGGGAAGAAATAAAGGACGCCCTGGCTTATTTATCCCTGCTTTTGAATCCTTTGGACGAAATTGCTTTCATCAGATCCATCAATAAACCCTCGCGCGGCATTGGCGATAAAACCATTGATAAAATTCTGTCCTATTTTCAAGGTGATTTGATCGAAACCTGCCGAACTGCCATAAAAGAGATTCGGGGCAAGGCTGGTCAGGGGCTTGGGCAGTTTTTGGAGGTCATAGACACTGCCCAGGCGAATCTTGAATCCCACACCCTGTCGGAGATGGTGCATCACTTAATCAAACAATCGGGCCTTGAGGCCCATTACGAAGAGCAGGACAAGCTTTATTACACCTCAAAGGTGATGAACCTTAGGGAACTGGTTAACGCCCTGTCTTCCTACGCTAATGGAAAAGAAGGACTTGGCCAGTACATGGAAAGCATTACCCTTAACAGTGCCATCGACAATTATGAAGAAGATGACAGGGTGACCTTCATGACCATCCATTTAACCAAGGGCCTGGAATTCAACAGGGTTATTTTAACCGGCCTCGAGGAGGGCCTGTTCCCTCACGGCGGCTATGGTTCCGCGATCGAAGCACGGGAAATTGAAGAAGAAAGGCGTCTTTTCTATGTGGGGGCCACCAGGGCCAGGGAAAAACTTATTCTCACCTCCTGCCGCCGCCGTCTTCAATACGGCCAATACAAAGAATCCATGATATCGCGCTTTATAGAGGAGATACCCAGGGAATTATTGGCCGTATTCGGTGATACTGGTCCCAGTAACAGCCTCAGAAGGGGAGATCGGGTGCTTCATAATGAATACGGCACTGGCATAATCGAAAATAAATGGTATAATGACGACGATGAAATGGTGATTGTCCGCTTCGATTCCGGGCAAATGGCCCAATTTCTCACCCAATATACCACGCTAACAAGGATATCATGATGATTGATGACAAAACTCTGGAAATGGTTCTTTATTTGAGCCGGCTCGAAGTAAGCGACCAGCAAAAGCTTAATTTTAAAAATCAAATCGGCGACATATTGAATTATTTTGATTTATTGAAAAACTATGATACAAGCGATGTTAATCCTGACTTAGGTACCGAAGTCAGCGAACAGGATTTACGCCCCGATCAAATCCAGAAGGGCTTTAGCGATGATGATGTGAAGTCATTTGCCATTCATTTTGAAGAGGGTCATTTTCAAGTTCCCCGGATTCTTGAGGATTTTTTGGACAATAGGGAGGAGGAATAGCCCAATGGCAAATATTACAGATCTGAGCTTGAGTCAAATAAAAAAGGAACTCGATGGAAATAAACTATCCGGCAAAGAAGTGGTGCTTGCTTTTAAGCAGGCTTATGAAGCAGACCAGGCGCATAAAACCCCATTGAACGGCTATATAGAATTTTTTGATGACGCGGAAAAACTCGCCGAAGCATCGGACGCTCGACGAAAAAATAATGAGGCCCGAGGCCTTGAAGGTCTCCCCCTTGCCATAAAGGATAATATCCTTATCCAGGGAAAAATCGCCACCTGCGGTTCCAGTATTCTCAAAGACTTTAGGGCGCCCTACAGCTCAACGGTTGTGGAGCGTTTGAAAAATCAGGGAATCATTCCTGTTGGACGCACAAATATGGATGAATTCGGCATGGGGTCGTCCTGCGAATATTCCATTTACGGACCTACACGAAACCCCATGGACCGAAACAAAACGCCTGGGGGAAGTTCAGGCGGTTCAGCATCGGTGGTTGCCGGAAAACAGGCCCCAGCCGCTCTGGGAACTGAAACAGGAGGCTCAGTCAGGCTTCCCGCGGCTTTTTGCGGTATTTACGGCTTAAAGCCCTCCTACGGGACTTTATCGCGCTATGGTGTGGTTGCCTATGGCTCATCGTTGGATCAAATCGGCATTCTCTCTCGAGACCCCGATGACATGGCCCTTCTTCTGGAACATGGCGTTGGCACAGACCCTCATGATGAAACATCGGCCGCCCTCGATTTCAGCGGTGTCTATCCCCTGAAACCAAAAAACCCCAAGGGTTTGAAAATTGCCCTGCCCGAAGAATTCATGGGAGAGGGCATAGATGAAGTGATTAAAAACAAGGTTACAGCCTTTGCTTCCTGGTTTGAAAAACAAGGTGCCACGGTTGAATCCATCAAGCTTCCAATTTTAAAAAGTACAGTGGCTATTTATTACATCATCGCGCCGGCAGAAGCCTCATCCAACCTGACGCGTTACGACGGTATCCGCTACGGTTTTCGTGATGAAAAAGCCTCCAGCCTTGAGGACCTCTATATCAAATCCCGCAGCCAGGGCTTTGGTGATGAGGTAAAACGCCGGATTTTTATCGGCAATTACGTTCTTTCATCAGGATACTATGACGCCTATTACAAAAAAGCCATGCAGGTAAGAAGCATTCTGAAACAGGAAATTGCCAAGGTCTATGAAAACTACGATCTTATCCTGTCACCAACATCACCTTGTCTGCCTTTTAATCTTGGCGCAAAACTTGACGATCCCCTGGCCATGTATTTAACCGATATTTGTACCACCTTTGTCAATTTAGCCCAGATACCCTCACTTTCTGTTCCCTGCGGAACATCAGAAGAAGGATTACCTATAGGAATTCAATTGATAGGTAAACAATTCTCTGAAATCAACTTGTTGAGCATTGCCAAAACCTGGCACCAGGAGGAAGGATTAAAACAATGAAATACGATGTAATTATTGGCTGCGAAGTTCATGTCCAGCTTTTAACCAATACAAAAGCCTTTTGTTCTTGTGAAAACCGCTTTGGGGGTAAACCCAATTCACGTATTTGCCCGGTTTGTTCCGGTCTTCCAGGCGCATTGCCAGTAACAAACCAGAGCATTATTGAATATGCCATAAGGGCAGGGTTGGCTATCCATTGCCGAATTCCAGAAATCACTAAATTCGACAGGAAAAACTATATTTATCCCGATCTTCCCAAGGGCTACCAGATTTCCCAGTTTGATATGCCGATTTGCGAACATGGTTATTTGGATGTAACCACCTCCCAGGGAACAAAGCGCATCCGGATTCTCCGGGCCCACCTGGAAGAGGATGCTGGTAAAAATACCCACTCCGAAGACGGCTCTGGCCTCAGTTTTGTCGACCTTAACCGCTGCGGTACTCCCCTTCTGGAGATTGTTTCGGAGCCCGATATTCGCTCGCCCGAAGAGGCAGTAGCCTATGTCCAGGGGCTCAAGGAAATCATGGAATTCACCGGTGTGTCTGATTGCAATATGGAAGAAGGAAGCCTTCGCTGCGACGCCAACATCAACCTCTGGATATACGAGGATGATAGAAAATACGCCACTCCCATTGTTGAACTGAAAAACATGAATTCCTTTAAATCCATACGCTCGGCACTGGACTATGAAGTCATACGCCAGAAAGAGGAATGGGAAGAAAAACACATCACCCTGGACCAAAAAGGAAAGCTGACCCGGGGCTGGCACGACAAAAGCGGAACCACTGTTCTCCAACGTCATAAAGAGGAAGCGGCCGAATACCGTTATTTTCCGGAACCCGATTTACGGCCAATCAAAATTCCCAAAGAGTTAATTGAAAGCATCGGAAGAAACCTTCCTGAATTGCCTGAACAAAAACGAAAACGCTACAGGGAAACCCTGGGTTTATCAGTCGAAAACGCCGAAAAACTGACAAGCTCACCCGAATTAGCCTCTTATTTTGAAAAAGCCATAGATGGCTATGGTGGTGATGTCAAAAAAATAGCCAACTGGATTCTCACCGAAGTGATGGCTGTGGTGAATGATAAAAAAATCAATATCAAGGACTTTGCCATTGAAGCGACCAAGGTGCAGGCTTTGATAAAACTTCTGGACAACGACGTTATCAGCGGTAAAATCGCGAAAACCGTTTTTACCGAGATGGTTGAAAAAGGCGGAGATCCTGACCAAATCGTCAAGAATAGCGGCCTTGTCCAGGTTACTGACCAGGGTGAAATCGAAAACGTCATCGATCAGGTTCTGAAGGACAATCCCAAGTCTGTTGAAGATTATAAAGCAGGCAAAGCCCAGGCCCAGGGTTTTCTCATGGGACAGGTGATGAAGTTATCCAAGGGAAAAGCAAACCCTAAAATGGCAAGCCAGCTGCTTAAACAAAAACTGGATGCCCTATAAATGATCTTTAACTGGAACCAGACGCTTTTACAGCTTCTACCTGAATTCACCCGCGCCAGAGGTCCCTATTTGTATACCCGTAAAGGCGACCGCTACCTTGACCTCTGGCTCATGGGCGGTTTCGCCCTCATGGGTCACAGGGCTGGCCGCATCACACAAGTCCTGAAAAACCGCGTCAGCACAGGGCTGGTCTTTGATTTGCCGAGCATTCATCAAAAACGGCTTATAAAAACCCTGGAAAGGGAATTCCCCGAATATGGCAACTTCAGAATCTATAATTCCTGGGAACAAGCCAAATCCAGCATTGAAACAACATTAGACAGAACACAAATCACTATCTGTGACCCCTTATTAACAAATAATGGCGGCATTGCAGCTTTATGGCGCCCCTTTGCCCCTGATTTCAAAGAATTACCGCAGGTGATCCTGCCGGTTTTTCCCTTTCAAATTGGAGGGGGTCCTGTGATCGCGGGTTTTAAAAAAAAGCACAAAGCCCCTGTCAATGAATTTTTAGCCTCGCCGCTTCTCTGTGAAGCCTTAACACGCAGCATTTATGATCTCAAGAAATTTATACCCCCCTGCATAAATACTGATTTAACAGCAATCAATAACTGGAATTATCAACATTTTTATTTTATTCCTCGGTATTCAGAAAGCGAGTATCAGGAAATTTTCAAATGCTTTTTGTCAAACAAAATAATTATATCGCCTCATCACCATTGTCCCAGCTTTTTATGCGCTGAAATTTCAAATGGCGATACCAAAAAACTGATTAATCTGTTAAAATTATAAAAGGATTGCGAAATGAGTTCTCAGGAAATACAAATATTAATCAAACTTCTTTTAGGCGCCATCGCTTCTTTTTGGGCAATCTTTTTTTGGTCAAAAGAAAGAGACAACGCCTGGACCTTTATGGTCCTTGGCGTTTTGTGTTATTATGTCAACACCCTCCTGTCGGCCCTGGACAGCTTCAAAATAATCGATATTCGCTTTATCCAGCTCCTGGGGCTTCCAGCCATTCCTATTTTACTTGAAAGTTTACCCATACTACTGTTTTCAATTGGCTTCGTCATGGGTATCATCAAACGCTCACGCTTATCCTGACAATTTGACACAGAAATTACCACCCTTAATAATGAGTTAGTGCCTTACTATACACTGTTTTCCTTTGATAGAAAATTCTCAAAGCCGATTAACCCTATCGACCGATCTTGAAAATCAGCCAATACTGAACAGCTGCTAATAAACCTTCCATTGACAAATACCAGGTTTTTACACTAATATTTCAGCGTAAAGGAAATTATTGATGAAAAATGTGTTAATTTTATATGCCCCTCAAAATGAATCTTTTAAAACGGTTTATTTGAAACTGGAATCATTTTTCAGTAAATCTCAATATCGCGTAAAAATTCTCTCAGCAAAAGAAGCATCGATCCCGGATTTGTCAGCAGCAGACATCATTATTTTTGGATCAGGAAAAAATAAAACAAAAGCAATACATTCTGATTATAATGAAATAGTGCGGTCCGCCCAGGGCATCAATCTGGCTGGAAGAGTAGCGGGGTTTTTATCCTTTAACGCCAATGACATATTCAATATCTTTAAAGCAAAATTCAAAGATTCAGATATAGCCATTTTTCCAGAAACCCTGGAAATTGATGTAGACATATTCGACGAAAAAACTTTAAGCAAATGGACCGATGCATTTATAAAATTTTATAAGGAATATGAAAATGGACGATTTTAATATTGATAATGCGATTCGAAAAGTACCGGATTTTCCCAAAAAAGGTATTCTGTTCTATGATATCACCAGCATATTAGCCGATCCCCCGGCCTTTAATTACTGTATTCAAAAAATGAATGATCTTTATGCCAACAGCTCTATAAATGCCGTGGCAGCTATTGAATCTCGCGGTTTTTTATTCGCGGCTCCCTTTGCGATTCAAAACAGAATTCCTCTTATTTTATTGCGAAAAAAAGGCAAACTTCCAGGAAAAACCTATGCCGTCAAATTCAAACTTGAATACGGCGAAGATATTCTCGAGGTTCATCAGGCTGATCTCAACGCAGGAATGAACATCCTTCTTGTTGATGATCTAATTGCCACAGGGGGAACCATCAAAGCCGCTTGCGAACTAATAGAAATGGGCCATGGAACTGTTACAGAAATCTTCGGTGTTGTGGGTTTACCCTTCCTGGATTATGAAAAAATACTCGAAGGCTACAAAACCACTACTTTGATTAATTACCAGAGCGAAAAAACCCTTGCACTATAGAGCTAATTGCAAAAGTCCTGACATTAGCATTTAGCAGGCAACAATTTATAAGTAACTTACTATCTGGAAATAAAATAAATTATCCTCAATTTTCACAATTCTTTCAAAACTTCAGTTTTAAAAGAGCCTTAATAAAAATGGTATTCCCTCCGGGGTTTTCCAACTTGAAAGCAAACAAAAAAAGTCGCCAAAAACCAGGCTGTAAACTAAATAATTTACTCATTTATAAAATAGGAGAGTTCAGGGCGTTACCTGCCGCCCAGGGGGCTTGGCAGGTCGGGCTTTCCGCTGCAACTCCTCGCGAATATCAGGAAATCCAAAATGACTCTTTGCTATAAATAGCCACCAGACTTTCAATCGCTTGCTCCGGGGTTTCCGCTTCAATCCCTAACGCGAAAAGCGGGGTTTATGATTTCAATCAGTTTTTTTTAAATAAATTTCCATACGAAGCTGGTCACGGGAATTAAAAAAGAATTGGAGGCTGAAAAAACCGCAAATCAAAATGCTGATAAAGGCGGAACATAAAATCATTAAAAAAATAATAACCTGATACACCGCGGCTTCTATCGGATTAATCCCACCCACAATCATGCCCGACATCAAACCGGGAATGGTCACAATACCCAAAGTAGCCATTCTTTTGGTGGTAGGCACAAGGGCAGCCCGAATCGCCTGCTTCATATAACCGGAAACCGCGTGTGAAGGAGAATCCCCCAGGCTTAATGCCGCTTCAATAAAGCCCTGGCTCTTTCTTATTTCAGAAAACAAACGCTCGGAATAAATCTGATTCATGACCATGGCATTTGAAATAACCATACTGCCTAAAGGAATCACAAATTCGCCCTGGACCGGCTGGGGAATAATCTTCAATAATATCACAAAGCTTATAATACCCAGACTTCCGATTGTAATGGATAAAAAATCAATAAAAACAATCATCTTGTTGTCAAGTATTTTTTTGGAACTCAGCGCCGCGAAAAGACACATCAGCAGAAGCACCATATATAACACAAAAATATTTTCCAGACTGAACAAAAAAATCAACACTGAGCCCATTAAGGCAATCTGAATAAAGCCCCTGATAAAACCTGTTATAAAAGCCTTTTCCAGCTTCAATTTATTGAGTAAAGAAAAAGCGATCAGCAAACCCAAAAGAATAACAGAACCTATGGTTCGATAAATGATTTCACTTTGAGTAAAAACAGCTACCAAGTCATTAAAAATATCGATCAAGGTTTTAATCATTCGTTTTATCCTCAAAAAAATCTTCTATTTTTTTATCAGAATATTTTATTAAAAAATCACCAATATCAAGCTGATCAACGATGGATCCATCAGACAGCATAATCACATCCTGGGCAATACGCTTTATCTGAGCCAGATCATGGGAAATCATGATAATGGTTGAGCTTTGGGACAATATTTTTGTTATCAACTCTTCAATAATACGCTGATTAGCTATATCAAGATTACTGGTCGGTTCATCCAAAAGAAAGACCCGGGGATTCAAAAGAATGGCTCGCGCCAAATTCACTCTTTGCGCTTCACCTGAAGATAATTCTCCTACATCTTGCCCCAGATAATCCGCTCCTAGATGAACTTGTTCCAAAACGCCAAGCTGTTCTTCAATTTTTTTGGGCCCCATGTATTCCAAATTGTTCTGAACAGTCCCCGGAAATAAATAAGGGTGTTGAGAAACATAAATAACCTCGCGCCGCAGTTCCCGAGGCTGCCATTGAAAAACATCTTTATTGTTATAATATAGTTTACCTGCACTAGGGGATAACAAATGATTTAACTGCTTTAAAAGAGTGCTTTTTCCTGACCCTGAAGGCCCGATAATCGTTGTTACCCTATCTGCCCAAATTGAAAAATTCAAATTCCTTAACAGCAATTGTGAATTAATTTGAAAACTTAAATCTTCAGCACGAAAAATATCCTTAACCATCGCATCATTAGAATAATCTTTGAAACGAAAAACAGCAAGTGCCTTTTTCTAAAAAAAGCACTTGCGTGGTTTCAGACATTCTGATGAAAACCGGGCAAAAATGCCCTTAAAATTCCGCATCACTCTAAAAAATGACGATGATATTTTGTTTGTTCAAAAGACTCCAGCTTATCAATCCTCGACTGCGTATGAGGATGGGTTTTCAGTAAATCATTTTTAATTTCCTTATTTTGATGGTATCTCTTGAAAAAAAAGTCAAACAGACTCTGAGGCTTGTAGGATATTTTCCGCAAAGCTGAAGCCAAGGCCCGGGGATTTCCGGTAAGTTCAGCTGATCCTATATCTGCCTGATATTCCCGAATACGGGACAGTCCGAACCATAACAAACGACTGACAAAGGGGGCGCTAAAAACAAGAGCTATGGAAAACAGGGATATTCGCGTTGTTCCCCAAAAAGCAAAGGGCATCATTAAAAAGAAAAGGATTTGTCCAAAAGCAGCCAGAAAGGATATTAGCCAGCGAGTGGCTTCTGCAAAGGTCAGCAGAAAAACATCCCTATTACGAATATGACTAATCTCATGCGCCAAAACCCCCTGCAATTCAAAGGTATTGAGAAAGCTTAAAAGCCCTGCCGAAACAACAATAACCGGTTTCCCGCGATTATAAGTTGTAAACGCGTTCATTTCATTATTAGCCATATAGTACAGTTCAGGTTCTTCAATATCCGCTTTGTAACTAAGTTGCCTCAACATTTCAAACAAACCCGGTGCTTGTTGAGGATAAAGCTTTGTTGTTTTTTTCAGATTAAAAAGAACATGATGCGAAACAAAGGGATTCAAAAAAAACATCACAACACCAGCAAAAATCGCCAGAGAAGCAATATAATCATTCACAATGATATACATCAACATCCACAAAATAACCATCATCCCCAGAATCAGCAAACTGCTTTGTATTACATTTCTTGATTTATTTATAAATATCGTGTTTTCCAGATACATAAGCAACTCCTTTTTAAATATACAAAGTTTCAGCATTTTTTATTAGCCATTCTTGAAGGAAAGCAATGCTGCAAACCCTGCATCTATAAATAAAACACTTGGGCAAACTGGAAGTTACGAATCAATCATTTAGTCAAAACTTGAATCATTACCCCATTACGCTGTTATGCTTGCACAGGACAGCGATATCACCTTGGGGCAGCCAAGCTATCCCAAATGCCATATTTCAGGAGATTCAATAATAAACAGGCTTTGTTATTTCTATATTTGCCAGTAAGTATTCAGCAAGTGAGTCGTGATTATAGTTCTGAACACAACGAGATCCTTTGCCGTTCCTCCTCAGGATGACATCGATTCTCCTGCCCTTGGCGTCATTCTGAACGCAGCGAAGGGAAGTGAAGAATCTTGGTTGGTATGAAGTGATTGCTCTTGCAAACCACGCCTTTGAAAACAACGAGATCCTTCGTCGTTCCTCCTCAGGATGACATCGATTCTCCTGCCCTTGGCGTCATTCTGAACGCAGCGAAGCGGAGTGAAGAATCTTGGTTGGTATGAAGTGATTGTTCTTGCAAACCACGCCTTTGAAAACAACGAAATCCTTCGTCGTTCCTCCTCAGGATGACATCGATTCTCCTGCCCTTGGCGTCATTCTGAACGCAGCGAAGCGAAGTGAAGAATCCCAGTTAACATTAAGCATATCGCTCCTCTGATTAAGTATTTACTCCGATGACAGAATAAATAGCATTCAAGAAAAAGTAATTTCTTCGCCCTTTCTCTTCAGAATGTACGATGACAATTGATAGCATTTTACATCAGCGCTGAGTAGTTACATAAGCCAATAAATAGATATATTG
Source organism: Spirochaetales bacterium (assembly GCA_016937215.1). Lineage (GTDB taxonomy): Bacteria > Spirochaetota > Spirochaetia > SZUA-6 > JAFGRV01 > JAFGWI01. The sequence continues at coordinate 1,413 of JAFGWI010000301.1, read as the reverse complement.
GATCACAAAAGAGAAGGATTTATTCTACGGTTAAGAAAAAAAATTATTTTAGGTCAGCAACAGCTGAATCAAAGGTTTCTGTAATAGGAAAAACCTTGTCGAGCTTTGAAATTTGTAAAAGCTGTTTTACTTGGCCCTGAACCGCGGCGAATTTGAATTTTACGCCTCGTTCTTTCATTTTTGTGTATATTGTGATCAAAGCTGTAATACCCATACTATCGATATATTTGGTCTGGTCAAAGTTCAGAATGACCTTTTTCGCGCCTTGACTGATAAAAGTGAGAACCCGCTGTTTAAATTCTTTAATATTAGTAATACCAAGGTTTCCTGTTATATCCAGAACAGTAATACCTTCGACTGTACGATTTGTAAAATCCACGTTCCCTCCTTTTATATAGAATCGGTTAAAGCAGATTTATGTAAACTATCTACAAATTTTAACTAGAATTTCATCCTGCTTTAACTATTCATTAGTTATATCTAATAAAATATGAACAAAACAGGAAAATTACCGATTACAATTTGATAAACATTCTTATTATCATCGATTTGAAATATAAAACCCAAAATCATTGATGGCTAAACTATATTACAGGAAAAGCCCTCTGTCAACTAAAGTTCCCGTAAATCATTAATTCTCGGGTAATGGAATTTCTTAAATTGATAAAAGATCCTTTAGTGATAATAAACCAAAGCTTGTCACAAAAAAGGGGCAACTACATATACAAAGGAAGATGTCTTTTTTGCCCGGAACTGGACTTGCCCTGCAGTCGTCGGCTTCCATGCCTCCTCCTTTCGAGCCGGCTCCGTTCCTAAACCAGCATCCATGCTGGTTTGCGCTCCAGGTATTCACGCCGGAACTACGCTTCAAGTCCAGTTAAGCGCAAAAAAAAAGAGTTACTTTCTTATATTAAAGAAAGTAACTCTATGTTGCCCGGAACTGGACTTGAACCAGCACAGCCTTGCAGCCACTAGACCCTGAACCTAGCGTGTCTACCAATTTCACCATCCGGGCAAGTGGTAAAAGAGTACTTTATTATCCCGATTTTTGTCAATGCGTCTTGAACAAATCGCTTATTATTTTAACAAAAAAATCAAAGCTTATTTAAAATCAAATACCCCGGAGCAAGCTCAGGGGTATGCAAGGCAAAGTTTACAAAAAATTTATTGACAACTTTGCCTTGCCTGGTTGCTACCACAATTTCACGACCTTCGAAATTGCTAACGCAACCAGTTGATTCAGAAGCTTGGGTTAATTCCTATATTACGCAGCAAGCTGCGGGGAATTAAACCAAGTAGATTAAACAAGGAAAATTAATCATAATCCCCACTTTCCGCACCCATTTTCATCATTTTTTTATTTAAATCCCTTATAAAACAGTTGAAAACCCTAGAATGCTTCTAAATATTGGG
>JAFGWI010000300.1 GCA_016937215.1 Spirochaetales bacterium | reverse complement strand
GTTAAATTGATCAGGCAAAATTATTCAAATGATGTCCCAATCCTTTTAATGGCAGATACTGGTTTTTTTGATATCAAATTGCTCAAATTTCTGTGATAAAAGAGTATTTGTAATACCCTATAGAATAAGCAGCAGATCAAAAAAAAAATAATCTCTAGTGGATAGGTATGGCCTGATCGCAAAATAAAGCTATTCAAACATGAAAATTGTATAAAAATGGAGCCGCTTAATGATAATTGGCGATCATTATGGAATAGGAGATATAGTAAAACTCAATATTATGCCAATTTATCCTAGAAATCTAACAGTGTTGACTTTTTTAATTGAAAATCGCTCAGATTAGGTTTCAATCTTATATTCTAAAAAATCCATATATAACCTTCACTTGGCATTTTACATAACCCATAAACCCCGCAGTAAGCTAACTAATAGGGTTAAAAAAAGCCTATTGAACACATAAGGGAACCAGCTTTATAATAATGTTGCTAAACACAAGGGCAAAATGTGCCGTAGGCCGGAGGCGAAGCCGGAGCGTAAACTTTTAGTTAGGCGAAGTCATTTTCGCTATAGATTCATAAATCTATCCATTAATATATCTTCTATATTTCTTCTTCCATCAATAATTGCTAAAATATAAACAATTTGATTTTCAATTCGATAAATTATTCTCCAGGGTGGAATGATATGCTCATGATATGAAATAATATTATGTTTAGATAATTCTGGTACAATTTTTCCTTTTTTTGGATAATTTTCAATATTCAGTGCACCAGCTTTAATTTTTTTATAAATTTTACTTGCAGCAGCAATACTATCTCTTTCTGCTATATACCCAATTATTCTTTCTAAATCATTTTTACTGGTTCTGGTCCATATAACTTTATATTTATTCATTTCAAATTCAAATATTTTTTATCTAATTCTTCTAATACATTTTTCTGATCAATTAATTCACCATTGAGAATGTCTTTTTCAGACTGATTTAAAATTTTTAATAACCCTACTGCCCTTTGTAGCGATTCATATGAATCCGTATCTAAAAGAACAGCACGAGCTTCTCCATTTTGAGTAATAATAATCGGCCGATGTGTATCATTTACCTGATTTAAAATATCAGCAGTATGTGATTTTATATATGATATTGATTTAATATCTTCTTTAAGATCCATATTATCTCCAGTCATTATATAGTACTATATTTAGTCTATTGAGTCAATAATAATTATGAAGAATAAAAGGCAAGCGAAAATGATGTTGCCTAACTTGAAATTATACGCATTTCGCTTATTTGTTTCAATCCACGCACTCGCGCGGGGTGCGACTGTACATAAAACATTTTACTTTAATACAAAAAAATAATTCAGTTAATCTGCGAACCTTTCCAGTAAAATCATTTCTGTTCCTTTTCTCTGTTGTCAAAGATGCTAATTTATTCTTATTTAGAGAATTAGATATTCGGGTACCCGAATTCAAGCAGTAAAAACAATACTTAATGTATATTCCACAGGTGTTAGGTAACCAAGATGCTTCCTTGGAGGTGTGTTTAACTTGTATTCCAACAAAGCAATTTCTTCATCAGAGATCAATGTATAATTAGTTTTTTTAGGCCATTTTCTACGTGTTAATCCAACTGGATTTAACATCCAAACAGTAGGTTGTCCAGGGTAACCATATTCCCCACCCGGGGTAATCAGAAATCCCACCCCCTTCGGAACGCTAAAATCTTGCACCAAAATGATGCATTTATCAAGCCCTTTTTCAGTTATATTGGGTAGGATTCAGTACTCATTTTTCTATAGGATTTGGCTTTTTCGACAACGATTTTTATGGCACCTGATACAAACCGATCCAGAATAGCACCTCCAATCACTGGATCAGGAAACACACCGTACCAATCAACTACCGGACGGTTTGATGTTATAATAGTAGAAGAACATCCTAAACGTTCATCGGCCAAAGTATAGAGACATTCGGCTTCTTTCGCTTCGTTAAGAATGACTGCGACTCACTTGCTGAACAATTACAAATAAAAAATTAAAACAACAAAAGCTCTGTGGCCCATTTATAATCAATTTGGTGAAAAGTTTCAGTTTTAAGCCAGGCTTTTTCTTTGTGGGTTAATTCTTTCAATTGAGTGGCTGTTTTATCTTTCAACCTAAATACTATATCTTTAATAAAATCAATTTCAGACTTATTGAAGTGGCTTGTTGTTTTTTGATAATCAAATTGTTCAGTGAGTGAATATAGATCGCCCCAGTCGTAATTATCAGGTTCAGATTTAAAAAAGTTCTCTGCCTCGCCTTCGAATAATAGCTCTTTATACTTATCAGGAACCGGACCAAAAGGCAACCTGGCATAGGGCCATCCGCTAAGAGAAACGGTATGGTATTTAAAATAAGCAAAATCAATATAAAATGCTATTTTCAACATTGCCATTTTATATAATTCCTTTTTTGAAAAATATAATATCAGTTGGAAAATAAATAGTAATTTTTCCCAATCAGGATGATTATAACCGGAATAATTTTCTTTAACATATATCTTGTTATCCAAGTCAGTTTTCAAGCTGTAATAAGAGCTAAATGCTCCCTCATTTTGCAGGTGGCTTTTAATTTTTTCCTGTTGATTCCGGGTAAGCTTATTTTTGTTTTTCTTAAAAAGTTGGAAGAAATTTTGACTATTTGTCATTAATTGTATCAGGTTACTCACTGATTTTGTGGGAAGAGAACCTTGCTCAAAACTATTTATGGTTAACTCACCCAGGTCAATAATTTTAGCAAAGGCTTTTTGACTGGCCCCATATTTAGAGCGGACTTTAATGATTTCAGCTGGCGAAAGGATATTTTCCTGCTTGCGGTATTCACTATAGGCATTTTCCAGTGATTTTTCCATTTGTTCAGGGCTGGCAAATTCTTGTTTACAATGCAAACACGCTGAGTAGACAACCTCGGCCATTACTTTTATATTGCGAACTTTGGTTTCTTCCACTTTACTAATAATATCAATTTCTCTTATTTCTTCACAGTAAGGACACATATTCTTCATTTTAAGCTCCTATTTATGGAAAGATATAATCGTTACAAAATATTTTCCATTTGACTTAAACAGCTTTAGCTTAATGTAGATTTCACACTGCGTTACAGGGTGTAAGAAAATCCAGATTAAGCCATCTGATCCATCCAAATCCCTTTCTGGTCCTTTATAATAATTTGAACTTTTGTATTTGTTTAGCTGGTTGTACGTTGGGCGTTTCCTGCTTTCATTTCATTACAGCAGGCCAGGCTTTCCATAACTCCGCTTCG
>JAFGWI010000299.1 GCA_016937215.1 Spirochaetales bacterium | reverse complement strand
TGTCAAACCTTTTCTACTCGCCTGGCCAAAGGTCAATATGGATGTGCGGCAAAAATTTCAATTCGGCGGGCTTGGCGCTCTTTTCAACCATGAAATCGATCTGCTGGTAACTCCTGACCCCCTTATGAAACCCGGAATCCACTATGAAGCGGTATTTGACTATGAACCGGTGTTAGTTGTAGGGCCAGAGCATTTCCTGAGAACAGAGAAGGCTGTACAACCCCAACACTTGATCGAAGAAACCTTGTACACCTACCCAGTTGAACCGGAACGCCTGGACATCTTCACCAAGTTCCTGATTCCGGCTGGTATTCAGCCTCGTCGCCATATACCAATTGAAACAACGGAAATCATGCTCCAATTAGTCGCTTGCGGCCGCGGTGTAGCCGCCTTGCCTCGCTGGATTGTGGAAGAGTATTCAACTGAGTATCAAGTATTTCCAGTTGCTTTGGGTAACAAGGGAATAACCAAGCGAATTCATATTGGAATAAGGGATAATGATGAAACTGATTATATAAGCTCATTTATCACATTGGCCCGGCAATTCAAAAATTCAGGCTAATGGCTTATTTGGGCGTTCCCCCATTCCGCTTCGCTTCATGGGGTCGGGCTTTTCGCTTCAACTCCTCACAGAACCTGCATACACCACGGTGATTGTCCAGAGCAATAGCAACAAATTAAAAAACACCGGTCTGCTGCGGGGTTTCCGCTGCAATCCCTAACGCGTTAACAGCGGAAAAATTGGTTTGCTAAAGAAAGGCTATTTATGCACGCAAACATCTGGTTTTTAAATCCACACGCTCCCTCTCAACCGAGATCCTTCACTCCGCTTCGCTATGTTCAGGATGACAGCAGACATTCTAAATGTGAACTTTTCCGAATCAAAAAAAATTGACCACCGATCAGGACGAAGGCACCGAAGGGTTTATAATAGAAATTAAAAGGGCTTTCGAGTCGTTTTTATTGCGATATAAAACTTCAATATCTCTGGAATAAAGAAAAACTTGTTACTTACCACTAGCGATATTGAAAATTTCGGTGTCTTCGGTGGTTCTTTTATTATTTGATTTTAACCACCGAAGAGGACGAAGGCACCGAAGTATGAGATGGACTGAAATTGTAATTAAAAAAGCTTCCGAGTCATTTTGATTTTGGTATGAGAGCTTCGATATATCAGGAATAAAATATTAAAAATTTCGGTGTCTTCGGTGGTTCTTTTATTATTTTATTTTAACCACCGAAGAGGACGAAAAGCACCGAAGTATGAGATGTACTGAAATTGTAATTAAAAAAAGCTTCCGAGTCATTTTGATTTTAGTATGAGAGCTTCGATAGATCAGGAATAAAATATCAAAAAAGCGACATCTTGCTTGACACTTACCGTTAGCGATATTGAAAATTTCGGTGCCTTCGGTGACTTCGGTGGTTAAATTTAAAAAAAGCTATCCTCATTCCGCTTCGCCAGGTTCAGGATGGAAGCGACTTGTCATTTGTAGATATCTTGGCGCGTAAGGCCAGGGGTATTGCTATAAGGTTTGTTTATTCGGTTTGGAATAACAGCGATGAAGCTGCTGAATGGTTACATTTTTCTACAATAATGTGAAATAATAATGTAAATTTCCTGGTAAATCGCTTGCTGTTTAAAGGGAGATATAGCTCCTATAATTATTTTCGCTAATAATTTAATACACTTTTGAAAGAATATGGATGGAAATTTTCTTGACTTGTTTGGTTATGGTCCATATTATGGTAAGCGGTTTAATAAAAGGTTATGCAGACATCAGAAGATTGCTCGTTTGAGTACGACTTGTTTTATTAGAAGATAGGTTAATAATTATGATTCCATCGATGAAATTTAATTTCACTCCCTATGAAGAATTCAATCATGAATTATTCTTGCAAGCAACAAATGGAAGATGGATGGGCTCACTAAGACTTTATGTAAGCAAAGCCGAGCTTATGGAATTAGGCGACAATTTAAAAAAATTTGATGGAACAACAAAAACAAAAATTGACTTTGAAATAGGAAAAGTTGAAAAAAAATATGCGTATTCGTTAAAACTAATTGTCAAACCAACAGATAGCTTAGGGCATAGCAAAATACATATAGAAATGTGGGAAAATAATACAAAAAGTACTGCAATATTTAGTATTGATTCGGTACCTGCATCTATTAACAGATTAGGAGAAAATTTGATTCATGCTGTCCTAACTATTGAATCATTTACATGGGAACCATAATCATAGAATAATATTTTTACCAAAGGAAATTTAATTGGAACAACTAAAATTACTAAATATTCCGATAAATATTGATCCTGGAGGAACTCTACCAGAAATCCATTCTGATGAATTGACATTAAAAATATCTTTTTACCTCCTTGATAAAGAGCAGAGAGCATCCTTAAACTTCTATGGGCTAACAATATATAAATTTGGTTATCCGAATGAAGAAGCTATCTCTGGACACAGATTAAATAAGTCTGGTTTAAGACCATTTCAGTTTTTTGAAATTAAACAATCAAATTGGATAAAAGAAATAGAAAAAGCAAACAGAGTACACCCATACCATAAAAAAAATTTATTCGCTGATAAGAAACATTATATACTACCTTTTCATGATTCCACCCTTGAAGTAATTGCAGATTCTTATGAATTCAAGAATAGTGAATAAAGAGGATTACTTATTTGAATTATGGCTGCATAACAAGCGCTTCGAGTCGGACTAGCCTATTGTCATGAAAACTGCTGTCGCTATGCTCGGCATTTTTCACACCAATGATGGCTCGCCGCTCAAGCGGTTGTTATACATATCAATTCTTTTCAAATTCAAGCTAATTTACATCCAAAACAAAACACAGTAATAACATTTCTGCAAAACATGCTTGACTTCCCATTAATTTTATCTTATATTACAGTAATAACGTTTCTACGAAATGGAGTTGCTCTTGCGAATTAAACTTAATCAATTAGCAACTGTGCAGATGGGATATTCATTCAGATCCCGTCTTGAGACCACTGAGGGTGGTAGGGTTGCTGTTATACAGATGAAAGACCTTCTGGATGATAATACCGTAAGCTGTGATGATTTGGTCAGGATTGATATGGAATCCGTGAAAGATCACCATCTTGCTCAGGAAGGAGATCTGGTGTTCAGGTCTCGCGGGCATGTGAACACAGCAGCAGTTCTTCTTGAAGATCCGGGTAAGGCGGTTGTCGCGGCTCCTTTATTAAGGATAAGGGTGACGAAACCTGACACGGTTTTACCCGAGTATTTAAACTGGTATATCAGTCAACGGGATGCCCAGATTTTCATAACCAGCCGGGCGAAGGGAACTGTTCAGAAGATGATCAGCAAGAATGCCGTTGAAGAGTTGGTGGTGGCTCTTCCGAGTATAGAGCAGCAACGTTCTATCGTAGAGCTGGCAGCTCTGTCAGCTCGTGAGCAGTTCCTTATGGATACGTTGTCAATTAAACGGGAGCAGTACGTCAATTCTTTACTTATGAAGATTGCTAAAGGAGAAACAAGTTGAGAGCTTCAATCAATGCCAATGGTAATGAAATTGCTGTTATCTCCAAGGGCGATGAAAATGATTACATCTCGTTAACCGATATTGCCCGGTATAAAAACCCTGATGAACCCAAGGATGTTGTCAAAAACTGGATGAGGAATAGAAGTACCATTGAATTCCTTGGTTTGTGGGAGCAGTTGAATAACCCTGATTTTAAAGGGGTCGAATTCGACTCCTTTAAACATGAAGCAGGATCAAACGCCTTCACCCTTTCTCCGCAGAAATGGATTTCCAGCACAGAAGCCATTGGGATTATTTCCAAGTCAGGGCGATACGGAGGAACCTTTGCCCATAAGGACATAGCCTTTGAGTTTGCCTCATGGGTTTCTGCTGAATTCAAGTTGTATATCATAAAGGATTATCAACGTCTCAAAGCGGATGAAAACAGCAGGATTTCACTTGAGTGGAATGTTAACAGGATTATTTCCAAGATCAATTACAGGATTCATACAGACGCTATCAGGGATAATATTATCCCTTCCCTTGTAACCAAAGGACAACAGACTTTTACCTATGCCAGCGAAGCAGATCTTCTGAATGTAGCTTTGTTTGGTAAAACGGCCAGGGAATGGAAAGAGCAAAACCCGGAGGCTAAGGGAAATATCCGTGATGACGCCACTATTCAACAGCTTATCGTATTATCCAATCTGGAGAGTATGAATGCGGAACTGATAAAACAGGATCTTCCTCAGAACCAGAGACTGATAATTCTCAATAAAATGGCCATTGAACAGCTGTCTTCTCTTGTGGGAAGCCCTGGCATCAAAAAACTACAGCAAACAGGAGAAAATAATGAATAAAATCGATCAGAAAGACATCAACAACGCGGCATGGGCGGCGTGTGACACCTTCCGGGGCGTTGTTGATCCGGCGCAGTACAAAGACTAC
>JAFGWI010000298.1 GCA_016937215.1 Spirochaetales bacterium | reverse complement strand
GGTTGGGGGACAGACCTCTCGGTTGGGGGACAGACCTCTCGGTTGGGGGACAGACCTCTCGGTTGGGGGACAGACCTCTCGGTTGGGGGACAGACCTCTCGCGATAAAAGAATTTAGTCGCAAAAAAATATAAATTGAAGGGTGGTTAAGCTGCTATTTAACAGGCAATTTATCAGATTAAATTTACATTTGGGGAATTTTATTTAAAAATTCTTTTTTACTACTTTATTGAGAAGAAAACGGAGGCTGCACTATTTTTTTCGTTGATTTGTTACTTTCACCCTGATTCGCTCTCCATCAAGCTGAGAATTATTCAGAGCTTTAATAGCTTTTAGAGCTTCTTTATTTTCTGGCATTTCCACAAAACCAAAACCTTTTGATTGCCCGGTAATTTCATCCATGACAATATTTAACGAAGAAATTAAACCAAAGGATGAAAAAAGCTGCCTCAGGGTATTTTCGCTGGTTTTTCTGGAAAGATTTCGCACAAGAATATTCATTTAGTCCTCACTGAGAAAAATTAATGTCAAAATGTATCATGAATAAGAAAAATAGAGAACAGATGAATCAAAATATCTTTAAAAAAATAAGCGAATAGTAGTTACCTGCCTGATTATCGCTTCAAGGCGCAGGAGGAGAAAAACTATCGTTCTGAAATATTGACAATTATAATTTGAGTCTAAAAATTTTCAAACACGCTACAGAACAACCCCATGTAAATAATTATAAAAGATAGTTTGAAAAATACTCAATTTAGTTCAATGCTAAATAATTCATCTTTTTGAAAAACTTCAATCCCGCGCCCAATTTCATCTTCATCAAACCCTTTTAAAAGCAACGAGACCAAGTTTTCATCAATTCCTACTTCTGCCCTTTTAACAAAATTCTCAATTAAAGCTTCCCCCCTGAACCAGAGCAGAAAAGTTTTAAAGCTTCGTGAAAAAAGCATCGCGTCTTCTTCTGAGCGCAGGGAGAATTGTGATTCAATGTTATAGAGTTTTTCAACAAGAGTCATCCGAAGCCAGACCTCATCAACAGGAAGACGTTTTTGATTAATTGGCACTTGTTCGGAAAAATTACTTTTAGTAAAGAAGGGAAAATAAACAAAAAGCGGACTGCTTAAAATGCTTTGTTTCAAAGGAAATTCAGTTTTTTTTTCTGAAAAACAGGCAAGCTCTTCAAGCAGCTCTTGCATACTACCTGTGGAAATCATTAACAACTGATCACCTATGATTTTTATCTTAAGCTTTCCACTTTTTTCCTGCCAGTAGGGCCCCCATTGAGTGGCGATTTCTTTCCAGGCTGAGTCCCACCAGAGCCCCCAGTTAATCCAGCAACCGGGAAAGCGGCCTTGAAGTATGAGATAATTTCGACGAATTGTGCCTTCCGCTCTTACAGCCAGGGACAGACCTCTGGTTTGAGTCAAAGCCTCGGCAACACGTTTGTTTTCAGAAGCGTAACTTGAGGTAAATCGCTTCCAAAGAAATTGATTTTCCTCTGTATTTTGAAGTGAAATAAAAAATTCAGAGTTTTGGGGCAGAACAGACCACACTTCAGCCTGATTACTCGGCAATGGAGGCAGAGAACCGCAAGCGCCAAATGAAAAAACACACAGGATAATAACGAAAATCATTCCGCTGATTCCACCAGATTTTTTCATGTCCCTGTCTCCATTAATCAGATCAGAGTGATCATTCATTTCTTGACTATGCTTTTGCCAAGGCAATCCGGCATTTTTCATCACCGCAATCAAGCTCAACAGAGCTGGCAGCATCGGCCCAATCCCAACTAGTTGCCAAGGTTTCCGCAGATAGATGATCCCAGAAATTCTCAACAGCAGCCTTAACCAGATCACTTCCGGTGATACTAAGGACAATACGGTCTGTTACATCTAAATCAATAGCTTTTCGCTGGGTTTGAATGCCGCGTACAATATCCCGTACCATTCCTTCTTGACGCAGTTCATCGGTTAATTCAGGATCAAGGGCAATGGTCAAAGACCCCTGATTCAATACTTTAAGATTTTCTTTTTCAGTCCTGATCACCATGACCCCATCGATAGTTAGATCGAATTGACGGCTGGCAATATCAATTGACAACACAGCCCCTTCCATCAACGATTGAATTTCCTTGGCTGATAATTCAGCAATTTTAGCAGCTGCGTCTTTCATATCTTTTCCCAGCTCTTTTCCAAGAACCTTAAAATTGGCCTTAGCCTGATATTCAACCAGATCCTCTTCATTTTCACGAAAAATCACAGCTTTGACATTCAACTCTTCCTGAATAATATCTTCATGCTCAATTAAAGCATTTTTTTCATCCTGATTTTTTGTAACAAGATGTATGGCCTTAAGTGGCTGACGAGTTTTTAAATTATGCATAATCCGAAGAGCCCGGCCCATGGACACGGCTTGCTGTGTGATTTCCATTTTTGCTTCAAGGGCTTTATCGCGTCGATCTTCATTTACAACAGGAAAAGTTTGGAGATGAATGGACTCTGGCGCGCCTTCGCCCTTTAAATTTTGATATATCTCTTCAGTGGTAAAAGGAATAAAGGGACAAGCAACAGTAATGAGAGTCATCAAAACAGAGTAGAGGGTCTGGTATGCTTGATCTTTGTCAAGGTCATTACCACTTTTCCAGAATCGACGGCGTGACCGCCGAATATACCAGTTATTAAGTAAATCAAGAAACCGGTTGATGGGATCTATAGCCCGCTGGAGATCGTATTTATCCATTTGTTCGGTTACTTCATTAACCATGCGTTCTGCTTCCGACAAAATCCAGCTGTCAAGGGGATTAGCAGGATTTAGAGGAGCCCCTTGCGGTCTGACATTATCAATATTGGCATAGGTTACGAAAAAACTATAGGAATTCCACAAGGGTATAATAACATTCTTTAAAATTTCCTTTACGCCTTCATCGGAATATTTCAAGTCCTCGGCCCTTACACCGGCTGAATGCATGAGAAAAAGACGTAAAGCATCCGCTCCATAGTTATTCATAACCTCCTTGGGGTCTGTGTAATTTCGAAGCGATTTGGACATCTTCTTGCCATTCTCATCAAGAACCAGACCATTTACCACAACCTGTTTGAATGCAGGCTTGTCAAATAAAGCAGCTGCCAAAATCGTCAAAGTATAAAACCAGCCACGGGTTTGATCTAAACCTTCAGCAATAAAATCTGCCGGAAAATGAGCTTCAAAATGTTCTTTGTTTTCAAAGGGATAATGATTTTGAGCATAAGGCATGGATCCCGATTCAAACCAGCAGTCCAGTACTTCGGGCACACGCACCATTTTGCCACCACAAGAACAGGAATAAGTGACCTCATCCACAAAGTGCTTATGTAAATCGTTGACTTTAATGCCTGATTTTTTCTCCAGCTCGGCCCGGGAACCAATACACTCCAGCTGGTCACAGGAATCACAACGCCAGATAGGAATCGGATTCCCCCAATAACGATTCCGCGAGATAGCCCAGTCGCGTGCATTCTCCAGCCACTTTCCGAATCGGCCCTCTTTCAGATGATCGGGCATCCAGGAAATCTGAGAATTAGCGGAAAGCATCCTGTCTTTAACCTTGCTGATGTCAACAAACCACGAAGAAATCGCACGATAAATAAGCGGCGAAGAACATCGCCAGCAATGAGGATAGGAGTGATTATAGGACACATGTTTCACAACCTTGGCTTCTCCTTTTAAGTCCTTGATGATCTGCTTGTCAGCATCCTTCACAAACTGGCCTTTATAAGGAGCAATTTCGTCAGTAAAACGGCCCTCTCCATCAACAGGACAAACCGTAGGAACACCGGTGTCTTTTAAAACATTATAGTCATCCTCGCCAAAACCAGGAGCAATATGAACTATTCCGGTTCCATCCTCGGTTGATATAAAATCACCTATAACGGTTTTGAATGCTCCATCTTTTTCCAGTTCCTTGAAAAAAGGAAAAAGAGGTTCATAGGAAAGACCCTTCAGATCAATACCTTTATAATCTTCAAGAATCTGATAATCCGCTTCCGATTTGTAATAAGAACCAATCAGGTCTTTGGCCAGGATATAGTTTTCATCACCATCCTTGACTTTTACATAGGTAATCTCCGCTCCCAAGGCTAAAGCCAGATTAGATGGCAAGGTCCACGGAGTGGTGGTCCAGGCCAAGAGATAGGTATTTTCCTGGTTCTTCAGTTTGAACTTGACTGTTAAAGCCGGATCACTCACATCCTTATAACCACCAAGATTCAATTCATGATTGGAAAGTACAGTCGAACACCGTGGACAATAGGGTAAAATGTAAAAACCTTCTTTTAAAAGGTTTTTATCCCAAAGAGTTTTTACCACCCACCAGATAGATTCCATATAATCAGGATCCATGGTTCGATATTCATTATCAAAATCCACCCAGCGCCCAGCCCGGGATATAATCGCACGCCATTCATTGGTATAGCGAAGAACGATGGATCGGCAAGCTTCATTAAATTTCGCGATACCAAATTCCTCGATTTGGCTCTTACCTGAAATTTTGAGCTCCTTTTCCATCTCATACTCGACAGGAAGACCGTGACAGTCCCATCCAAAACGTCGCTCAACCTTCTTCCCTTTCATGGTCTGATATCGAGGAATAATATCCTTGATCGTACCTGGAACAAAATGGCCGAAATGAGGAAGACCGGTCGCAAAGGGAGGCCCATCGTACATGATGAATTCTTCCTTTCCCTCGTGCTGCTTAATCGACTTCTTGAAAATATTATTATTCTCCCAGAACTTTAAAATTGCCTCTTCCATCTCGGGGAAATTAACCTTGGGGTCCACGTTCTTGTACAAAACCAGCCTCCTATGAACTGACGAATCGCGATCAGAAAATATTCGTTTTTCTTAAAATAAATAAAAAAATGAAGATTGTAGGTATAATAGGAAAACTATTCTTCTCTGTCAAGCAAAGTCATTACAGTAAATAGACATAGGTTTATTACAAAAGGTATTTTTTGATGGCTCGCGGGGCCTCACGGAGGTCGGCCTCTCTAAGGTCTCTCTAAGGTCTGTCCCTAATGGCCTGGCCTAATAGCCTGCTTCTACTCGCTTTAACCGCCTCGCACAAAAAAAACAAGCTGCGAAGTTATCCGAATGGGTTTTGAAAACCTATTCGGGGTTGCAACAATCTTTATCTCATTAATATCCAAAGTAAAATAACTAAATTCGAGGTTAAAATTGAGGTCTGTCCCTACTTAATGAGAGTTTAATGGAGGTCTGTCCCTTAATAGTCCCTCACTAAGGCTTCTTATGAACTTTCAAAATTGCCCTTTTACCAATTTTAATAATGAAATCAATTTTTATCATAAAAAACCAAAGCAGGAATACTTTTTTGCTGTATGTATATGATATGAAATCAAAACGTTTTCCAATAAGTATATGGGTGGTTCGAAAATAGATTTTTAGCTTTATAAAAATTATAGATGGGAGTTCACGGTGAGGCTGGTTATAAAGAGCTGCTTTGTTGCCCATTCATGAGGTTATTGCATAATCTCGAACCAAGAGGTTGCTACAATATATACCGGATATCATAACAGCAGACAGATCCTGATATGCTCCTCGGGTAGCACAAAAGTAAAATTATCTGTCAAGCGAAAAAATCCTAAGCAATCTGATCATTTTAATAAAATTGTGCCACCCTAAGAAAACGTGTAAATGCTATTTAATTAGATGCAAATCCATATAAAAGGAGTTTTTTATGAGAAAACCGCGTCAAAAAGGTTTTGATATGAATCAGCACATTATTATGCGGGTAAACCGCGGAGAAATGATCTTCTGTTCACCAATTATTAAAATAATGTTCATATTAGTATTGAAAGAAGCAAAACGCAAGTTTAAATTTCGATTAAAGCATTATTGTGTGATGAGCAACCATGTGCATTTGATTGTACGGCCCTATGGTGGGGAAGATATTAGCCGGATGATGAAGTGGATTAGCCAGACTTTCGCCATTAGGTATAATAAGCTTTCTGGTATCAGCGGTCATGTCTGGGGTGATCGTTTTACCAATATTATTATTGCAGACAGTTCATATTTTAATCATGCCTTTGATTATATCAGTCAAAATCCGGTTAAAGCTGGGCTTGCTGATAAAGCCGAAAATTATTTTTTTAGCGGATTATACTACTTTATACGAAATATTTTCGGATTACTGGATCCTGGTGGTTATTTTTCTTAATTCAATTTGCTGCTTTATTATTTGATTGCTCTCTTGAATTTGCCGAACGAAGTAATTCAAATATTGTTGGCTTTTAAATTTTAATATCACTTGATCATTTAGTTTACTATATTACCCCCATTCCACATTTAATTAAGGCAATTTTTTATAAAATTTAGAGTCAAATCATTAAGATTTGTAAATGCCATTTTCTATTTATCTATAATAAAAGAAATTGCAATATTAACACCCCTAAAACAAGCATGAAAAACGGAATATATCAAAATGCATGTTAATTCTCTATTATACTG
Source organism: Spirochaetales bacterium (assembly GCA_016937215.1). Lineage (GTDB taxonomy): Bacteria > Spirochaetota > Spirochaetia > SZUA-6 > JAFGRV01 > JAFGWI01. Next base: position 2,597 of record JAFGWI010000298.1, on the reverse strand, counting down.
ATAAATCACTTTTATGTTTAATTCCCAATTCCAAAATAAACACCATATTTAACTATATACCAAAATTTTCAAGCTTTACTAATACAAAACAACACAATTCTTAATTTTTCAAACGCTCATACGCTTTTAAGCGACTCATCTTAAAGGTCTGTCCCCGGTTGCCTCGGTTGTCTTGTCCCCGCGGTTGTTCTCGGTTATTCTCATTCTGATTATTTTGAAATATTACCACCAAGTCAACAAAAAAAACTTACATAGGTTGAAACCTCCGATTTTTCAAACCCTGATCTTCATGATATAGTTAAATACAATAATACTTATAAAGAAAGTAATAAATCAAAAAGGGGAAACAATGAATAAATCTTTAGTGCTCATAGCCATATTTTTTACATTATCAACAAGCTTATTCAGCCAAGCTTACAAAGAACCCAATGCTTCAATAGACACCAGAGTTGAAAACCTTCTTTCACTCATGACAATTGAAGAAAAAGTAGGTCAGATGCTACAGGTAAACCTTACTCACATCACTGCTAATGAAATTCAAACTAAGTTGATAGGCTCCGTCCTCTCCGGGGGAGGCTCTGTGCCAACGGATAACACACCCAGAGGCTGGGCCGATACTATAGACAATTTGCAGAGAGGCGCTATGTCCACACGATTAGGTATACCCATCATTTATGGAGTAGATGCTGTTCACGGACATAACAATGTTCAAAACGCGACTATGTTCCCTCACAACATCGGTTTAGGCTCAGCAAATGATCCCGATTTAATGCGCCGGATCGGACAAGTCGTTGCCAAAGAAGTTCGCGCCACTGGTATCCACTGGACCTTCGCCCCTGCTGTGAGCGTTGTTAGAAACGAATTCTGGGGACGGACCTACGAAGGCTTTGCCGAAGACCCATCGATCCACGAAGGCCTTACCGAACCCTACATTCAAGGTCTTCAAGGCCCATCCATGTCTGGCACCAATATCGTTGCCACGGCAAAACATTTTATTGCCGATGGCGGCACAAATAACGGGATCAACATGGAAAACGCCACCATAACGGAAAACGAGTTAAGAGCGCTCCATCTGCCACCCTTTATAAAGGCCATTGAAGCCGGCGTAGGGTCAGTGATGATAAGCTACAACTCCTGGAACAGCCAACGCTGCCATGGCAATTATTATCTAGTAACAACATTACTCAAAGAAGAACTGGGCTTTCAAGGTATCGTTGTATCCGACTGGAACGCCATCCGTGATTTACCAGGGGATTACCGGACCCAAGTGAAAGATTCAATCAATGCAGGTATTGATATGCTCATGACCCCCTTACGTGAAGACTGGCAACCGGCCTTAAGTAACCTCATCAGTCTGGCCAATTCCGGTGAAATAAACCGATCACGGATTGATGACGCAGTCAGACGCATTCTCACTGTAAAATTCAAAGCCGGATTATTTGATACTCCCTACACTGATCGCAGCCTGGCATCAACCTTGGGAAGCGCCTCCCACAGGGAAGTAGCCCGAGAAGCTGTAAGAAAATCTCTTGTCTTATTAAAAAACGAAGGCATTTTACCCCTGTCCAAGACTGCTACAATCCTGGTTACCGGTAATTCCGCTAACTCCATGGCTAATCAATGTGGCGGTTGGACTATAAACTGGCAAGGCATGAAAGCCAACCAAGACACCCAGGGAGAAACCATTCTTGAAGCATTACGTATCGCTTCCAGCGGAAATATAAGCTATAATACTGATGGCTACAACGCAGAAAACGCAGATGTTGCCATTATTGTTGTGGGAGAAACACCCTATGCTGAATCAGAAGGCGATGTTGAAAGCCTAGCTCTGAGTCCGACTGACATAAATGTAATCAACCGTGTTGAAGCCTCTGGAACCCCCTATGTGCTTATCCTTATTTCAGGACGGCCTATGACCATGACCACCCAGATACAAAATGCCGATGCCTTTATTGCTGCCTGGTTACCCGGCACAGAAGGCCTTGGCGTAACTGACTGCCTTTTTGGAGACTACGATTTCACAGGACGCCTCAGCTACAGTTGGCCACGTGATGATAGTCAAATCCCCATCAATATCCACGACACAAATTATAATCCACTCTTCGAATTTGGAGCAGGCTTAAGCATTAAGCAAAACACAGCGTTGAAGGGCGACGTCGACGAATCAGGCTACTTGAATATTGTGGATTCCTTACTCATTGCTCAACACTATGTAGGTCTTAACCCTCAAGGCTTTATTACCGCACCCCAAATAGGCGATGTGGACTGCAACGGCGCCACCAACATCGTGGATTCATTATTAATCGCTCAATACTACGTAGGTCTCATTACAGACTTGGTATGCAAATAAATCGGAGTTTGAGTTTTTTCCAGAACACTGAAAAAAACAATAAACACTCTGCAAAATATAATCATTAAATTTTATTTAGTCCCGGGAGCGTTTCCCGGGAATTTTCTCCGCAGCACAAACATGTAACCAAAGCTTTGATCCAAAATGACTATGTTATGCGCCTTGTTGTAGGTCTGTCCCCTTGTTGTAGGTCTGTCCCCTTGTTGTAGGTCTGTCCCCTTGTTGTAGGTCTGTCCCCTTGTTGTAG
>JAFGWI010000297.1 GCA_016937215.1 Spirochaetales bacterium | reverse complement strand
TTTCAAAAATGGTTCTGCAAAGCGTTTTTTCGCGGATAAATTCCGCGAAAAAACCTTCGAAGGCGGGAGCCGGAGTGGCGGAAAGCCTGGCCCGAGCCACCTGTGGCTGGGGTAAGCTCCCCAAAAAACTAAGCTAAACAAGTACATTTTTTTTATTCAGCTCCAGTGGGTTTGGGCGTTATCTGCCACCCGTGGGCTTGGCAGACCGGGCTATCGGGCCATACTATTTATTGCTCGCTATACTGAATGCTCATTGGCATTCACTGTATGTCGTGATTGCTCATTGGCATTCACTATGTTCCTCCGAATTTGCCGGAAATTATTTGGCAGAAAACGCTGGCTTGTACCAATTTTGAAGAGTTGGTACAAGCGGTTTTCTGTCCCTAAGGCATTTAAAACAATAATCTTAGGTAAACAAGCACATAATTTAATAGTCACCCAGGTAGATAAAAAATAGCCAAAGAATCAATAAAAGCATGACCTTTTTTTGTCAGTGTTCAGAATGAACTGAGAATAGTCGAATTGTTGAGGGGAATGTAAACCCCATGGAATTATTTATCATGGCTATAGCTTAAAAATTCTGATTTTGTTATTCTAATGCCCATGAATGCCAATATCATCATTGACTTGAATCAAATCCAGTTGCTAATAATACTTATTCTTGTTTTTATTCTTGCTGTTTTGATCGTTATCGTGATTAATCGCATCGTTGTGGCCATGAAGCTGGCAGGAGTTCGGCGAAGAGGGCGTAAAGGTGAAATGCTGGCCAAAAAGCATCTTTTGAAAATGGGATATACTATAATAGATCAACAAATCTCCTTGACTTGCGCCATGATGATTGACCAGGAGTCTCGAAAATTCCAGCTGCGGGCAGATTTTCTGGTAAGTAAAAATAATCTCTTAGGTGTTGTGGAGGTTAAAAGCGGCCAAGATGTATCCCGTCCCTGGCATATCGACACTCGCAGGCAGCTTTTGGAATATTTTCATTATTATCGAGCTGATTTTTTACTTCTCTATAACAGTGCTCAGGATAAGCTTCAGGAAATATATTTCCCTGCTGCTGTGAGATGATGATAGATTCTGTACTTGTTCAACTGTTTCGATTTCTTGTTCAGAAAACACCGGTAATCAGGACCATTAGAACAGCTTATTTCCTGTCAGCAGATTTATTTAATATATTTATCCAGAAATTGTTTAATCTCTTCTCCTGAATTTGCCGATTTGATGATAAAAGCAGTGGCACCAATACCCAGAGCTTCATTTCCTTTTTCCTCATCAACCGAAAGAGCAATAATGGGTACTTTTGTGTTAAAGCCCCGGATTTTTTTTATCATTTCAAAACCGTCCATAACAGGCATATTAATATCACTGATAATTACTTTCAAATCTGAATTATTCTGGGCAAAATTCAAACCGATTTCTCCATTTTCGCCAGCTAAAACTTCATACCCTTTTTGTTGTAGAGAAGCGACCATGGTTGAGCGAGAAGCTGTTGAATCATCAACAATTAAGGCTTTTTTCATATCAATACCCTCATCCTTAAATATTTTTGAATTATAGTCATTACACATTGTCCTCTATTATGATATCTGGCGTTTGGAGATGGTTCTGTGTTGAGTTAGTATCAAAGGCTTTGAGTGCTTTCAGGAGATTTTCCTCCAGAGAGACTATATCTTTAACCGCAATGGTTGTTTGCTTTGAAATTTCAGCTGATTTTTTTGAATTTTTTGCCATGTGACCTATGGTTTTAGCGGCTTCAGCGGAATCTCTTTCTTGTTGCTTTCTGGAAATATCGATTTTCTGGGTAGAAGAATAATTTGCTGTGACCAGTTTGATGATCTCCTCATTTTTTTTATGCGCTGTACTGGTGGTTTCTCCCATGTCGAGCTTTTCCTGCGATTCACTTTCAGAGGAAATAATGATAGCAACAAAAAAATTATATAATTCAAAAGCTGACTGGTCAGCTTTTTTGGCAGATGCAATGCTTTCTTTGGAGAGCTCCCTCATTTTGGCAGTAACAAAAGAAAAGCCTTTTTCATTCTCCCCTGTTCGGGATGCTTCAATCGAGGTAATAATGGAGAGCATATTAGTCGTATTAACCCCTTCTTTAGTTACATCAACCATTTCGGTTATAAGTGTCGATTTATTTCCAAATTCCTTTATTTGAATTGAATTCATTTCCAACTGAATTCTATTTGCGAAAATGGTAAACAAACCTATCCCAAATACCAATAAAAGGACAAATTTAATCGCTACCTGGATCGATATTAAATTTGAAGAAAGTTTCACTTTGACCTCAGCTTCTATTGGAATAAAGTGATATTAAGACGATATTTTCAAATCATATAATCGTTCTCTTACTTAAGTTTATAGATTTTGAGCAGGAATGCAAGACACGCTTTAATATTTTTTTCAAGCTTGTTTAATGTGTTCAACGCCAGTTCTTTAATAGAAAGGATTCATTACTAAAGAAAAAGACACCTGCAATACGGGTGTTGGTTGATTATCTAAAGATATTTCCCGTCTCTATTGGTTCTTGAAATCTTCTGTGAAAGATCGAGTGGGGTCAGATGAGGATGTGTTCTCTAATGAAAGTGTTATATATTTTTCAAGCCCTTTTTCAATTTCAATCTTGATTTTTTGAGGTGTATAGCGAAGCAGTTCCTTTGCGAGTTCATCAACACCATATTTGGGGCAAAATAGGGTGCTGATGTTTTCGGTTGCTATGTAAATGAGTTTGTGACTGATTTTTATCTCCTTTAATTTATTCACAGAAATGGCTATTTTTTTGCCTGAAGCGTGATGATAAATAGTTTCTTTATTGATGAGGATAAATTCATCACCAGAACATTGATAATAATTGAAATTTTGCTTTTCCATTATTTTTCTATGGATGAATTGTTTAATCTGGTAAACCATTAATGCGACAATTCCAATTAATAATAAATAGGTTAACAAAACCATATTAATTTATAGCTTGATTCCTTTCTCTGGTAAGGTTTTTATCCCTCCAGCTCTTTGGCGCGTTGGCTTGCCTTGTTGATGGCTTCCATTACACCGTAGGTCATCTGGTTTTTCTCTAGTTGCGCGATTCCTTCAATGGTCGTTCCGGCCGGTGAAATCACCTTGCTGAGCATATCTATGGGATTGATTTTGTTTTCCTCCAGAACCTTGATTGCTCCTTTTACTGTTCCCAAGGTAATTTCCAGGGATTGATTATAAGCTATTCCAGAAAGAGTCCCTCCCAGGGACATGGCATGTATAAAGGCAAAAACAAAGGCTATTCCAGATCCGCTGAGCCCGGTAATAGCCGGGATGAGGCTTTCTGGCAGTTCCACCGCTTTTCCAATGGCTGAGGCAATTTCCAGAGATGCCATTCTGATATTCTCTGGAGCTGAGGGATCGGTGGTCATTCCAACAACACTTTCTCCAACCATGGCTGCAAGGTTAGGCATGAAACGTGTCACACTGGCAGCCTTCAGCCCCTGTTTAAAATAATCAATTGATTTCCCAGCGGCAATAGAAATGAAATGTTGATTATGACTGGTATTGCCTAATTCGTTGAATAAATTTTCGCATTCCTGAGGCTTTATAGCGATGATGGTGAGATCGCATGTTCGCACTAATTCCTTTTTATCGAGCACGCCTAGCTTCAATTGTTTTTCAGCAAAAGTGAGGCGATCCTGCATTTTCTCTGCCACAATAATTTCAAAATGGCTTTTTCGAGCTATCAGCCCCTGAGCTATAGCGCCTCCCATATTGCCAATTCCGATTATTCCTAATTTCATATAAGTCCCTCGTTTAAGTATAATTTTTAATGTTTCATGATTCAAAGAAATTGATATGAAAATTATGAAGTTTCCATACTTTACCTTGATGAAACATCCTGGATTATAACAGCAATAGGGTAGGTATAAGAAGGGCTATTTAAATAAAATGCCTTGCCTTTTATGCGTAGCCCCTCACCTTCATTATAGCGACTTTTCTTGTCATAGTATTTATCCCAGTTTTTTTCTGCCAGAGAGCCTTTTAAAATGTAGCCATAGATAAAATCGCGAGTGTATTCATCTTTTTCCCAAGGCGCGATGAGCATAACATTTCGGTAATCATTTTTTGAAGCAATATCTTCAAACCAGAGCATTTTCCCAGGGCCCATTTTTGCCATGAATTCCACAGCGCTTGCCTTAAAGCCTTTCACTTCATTGGATTCCCTTTTAAAATGCTCAAAGGGTGTTTCTGTGTAGCTTATTTTCTCTGGGTCTTCAATCTCCGAGGAATAGCTTGCAAAAGGCCCTGAGGGGTTTACGCCGGCATCTTTGGAAATTAATTGGGGAACCACATGGTCACGAGGGTAAGCCGCCCCGTAGACACCTGTGCCCTTGCCCGCGTTCTCAGCCAAACCCAGTTGTTTTCTTAATGCGTTTATAACAGGAACATCCAGCCTTCCCGGATCAGAAGCTAAGGCATGGGTGAAGCCGTCAAAATATTCCTTATTGGGTAACAACCCCGGGTCAACAATCCGGTTTCCCTGAGCTTCCCAAAGACTGTAGAATTCATAATCCCTGTTCAGATCGTCCAATTCGCCAGGGTCATTAACCAGAAGATTTTTACCGTCCTTATCCATGAATTTATAATGGCCGGCCCAGTTCTGGAAAAATACTGTGTTAAAAAGCATGGTATTATCATTGGCAAAACTGTTATTGATTCCATATTCCTGGCTGAAGAGAATCAGGTTGTTGTCAAGTATGGCTTCTCCCATGCGACCGATGAAAATGGCCGTGCCCCCGCCTTTACCAGCCTGAAACCATTGGAAACCAATGGTGCAGTTTTTTATTTTTATAACCGATTTTTCCTGGGCGGAACGAGTCGAAATTCCGGAATACCATGTATTGAGAACAAAGCTGTTGCTGACCTCGTTTTCCTCACCTTCCCATTGGCAGTAAATGCCTTCGCCATAGGGATTAAGCAAAATGCAATTGCGGATTTTGATATTAGGGCTTTTCATATGGAAAAGCGTGCCCGGAAATGAACCCATAGGGTTTAGATCGCCCGTGGTTTTATAGGCATTTCTGCTTTTTCCATCAAGTACAAATCCATCGACAATAAAATGGCTATGGTCTGTGTCACCGCCAAGAATACCTTCTAAAAGGCCCAGTCGGTCACCCTTGAAGTCCTTTGAACGTTCAAGCACGGTGAAGTGCTTAAAAGGGTCCCGCTTTGAGAAGCTTTCATCGTACCCGCCAACCAAAGTAAGATAGGGCACCTTAACCACAAAAGACCCGGAACCGCTTTTCCCGTAATAAGACCCCTCTGCCACATGAATGACATCGCCGCGCAAGGCTCTTTCCATAACCTTCCACAATTCGCCGGCCGGCGAGGTTCGTGTTCCTGTCCCATTGGCAGCTTCACGAACATAAATATCCTTGGCGTAAATATTTAAAAAACATAAAATCAATAATAATCCACAAACACGGGTCTTCATTACTTCCTCCTGGCTCTCCGTTTTTATCCTTGTCCTATAAACAGGAAAAAATACACTATGGCCAATAGTGAACAGGCTAGGATAATATACAGTTGATCGAAATTTTAGAAGATGAAATCAAAAATTGCAAGAAAAAGCGCAAGGAACTTTAAAATTGGATGAATTAGGCGGTCTTTTTTTGCCCTGGGGCGAAAAAGCAGGGCTGTAAAGAGCCTTTCCCTAACTCTGAAGTATGGAATTGAATAAATCCTATTTGTTTAGCAAACAGGTGCGGCTGCGTTAAAAGCGTTAGGGATTGGAGCCATGGTGTACCATTTTTTCAAAAATGGTACAGCAAAGCGTTTTTGTCCGGATAATTTCCGGACAGGCTGCATGTATAAAGTGAATACCAATGAGCATTCACGATATAAAGTGAATACCAATGAGCATTCACGATATAAAGTGAATACCAATGAGCATTCACGACATAAAGTGAATGCCAATGAGCAATCACGACATAAAGTGAATGCCAATGAGCAATCACGATAGCGAGCAATAAATACGAAGTATTTATGACCAGCACAAAAACCTTCGAAGCGACAGCGAAGTGGCGGGCCTGGTCACAAATCTTCGATTTGCTGCTCGGTGGCGTGAATCCTCATCGGGATTCACTATGGCCATACAACTTGAAAGCCCAGCCTGCTGGAATGAAATGAAAGCAGACAACGCCCAAAACTCATTAGCTGAATATATAAATAAAATCCATTATCCCCACCTGAGCTAGCAAAACTTCAGGAATGAGATCCAGCACCATTCTTTAGGGGAGTATGAAAGCTTTGAATCAGCCGTTTTTTTTATTTGTAAAAATTTTTTTTATAAAAGCCGTCAAACCTCTTTTTTTCATTACCACCGGAATTTCCGCCTTTTTCCCCTGCCGCTTCAGCTGCTTTGCCACAGCCTCAAGGTGCATGGCATCGCCCTTATCGCCAGCAGGGCGTTTTCCCAAGGCACGAATGCTTTCCTCCCGGCCATATAGTATGACCTGGTCTTCGGCAAAAATAACACTGGAACCTTGAGGGGCCCCCATAAAATAGCCATCCTGCCTGCGGATGCCCAAAACAAGAATTCCCTCTTCGGGCAACTTAAGATCAGCCAGCTCGTGGCTGCAAAGCCAGCTATCCTTGGAAACATCAATTTCACTGACTTCAAATTCCCCGGCCAGGTTTAGCAAACTGGCATAATCATGGGCATGAACCTTGGTGCTTCTTCTCATGGCCCATTCCACAATTTTTTCAAGAATAAAGTTTAAAAAACGGATTTTTGAGATAAGAAACATGATCAAAAACCCCAAAGCCATCATTAAAAAACGAATCAGCAAATCCTCGGTGCTCTGGGTTGAGAAAAAAGAAATGACCAGAGATGAAATTAAAGTGACAAAACCCACATTCCGAACAAACATCAAAGCCATAATCACCCGCCGCCTTAATGGATGGTTCACAATAGCTTCGGATTCTCTTGTTGTGAAACCTGTCCCTGTAAAAGCCGACCGAGCCTGAAAACTCGCCACTTCTTCCGAGAGTCCGGTTAATTTAAGGATATGAGACGCCACCCTGAGAATCACCAGAGAAATGCTTAAGGCAATAAAAAATGAAAAAAGAGCACCCATAATTTACTTTTATTATCGGAAAATACTAACAAAAGGTCCAGAGCTTGTTAATGTAATTTTAATGTTGCCAAGGCCTTGACAGATGCTAGTTCATTATAGTATTGAAATTTCCCACAACATCTCAAATGGTCAAAGAAAAAACGTTTTGTATTTCTTCAGCTCTTTAGCTTTGGGAGGTTGCCCCAGCCCTATAGGGGCTCGGGCCGGGCTCTGCGCCACTTCGCTATCGCTCCGAAGGTTTTTTACCTGAAAAAATCAGGCAAAAAACGCTTTGGAGAACCATTTTTGAAAAAATGGTTCTCCCTGCCTCCGATCCCTAACCCTTAGCAGCCACTATCATTAATTTGCTGAACGAATAAGGCTCGCGCTGAACTGAGGTTTTTGCAGGAATCATAAAAATTGCGGATAAGTTACCTGATTGCCGGATAATCAGTTACTAATTTACAGTTGCCTATTAATTGCTAATGCCAGGAATTTTGCGATGAGCTCAAATACAAGTTTTTTATTCAGGAGCTATTAAAAACAGCCTTTGATAAAAATAAAGGCCGACTCATAATCAAATAATATAACAAAATGCAAAAAAGATTGTTTTGGGAGGGCGCTTGAGTTCGGGATTTCAATTTCTGGTACTTAAAGCAATTAAATCTTCGGGGGTAAATCAACAGGTACTGACACAAGAATAATGTAACCATGAATGCTTGGGAGTGGTACAGTAATTTCCGGTAACAACCTTATCTGCCTGTAAAATAGGTAATTATGATTTTTTTATTTTCGCATATTTTACAGTAAAAAAGTTGCCGGAAATTGTAAGTGCCCGAAGTGTTACAATGCTAATTCCTTATTCTATAAACAATTAAAAATAATTTGCAATATATTCTTTGTTGACCTATTCTAGATGAGACCGGGAATGGTGAGGAGTGGCTGGTTAACCTTGACATTCTTGATTTAATCTGTCATCATCGAGCGAAAGCATTAATCTATAGACGTTATGCACAAAATTTTATAATATTAAAAACAGGATCGGATTAGAGTAAAAACTCAGGCAAGGGGGTTTCGAAAATGCCAATAGTTTTAAAATTTATGAATACCAGTGATACACATATAAAGAAACTAGGGTTCTGTATGGATAATGACGATGATTTATCCATTGAGGCTGAAACAGCACTTAAAGAAGGCTTTACCGCAAGTCAAGAAACCCTGGAACGACTCATTAGGCTGACAGAATTAGGACAAAAATTCGAAGAAATTACTAATTCCAATAAATCGGATTTTTCTGTTTTAGAAGAAGAATAAAACACTAACCAGAAACTATTAACTATGCTGATAATTCCTTCAATAAACCTGATGAGCAGGGAATGTGTTCATCTGTGTCAAGGCGACTTTAATCAGACCACAGCTTACTCGAAAAGACCCGCTTCCATAGCCAAAGCCTTTGCTGAAGCCGGTGCGAGGAGGCTGCATATTATCGATCTTGACTCTGTTCGCGGCAATAGCGCAAACAATCGGGATGTCATACGTGAAATTCGCGACACTGTTCCCTGTGTGCTTCAGGTCGGCGGTGGTATTCGTGAAGAAGAGGATGTGAAGGAACTTATTGATATTGGCGTTGAAAAATTAATCCTTGGCACTCTTTTAATCAATAATCCTGAAACTGTGAGTGCCTGGGTTCGGCAATATGGAGATATTTTTATAGGCGGAATCGATGCCAGGGAAGGCATGGTGAAAATTGACGGGCGGGTGAGTTCGACTTTTCTCAAGGATCTCGAAGTCCTGGATACAATCAAAAATCTTGGGATAACACAATTAATTTACACGAATATTTCTCGTGATGGCACTATGGAAGGACCGGACATTGACCGTGCGAACCTCATAGCCCAACGTTCCGGTATGGAAGTCATCATAGCGGGAGGCATTTCTTCGGAGCAGGATATTGAAGAAATCGTTACCCATCGCCATAAAAACCTCATCGGCTTGATTGTCGGTAAAGCCATTTATGAAAACAGAATCTCTTTATCTGCCGTATTCCGCGAATATTCATAGCCCTCTATACCTGGTTCCTTTGTTTTTAGACAAGTCATGATGTTTAACAATTCCCGGTCACATTATTCTTGTGTGAATAGTCATTCAAGGAAAAAGAAAATGGGGATTTCTTTAGTTGAATGACAGTTTGGTAAAATGCGTTAAGGATAGGAGGCATGCTTTGCAATTTTTCCAAAAATTGCAAAGCAAAGCGTTTTTTGCCGGATAATTTTTGCCTAGGCTGCATATATATAGTGAATGCTAATGAGCATTCACGCTGTATAGTGAATGCCAATGCGCATTCACGACAGTAAGCAATAAATAGGATCATTTATAACCAGAGGCCGGATAGCCCGACCTGCCCTGCCCAGGGGCGGCAGATAACGCTCAAAAAGCAAAGGAGCTAGACAAATAGGAAAACCGAATCGCTTTTCTCCTTCTATAAGATATTTGTCGGTAATGATTTAGGATAAACGGGTTAAACATACCAAATGGTATAGTTTATTAATTTGGCTTTATGTAAAATTTTGAGTAATATCATTATGTACCTGGATTCTGTAAGGAACCCTCTGTAGAAGGAGAAGGATATGGTACCTGATGAAAGTCAAACCAAGATATTTTCTGAAGAAAATCTTTTAAAATTAAAGAAAAAAAGGTCAAGGGATATTTATTCAAAACTAAAAAATGTCATTCAATCCTTTGGAAATTTTGACACCTTTGTCACTTCGCAGCAAATCGTTTTTTCCAAAACAATTCCTTTTTTTTATGTTCAGACAAAGAGCTTCAGATCACTGGATTTTTTCTTTATTCTTGACAGAAAAGCCTATCATAAAGCCATTAACCGTATTGAAGGGCCAGTGGGTGTTCTTTATATTCATTGTCTCAAATTACGCAGTTTATCTGATATTGATGGTGAATTGATTCAGCTTCTTCGTGAAGCTTATAGGGAAGATTCTTTTCCACTAAAAGCAATGGATTTGAATGATTTTAGGGTTGTGGCCGACGAAGAACACCAGCCCCAGGAGAGTTTTAATCATAGCAGATATATGGTTGATAACTGTGTTGAATTTACCCATTAATCTTTCAAAAAAATCAAATAAAATAGGGTAGCTATTAAGAAAATATTGGTAAAATGCTAACCGATATCGTTCTGAGGAGAAACGACGGGGGCCTGGTCATAAATGCTCATTGGAAGTCACTGCTCGGTGTCGTGAATGATCATTGGCATTCACTATTTTCCTGCAACCTTGAAGAATCTTACTTGTCGCAAGTAACCTTGCTTTGGTAATTCGCGCGAACTCTTTATTAGCGAAGTAACATGTGTATAATCAACTGAGATCCTTCAGTCCGCTTTGCTTTGTTCAGGATGACAACAGCCATTCTGAATGTGAACCCCACTTTCCGCACTAAGATAGTAATTTCTTATATTATAGAGAAATAGAAAAGGCGATTTTGCAAATCGCAAATTCTTAACTCTAAATAATATAAGAAATTACCT
>JAFGWI010000296.1 GCA_016937215.1 Spirochaetales bacterium | reverse complement strand
TGTCTGCTAATTGCTAAAGTCGGGACTTTTGCAATTAGCTCTGCTATTATTACAATCCTTAACGCTAAAAATAGTGATTCCTGTTTAGGCTAAACAAATACAAATAAAGCATTCCAGCCACATATTACTCCTCTTTCAAATTGGCTCCATGCAACTCCAGGTTACCCTAATGCAACGACAAATTGATTGCGCTATCATAATTTTCCTGTAATATTATAGTTCAAGGCTTTAACCAATATTTTGACCAAAAAGGAGAACCCATGAACCTTTCAAATAGAATACAGGATTTACGGAAAAAAGCTGACATGACCCAGGAAATGCTGGCTGAAAAACTGAATATATCACGGCAATCCATCGCAAAATGGGAAAAGGGAGAATCCTTTCCCGATTTGAATAATCTGATTTCCCTGAGTGAATTATTCGGCGTATCCATCGATTTTCTGCTAAAAGGACCCAATCAATATTCATCATTTTCTGACAACTTTGACCCATCACTGGATTCAATCAAGGTATTTCTCCGCAAAGCCAAAAAAAACACCTACGCGGCCCATGGCGCAGAAATACCATCATCACGAGCACATTCCCATGATTTATCCTTTAAGGAAGATCCCTACCATTATCTGGATTGCTATTTTGGAGGCGAAAAATTCGCGGGCCAGGAAATTCTGTATGTCAACAATAAGCCCTATTGGTCTATGAATTATTTGGGCCGTACGCTCGATCAGAACTTTTCCGGAGACTTTCTCAAGGAAGCGCTGATGCTGGTAAACGAACAAAAACCCTTTCGCGGACCGGATTTCCATCAGAAAGGAAGTTTTTTTTACCGTTGCATGATCAATGGCACCTTCGACTGGTTCAAGGGCGAGGAAGAAATTTTCTTTGAAACCACCAAGGTATACGAATGCGTGTTTCATGGGGGAAACATAAGGTGAGTTAATTTTTATATCGGGTTTTTAATCATTTTTTTTGATTTTTTTAAAATATAATTCCTGAAGGATAATTCAATTTTTTCAGCTGATAGGACCTGCCCTTTTTTTAGAAATCCACGACCATAACGGAGCATCCATTTTTTAAACAAGACAGGAAATTCCTTTTCACATTTATGTGACAGGTAAACATCATATGCTGGTTTAAGAAAAAGATGATAACTCTGGGTCAGTACCTCGGTTATAACGGGAAAGCGCCCTGTTTCTTCTTTCATTTTATTTCGCAAATGGCGACTGTTTTCGATTAGAATAAAATCCGATAAAAAACGATACCAGTTTTTGTCCCCTTCAGGAAGAACAGCCTCTGACATCAACTCATTGAAGTTACAAACAGATAAAAAATAACGACGGGCCTCTTCTTTGGTCATGAAAAAATAATCCCAGGCTTTTCGTATTCCTCGTAATGGCCGTAATAGCAAGCTGCCGTTTAGGGCTTTTTTCAGGTATAGATTATAAACCTCCATAACCCAGAGGGCGTCAGTATCGGGATAGGAATTCCAAAGCCTGATCAGATCGCAAAAAATATCAGTCGCGTTTTTTTGAGGATAGAGAAAGGGCAAATGATTGTTTTTGATGAATTCCATGGCTGTGCGATAAATATAATGATACCAGTTCAAAATAACGGTTTTTTTATCGGGCACTTTTCCATGATTACGTTTATACCAGTTTGGACTGTATTCGAAAATATCCTTTTTCAGATAATCCCAGTTATCGGCAATCGCGACATCAAAATCTTCTTCGGGAATATAATCAAACACCGATGTTTCCGCCTGAAACCTGGCCTTGGCAATAAAGAGGGGTATCTTTTTTCTGCTCATTCGGCGCGGCAGTTTCACCGGCGTTTTCATGGTCTGAATGGAAGCTGTAACATAATCGATATCATTCGTTTTTGCAACCGATACCCTGTGATTACCATCACGGACAAAATAACATCCCCCATATTCTATAAGGTCAATGGCATCAGCAATCTGGGCCTCCAAAAAAAGTTTTCGCACATTTTCCCAGCGGAATTTCATTCCCCCTTGAATGGGCAAAAAACCTTCGGCAAAATCCTCGGAGCGGTTTTCACTTCCGATGATTTTTTCAACAGGCACATCCTTGATACCAGTATAGGATTCCCCTATAGCCGGAACCAAAGCAAGCAATTCTTTTAATGACAAAAGATAACCCGCTTTTCGCTTGATCCACAAAAATGAAGTTTTTCGCTTCCCCGCAAGATAAGCTTTATCAAAATCCATTAGCGCATTATAATAAAGACAGATTTAAAAATCAATCAGCCTGAATAACTAAAATAAGAGTGTTTGTTAAGCTATATTATTTTATGGCCTAACCTGGTAAACTCCGGTGGTGTTCAGGCACCACAGGCCTCACGCACGTAGGCCATATAGGCTCCCTATCTATTTCTCCACAGCGTGATTGCCTATCAGCATTCACTCTTAATCAGCAGCCTGGCTCCGACATCGCCTTCAAAGAGTAATACCAAAAATAATCAGGTAAGAAACTCTTTTCCTGACTATTTTTGAAAAAATGGCCAAATCTGGTGGGCAAGTTTAAAGCATCGGTGCCAATCAAATATCTAAAAAAACCAGGTTTACATATTGAACAACTTTATATAAAATAAGATAAAAAATGAGTATGTTTGAAAGGTTTTGGTTTTATCACCAAGAACAACACTAAGGTGATTTATTTTTCGCGAAAAAGAACTAATTAATTCGATGTATTTTTGTCTGACTTTTACCATGCATAACCGGTCGTTATTATGAAAAAAAACGAATCATATCATTCACAACAAGCTATTTCAGCTGAGGAGACATGATGAATCAAAAACGAGCTGCCTATAATAAACACCCAATTTCAGAATTTTTCCTTTTATCGCTTATCCCTGGTTTAATATTTTTGGCTGCAAGCTGCGTTCATATAAGCGAATCTGCCTCCAACTCAACACATAGAAAGCAGAATTTTCCCAAAACAATTGAAAAAGCAATGTTGCCTTTGGATGTGAAGCAACTTACAGACACCAATCCCCTGCGCGAGATATTCGCGCCTGTGGAAAAAGCCCTGAACAACCTTGACCTTGTCAAAACCGATGCTTTACTAGGCTCGCTAGTAGAAAAACAGGGCGATATTTTGATTATCAAGGCTTGGGCATCCTGTTATTTTAACCGCACCCACAATAACACACAGGCTGAGAAACTGGCGGCCGATATTATAAACCAAATTCCTGAAGAACAGGAACAGCTCTATCCTGAACTGGCATACGCCAAGGCCCTTGCATTAACAAGCCTGGGACAAAGCGCCTTTTCCCGGCAGTATTATGAAAAGGCTATTGGTTTTTTAATGAAAGGGATTTCCATTTTTCCAGGTTTGTTAACCCCGAGAGCTATTTTGGGCGATATCTATGTAAAAATGCAAAATAATCAAAAGGCGAAAAAATGGTATCAATCAGCTCTGGATTTGGCACCTGAATTTGGCCCCGCATTAGCCGGTATCATTGGAATACTTTGGCAGGACAAGAATTCAGACAAAGCCTTATTAATGTTACAGACAGCTTTGGCAAAAAATCCAGCTGAGCCCTGTTTACTTCAACAACGAGGTATGATTTTCCACGAAATGGGAAATTTTATCGATGCTGAGAGTGATTTCAGAAATGCCCTTAAGGTAAAACCCTGGAAAGCCCAGCTATGGGCTGAGCTGGGAAAATCCCTGGACATGCAGGATAATCATGAGGGAGCTGAAAAAGCATATCAAAAAGCGATTCAACTTGACCCCTCCTCTATCGACAGCCGTTTTAACATGGCCATGTTTTTTTACAACCATAACAGATATCAGGAAGCCATAAAGGAAATCGAGACCCTAGAGAAACTCGCGACCGTTAATCAGCCAGATATTTATTTATTGAAAATAGAATTGCTCACTTTGCTCGGCCGTAAACATGAAATTCCCGATACAGAAAAAAAAATGAAAGCCCTTCAAGCTGCTGATAAATAAATACCTTTTTTGCTCTTTTGGCTTTATCCTGGTATTCTCAGATTTTTGTTGATATCTGCTCTATCACCAAAGGCAAAACATTCGATAACTAGCCCGAAACAATTTCAACTGCGTAAAATCTTTTCCATGGCTTTCCCCTTGGCCAGTTCATCCACCAGTTTATCGAGGTATCGAATTTTCCTCATAAGCTCATCCTCGATCTCTTCCACCCGGTATCCGCATATGACACCTGTGATTTTTGTCACATTGGGATTTATTCGCGGCGCCTGGTTAAAGAAGCTTTCAAAATCACTATGGTTTTCCAGTTGTTTATCAAGCTCATCCTGACTATAAGCTGTAAGCCATCTAATAATGCTATCAAGCTCTTCCTTTGTCCGGCCTTTTCTTTCAACCTTTTGTATATACAAAGGATAGACATCTGAAAAGGCCATGGTAAATATTTTATGCTTCTTCATGATAGGATAATATAACTATTGAATGATTATTGGGTCAATAAATTGAGACCAAATACCAGGGATTTCCGGAGTCAAGGAATATTGTAAAAACCTGTTTTTTGTTTCAGCCAGATGGATTTATTTAACCTGCAACAAGCTGTTCAAGGAGCTTAAAATAAAAAGGCTTGCGCCATACCCGGAAAAGGGACAGGCACAAGCACCATAATCAAAACCTTTGCAAAAGCCAATCACCCATGGTCTCAAGAACAATGGAGCTCATGGTTTCCTCTATCAAAGCATACTCTTCCACCAAACCCTTGTCCGCGCCCTGAAACATATGATTCATTTTAGGAAAAGCTTTTACAGTAAAATCCTTGTTGCCGGCCTTCTTCAAGGCCTTTTCAACAGCCTCCATATTCGCTTCATAGGGCACCTGTAAATCCTTTTCACCAAAAAGGGCCAGCACAGGAATGTTTAACTTTTCCAGATAATCAGCAGGATCGCTTTTTAAAAAATAGATAAACCAGGGAGAGAGGATGGCATTAATCATGACCTCCTGGTTTTCGGGATCAAAACCAGCTTCAGCGAGTATTTCGGCGATTTTGCCCCTGGCAGCCGCGCCTTCGCTGGTGACCAATTGATAGATACGCCGGTTTTCTAAAACCGCCTTGTCCACAGCCTCGGCATCCTGACCAGAAGCTTCCATTATTGCCCGGTTCTGTAGCAGCAGAAGCTGGTCGCCTCTTAAACCCGGCCCGGCCAACATGATGATAAAAGCCGTTTCAGGATTCCTTGCCGCGACCATCCCATTGATGAGCCCGCCTTCACTGTGTCCGATCAAACCGATTTTCCTTGAATCAATAAAGCTTCTGGTTTTGAGATAGGCCATGGCCGCTTCAGCATCGTCTGCCAAATCCCTGCTGGTGGCGCTCTCAGCATCGCCTTCCGACTGGCCAAAGCCGCGGTCATCGTAGCGAAGCACGGCAAAACCCTTTTTGGTCAAATAATCGGCAATAAGCAAAAAGGGTTTATGACCGAAGATCTCCTCATCACGATTCTGTGGCCCGCTTCCGGTAATCAGAACAGCCGCGGCAAAGGGACCGCCGGAAGAAGGATAACTCAATGTTCCGGCCAGTTTGATGCCAGCTGAGGAATTTTCAAAGCGGACATCTTCGCTTTCATAACCAAAGGGTCCTTTTGGTTCCTGGGGCCTTTGAAGTGTCACCGGATTGGCATTTTTGTTCATTTTCAAATCAAAATCAGATCCTCCCTGGCTGAAAGTACCGACCAGGGTATCGCCCTCAAGGACTCCTTTGAATTTCATTCCCAAGGCCGCCGAAGTGATTAAAAGAGTATCATTTTCCAGAGTCACCTTGTCCATGGCAATTCCCATGGCCCCCTGGTTAGGCGAATCCATTTTGGCTTTCAGGCGGCCATTGTCATCATCCACATGAAAGACAATGGTCAACTTGCCATTGGGAAGATCCAGCTGCCCTTCCCAGGCCCCGCTATAGCCCTCCTTATCATCCATGGATAGCTCTTTTGTGGGTCCGCACCCTAAAAGAATCATTAACATCAGAAATAAAACGATTATTTTGTTCATATTTTTACCTTTCAATAAATCTGTTACTATTTATAACCCAAATGATGGTATTTATTCAGTTAATTTTTATGGGCGTTACCTGATAAGCCCAGGGGCTTTCAGGCCGGGCTATACGGCACTCCGGCTCTCGCCTCCGAAGCCTTTGCGCCTGAAATAATCAGGCGCAAAAACTTGGCTGCGCTAATTTTGAAAAATTAGCTTGCCTGCCTTCTATCCCTAACGCAAAGCCTATTGCGCAAGCTCAAAACACGAAATTCTTGCCCATGAGAAACTTATCCAAACCCTTTATGTTCCATAGCAGGCCGTTGAAATACATATCATCATGGTTATCCTGCTTTAGCACTAAAATAGTAATTTCATCCTTATTCAGCCAGTTCATCGCTGTCATCCCAGCTATTTTCATCCTGAACAAAGCAAAGCAAAGTGAAGGATCTCGATTGATTATACACAAGTTGCCTCACTAATAAAGTGTTTACGCGAATAACCACAGCAAGGCTATTTGCGACAGGTAAAATTTTTCAAGGTTGCAGGGATGGAGTGAACGCGGAGCATTTATGACCAGGCCCAGGTCGCATGGCCGAGCAGTAAACGCGAAGCGTTTACGACCAGGCCCGTCGTTCCTCCTCAAAATGACAATGGTTTGCATTTTACTAATACCTGCTAAAGAGTTACGTAATTTCTTATTTTACAGAGAAAAAAAAGGCGAATTTATGAATCCCGAATTCTTGACTCTAAACAATAGTAGAAATTACCTAAATTTACTGTGAAATAGGGGCTTATGCAACCCCGCATTTCTCTGTGACACCGCTTTTAACAAAACAACTGAGATTTTATTTTTGTGTTATCAAGCTATAAGTGCGATGTCCCCTCTGTGTACACAATAAAACAGAGGGGATTGCGAAATGTCACGAAATTCTCCCCATAAACAAGATATTTTCAGCGCGATTTGTCAAAATATGATAAAATAGGATTCAACCACAGTCAATAAATATTTTTCCTTGAATAAGGGTTGCATGTGAAGCTGCCACCCAAAACCTTTCAGGAAAGATTATTTTTTATAGAAAAAAGGAGAAAAAATGAAAAAGATTAATGTGATTCTGATGGCATTTTTGATGCTGCCGCTGTTTATAGAGGCACAGAGCTCAACATGTCCGCTCATGGGCGATGTAAACGAAAGCAGCGGGGTGGATATTGTGGATGCCTTGCTCATCGCCCAGGCCTATGTGGGGATGAACCCTTTGATTGAACATTCCCCCTGCGCTGATGTGGATTGCTCCGGCACAGTGAATATCGTAGATGCCCTTCTTGTTGCCCAAAAATATGTGGGGCTCATTTCCGAATTCCCTTGCCAGAACAGCCCCGACCCCACTGACCAGCCCACATCAGCACCCGGGCTTTCCATCGCTTGCGGCAGTTCTTCAACCCTGGAGAGCTTCCAGGAGGATCAATACTTTTCCGGCGGCACCACCCATAGCAACAGCAACACCGTGGATGTTTCTCAAATAAGCGTGAATACACCACCGGCCGGGCTTTTCAATAACGAGCGCTACGGCGACATGAGCTACACCATCCCGGAACTCAATGCCGGGGAAACCTACACAGTGACTCTTTATTTTGCCGAGACCTATCTGACATCAGCTGGAAGTCGGCTTTTCGATGTAACGATCAACAATACCGAGGTTCTCACCAGTTTTGATATTTACGCCAGCGCCGAAGGCCAGAACAAAGGGATTTCCCAAATCTTCATCACCACCGCAGACACAAGCGGCCAGATTGTGATCGAGTTCAGCACAGTGACCGAGAACCCCAAGATCAATGGCATCAGCATTGCCTCTGGTATTGGTCCGACCAACGCGCCCACAGCCGAACCAACACCCACCCCCGAAAACAGCGGATTTCAGCGTGGACCAGACCCTTCACTGGCCAGCATTTCAGCCAACCGGGGGACCTTTGCCACGGCTCAAATTACAGTGCCCCGGGGTAATGGATTCGGCGGAGGCTTCATCTATTACCCGACAGATACAAGCCTCGGTACCTGGGCCGCAGTCGCGATTTGTCCTGGCTATTCAGCCAAATTCGCCAATGAAGAAGCATGGATGGGGCCCTGGCTGTCTTCTTTCGGATTTGTTGTCATCGGAATCGAAACAAACAACACCACCGACCTCTTTGAACCAC
Source organism: Spirochaetales bacterium (assembly GCA_016937215.1). Lineage (GTDB taxonomy): Bacteria > Spirochaetota > Spirochaetia > SZUA-6 > JAFGRV01 > JAFGWI01. The sequence goes on along the minus strand of JAFGWI010000296.1, from coordinate 72 downwards.
GCGCCGTGCAGCTGCTTGCCGCACTGGACTACCTTACCCAGAAAAGCGAGGTCAAGGACAGGGTCGATCCTG
>JAFGWI010000295.1 GCA_016937215.1 Spirochaetales bacterium | reverse complement strand
CTGGTCGCGTATCTCGAATTTATCCATGAGATTAAAAATGAAATTATTCCTGTCGCGGTTTTTGTAAAGATCCACCATATCCACAAAGACATCCTTTTCGGTAAAGGCCTTGATATTAGCTCTCATGTGAAGAGTGAACTCCGAGAAGTTACCGATGACCCGATAGGAAAGGTTTGTCAGGTGGAAGAGGAAACCATTCTCTATTTTTTTGACTTTGTCCTCACAGTAGTCATCGCTTGTGTTTTCCTCAAAGATCTTTTCCAGATAAGCCTTGGCCGGGCCTTTTTTCAGTCTGTCAAAATCAATTTCAAGACGTTTCACGGCATAGCCCTGGGTGGTCAATTGGTAGAACAGTTCCTTCGCCTCGCTAAAGGCAAACAGGGCCTCCCGGGTTTTGTGGTTTTTGAAATGTTCCACGATATCTTTATCATTATAATACAAGAAAGTTGAATGGTTATAGCCGCTTTGTATGAGCAAAAGGCTGTGAAGCGGATTATCGGTGATGATCATGGTCTCGCAATTGTTTAGATATCCCTTGTTAAAGAGGCCTTTTTGGTTCAGCGCTGTTATTCGTTTCACCCTTCGGGGGTGCGGATTATAGCCGACGATGTTCACAATCTCCTTTTGGCTGTCCATGATGGGAATGATGATATGATTGGCCAGTGTTTCCTTTCCCTTTTGCATAAGGCCCAGGTGCTCCAGTTTCGCTTCAAGCTCCTTGTTTCCTGAAACCAGCGCGCCCAGATCGCCCGATGAATAGCCTATTCGAAAGCTGTCGAATAAATAGCTTTCCCTGATTCCTTGTGTTTTCAGATAATTCAGGATTTTCCCGGTTTCCAGCAGATTTGACGCGCAATCGCTGATGTATTTTTGAAGGATTTCCTGATAATTCATGTGTCCCTCCTCTTTTGCTGTATATGCTATTATGTACAATTTATTTATATGATATAGTACGATTAATGAGTGAATTTGTCAAACTTTATTTGCTTTTATTGGGCATTTATGGGATACTTTTCGCTGATATGCGTATAGGAAAGCAACTTAAAAAGCTCAGAAGCGATAATGACCTCTCCCTCAGGAAGTTATCCGAGGCCCTTGATATCCCTTTCATGACTCTCAGCTCCTATGAACGGGACATTACCCAGCCCACGATCAATAATTGCTATGTTATTGCCACTTATTTTAAGGTGCCCATTGAATTTCTGATTCTCGGGGAAGATTGCACCCGGGAGTATGAGGATGTGGAGTTAAAGGCCTTGTTTTCCAGGGTGGATAAGCTGCCCGATGAGAAGAAAAATGTGGTGAAGCGGTATATCAGGAAGTATGTTGGGGTGTTGGATGAGCTTGCGGCTTTGGAGGGGGAAGCGGATAGTTAGGAAGGGAATGTTTGGCTTTTTGGGCGTTGCCTGCCGCCCGGGGGCTTGGATTATTAAAAGTGGAGCTGTTTTTTTAAAAAAAGGACTGCACTTGAATTGAATATTTGAACACGATGCTATATTGGAATTGTTAAAGCTATCAGTCGAACAAGTAAATTATTTCCAAAGTCTTTTGAATTCAGAAGGATTGAAATTTTTTCCAATAATTTTTTTTGAAATTTCCTTTAAATCATCCATCTCCTTTTTTAATTCTCTATTTCCATATATTTGATTATTTTCATTCATTTTTCTTAATAAATTTAGTAATTGTGATTTTTTAAAATCCTCAACTATAAAGCTAATTATTTCATAATATATTTCAGTTGCAGCAATCCATGTGACTGCTTTTCCAAAATATCCAATAACAAAACGAATAAATTGATTTGTTACATCTCTATCTTTTGCTATTTTATATAATTTTAGAAATACTTCTGAAGATATACAATTATAAAATGATGTATTAATCCACCCTGTATTATCCATATAGGCGTCTTTATGTCGAGCTTGAATTTTATCAACATGTTCTTTTAAATTGGATGATAGGAAATATGATAATGAAAAAAAATTAATATTTCTTTCAGCCATTATTTCAATATTTTTTTTACAAGATTGATTCAATAAATTAAAAAATTTCGGATAGATGCAAAGAAATTCAATCAATGCAACAATTCTTGATTCTCCCATTGAAAAATCTTTGTCAGTAAAATCACATTTATAATCATCTGGTCCAATATTGTTATAATATGAAAGTTCTTCATTTATTATATTAAAAAATAAATCTTCATTTCCTTTTGTAAGCGAAATTAATGCTTGTAGATTCAGTGCTCTATTTTCATTGCATTCTATATTTTCTAGAACAAAAATAAATTTCCAAAGAACCTTAAATAATTCTTTTTTTACATTATTATTAAACTTATTAAAGAAATGAATTTTTAAATATTCTTCAAATCCATTAAAACCTTGTTTTTCATAAAAATTATTTATACTATTAATAAATTCTGATGTAATTTTTTTACTTAATAAAGGTTCTTTTTGAAAAATAATTTCAAGCATATTTCTTAAATGATACCTGATATTTTCAGCATGTGGATTAATTAATTCAAAATTATTGTTATATAATGGGTGTGCTGAAAAATTACGATCATCAACTAATTGTTGTATTTTTGATGATTCTACAGGATTTAATAATTCTGTTCGATCTGAAATCTCAGAAAATAAGATTTTTTCCCATTTAGGACTATTTGGATATTTTTCTTGTTCGTCTTTTATTTTTGCTAATATGTCTTTTGCTATATTATCTGAATAAATTTCATCAAGAACTCTTAATTTTGCTATTAGATCATAAACAACAACTGAATACAATACTACTATTGCTGATCTATAGTTTCCATTAACATAATCAGAAATTACTTCTTCAAGATAAGATCTAGTTTTTTTATTTACAACAAGAAGCAATTCATCTTCTAAAATAAAATCTTTCATTTAATAATCCTATATAATCTACTACTTACTTCTTCCCACCCGGCAACACCGGCAGCCCCAACTCCTTCAAAAACCTGTTATGCTCATTAGTGGCCTTAACAATCCGCTTCTCAATCTCCACCAATTCTTTATTCACCGCCAACAAATCAACCTCTGGTTCAGGAATAGCCGTATTAATATACCGCGTTAAATTCAAGTTGTAATCGTTCTCCACAATTTCATCCATGGAAACCCGCCGGGAATAACGCTCTTCTTCTTTCCGCTCCTGATAGGTTTCCACGATTTTATCAATATGCTCGGGCAATAACTTGTTTTGCCGCTTTCCTTTTTCAAAATGCTCGCTGGCGTTGATAAAAAGCACATCATCGGGCATTTTGCATTTTTTAAGAACCAATATGCAAACCGGTATGCCTGTAGAAAAAAACAGATTGGCCGGAAGCCCGATAACCGTATCAATATGGCCGTCATTCAGCAGTTTTTGCCGGATTTTCGCTTCAACGCCGCTTCGAAAAAGCACGCCATGGGGCAATATGATGGCCATGGTTCCCTCTTTTCCCATGTAATGAAAACCATGAAGCAGAAAAGCAAAATCAGCGGCCGATTTCGGGGCCACGCCGTAATCCTTAAAGCGGAAATCCTCACCCATGGCCTCTTTGGGCTGCCAGCGGTAACTAAAGGGCGGATTGGCTACCACAGCGTCGAATTGCAGCTTTTTGGCCGGGTTGGGTTCTTTCAGGATGTCCCAATCGTTGAGCAGGGAATCACCGTGATGAATCTCAAACTCCGAATCCTTCACGCCATGGAGCAGCATGTTCATGCGCGCCAGGTTATAGGTTGTTATATTCTTTTCCTGGCCGTATATTTTTCCAATGCCGTTTTTTCCTAGCTGGTTTCGCACATTCAAAAGCAGGGAACCCGAACCGCAGGCAAAGTCCAGCACTTTATTGAGTTTCTTTTTTTTGCCTGTTTTGGGGTTTTGACTATCCAGGGTCACGATGGCTGACAACACCGATGATATTTGCTGAGGCGTATAAAACTCACCCGCCTTTTTACCTGAACCGGCAGCAAATTGCTCGATCAAGTATTCATAGGCATCGCCTAATATGTCGCTGGATGTGGAAAACCGGGCGATCCCTTCGGCTATTTTGGTGATGATATTGCACAGCGCGATGTTTCTTTTGGAATAATCCCTTCCCAGTTTTTCCGAACTCAGGTTGATCTCGGAAAACAAGCCCTGGAAGGTGCTTTCAAAGGATTCATTCTCAATATATTTAAAACCATTTTGCAATGTATCCAGCAAATCATTATGCTGTGTCCGGGCCATTTCAGCGATACTGCTCCAGAGGTATTCCGGCTTAATCACATAATGAACCTTGCGCCGCATTTGCGCTTCAAACTGTTTGGTATCTTCCTTGTTTTGTTTATACCAGATGCTCAAAGGCGGTGTATTGGGTTTGTCCTTGTTGTCGGGATAGTCCTTGCCCAGTTCCTTTTGCGCCGCCCCTTCATAGTTATCTGAAAGATAGCGCAAAAACAGGAACGAGAGCATATAATCGCGGAAATCGTCGGCGTTCATGGCGCCCCGCAGTTGATCTGCGATGGCCCAGAGGGTTTTTCCCAATTGTGTTTTTTCGATAGCTGTCATGGTTTACCTTCATCTATTATATAATTATTTGATTTTATGATTTTTGTTTTCAGGGCGTTGCCTGCCGCCCTGGGGCTTGGCAGGCCGGGCTTTGCGCCACTCCGGCTGGCGCCTCCGAAGGTTTTTGTCTGGAATTTATCCAGACAAAAACGCTTTGGCCTTCCATTTTTGAAAAAATGGAAGGCCATGGCTCCAATCCCTAACGCGGTGTGAGCGCGGTGGCGCTGTGTAAATAGTGTGGGTGCATGATGTTGAGGGCGGTTGGTGACTGGTGTTGCCTTTGTGTTGGTTATCATTACTTTATGTCCTCAGGTGAGGGGAAGAGTTGCTGCATCAGGCCTTTTTTGTGGTGTTTTAGGGATTCGATTTTTTGGGTTTGGCTTTTGATGTTTTCGTCTATTGAAGATAGGCAATCGGCAATTTTCTGTTGTTCTTTTAATTCAGGTAAATATAATGAAATAGCTTTTAGCTGACTTCCTGTAATCAAAGGTTGTCCTGAACCAAAAACCAGATTATTCAATTTATAATTTTCTAATAAAGAAAAAATGAAATCAAAATAAACATCTTCATGCAATTGAATTACAAGAGTATTATCAGTAACTCCAAACCTTCCATTAGTTTTCGTTAATAATCCTGCATTTGCACCAACTCTAGCAACTAAAATAAATTTACCATCATATGTTCCATTTATAGTTTTTCCAATAATTCCAGTCGATCCATAAAGATTATATTTTCCAAATGAAAGGTTCTTATCCTTTCCAGAAGAAATATTATAACTGATTTTTTCTAATTCCGTTCTCTTCCACTTCGGTGCTTTTTTAAATTCCGGGAAGCGTAGTTTGGGTTGGGTTTTTCCTTCGGCTGGAAAAAGCTGCTGCATCAAACCTTTTTTATATTCCTTTAAGGCATCGAGTTTTTTGGAATGGGCGTCGATCAGTTCATCCAGAGAAGAAAGGCAGTCGGCGATTTTTTGTTGTTCGGTCTTTTCTGGATATATAATCAGCAATTCCGAAGCTTGTTTATAATTAATGGATTTTCCATCACGTAAACTAAGATTTAATATTTGTTGTATATGATATACGAATTTTCTTCTTTTAAAATAATAGCGGAAAAAAAGCATATTTAATTTTTGTTTTAAATAAATGATTGTATAAGCTGGAGATATAATCCCTTCTTCTCCTGAATATTCAAATCCTCCCTCAAAAGATCGCAAGCTAATTATAAAATCTCCTGGAAAAACTATTTTATATCCAACTAAGTTCTTTCTCTCACGAATTATTGATTTTTCCAGTTGTTGATAAGGGATAACTCCTCTATCTTGTGTTGCTGCTAAAACCTGTTTATTAGGATGATTTTTTATATTTCTTTCAGAAAATAATTCATCTAATCTTTTGTACTGCCACTCAGAAACATCCCTATACTCAGGAAACCGCAATTTCGGCGCCAGCTTTTTCCTACTCATAAGCCGACAACCCCGATATCTCTTTCCCCTGTGCCAATCTGTTCAGCAATGGTGTCAAATCTTCCATCAATTCCAGTTCCTTTTTAAGCCTGTCTTTCCATGATAATTCCAATGGTTCCAGTAAATCACTTAAGGCCTCGCCGTCAAATATCATTCTGTCTATTATTCCCTGGATAAAATCCTGAAGGGCTTGTGTTTCAAGGCTGTATTTTTCTGCCAATGCTGTTATCTCGCCATTGTATTTTGCTTTTTTGAAATCCTCATAGCCCTGGCGGATTTCCTTTTCACTCATCCCCTGGCCGGTTTTTAAGGTGTTGATGTAGGCCACAATATCTTCCCGTTCATCAAGGAATTTGGCGTCGGCCAGAATCAAGCCGATCAGTTTTTCCCGGCTTATGGTTGTTTTGCCCGGTTTCTCCTGGGTATATTTCGAGATTAACCCGATAATGTAATCATAATCGATCAGAGCTGAGGCAAAAAGAACGAATTCAAAATCCAGTTCCTGTACCCCATCACCGTCATCGCCCCATTTGGCTTGTTTGGCCTTAAGCCTCTGGGCGGTTTCCAGATAAGCGCCCCGGAATCTCCAATAATCCTCCTCCGAAATGATCGCCTCCTTTTTATTTTTCAATTCTTCATCCAGTTCAGTGTATTGGACCAGCTGAGTATTGAGCCGTTGGACTTCCTTGAAAAGAACAGTGAATTGTCCCTTGGCGTCATCACCTTTTAAATTGAAAACTTCCTCGGGCGAAGAGGCCAAACCCTGGGATTTCATAAAGCTGTCAAGGGCTTCAACCGCTTTATCCAGCTTTTCAATAACCACCGGCGCGGCATCGACCAGCCAGATTTCCTTTGGCTTGTCAATTTTTTCACCGGAAAAAAGGGTGATAGCTTCATCAACTGCCTTTTCCTGCTGCCGGAAATCGATCACATTGCCATAGGGTTTGGTATCATTCAAAACACGGTTGGTCCGTGAAAAGGCCTGAATCAATCCGTGGTGTTTCAGGTTTTTATCCACATAAAGGGTATTGAGGTATTTGGAATCAAAACCGGTTAACAGCATCTCCACCACAATAATGATATCAATCTTCTTTTCATGGGGATAATCGGAATTGGGAAATTGATGGTCCTTTATCCGTTTCTGAACATCCTGATAATAAAGATCAAATTGATTGATATCATGATTGGTTCCATATTGCTGGTTGTAGTCATTGATAATGGTTTTCAGGGCTTCCTTTTTTTCATTGGGGGCTTCCTGATTATCCGCCCTTTCCTGAGGTAAATCCTCCTGCAATTGCTGAATATCCTTGTTGCCCTCCGCCGGGGGTGAAAAAACACAGGTCACATTCAGCGGCACAAAGGGTTCATCCATCTTCATCTTTTCACTCTGGATTTTTTTAAACAGGTGATAATATTCAATGGCTTGATTAATCGAAGAAGTGGCAAAAATGGCATTGAACTTCCTTGTTGCTGCCAGGGAATCATGCTTGTCAATAATCGCCCGCGCCACAGCTTCCTGAGTTAAGGGCTCGCCGGGTTTGGGTTTCTGTTCACCCTCGGGTTTATAATAATCAATATGAAAACGAAGAACATTTTCATCATCAATGGCATGGGTAATGGTGTAAGCGTGAAGCTGTTTTTCAAACACAACATCAGTGGTGATATAGCTTTTATTTTCACCGTCTATTTGGGTGTAAGAAGCGTTTTTATCGAAAATCGGTGTTCCCGTAAAGCCGAATAACTGGGAATGGGGAAAGAATTCCCGAATAGCCTTGTGGTTTTCACCAAATTGAGACCTATGGCATTCATCGAAAATAAAAACCATGCGTTTATCAGCCAGTGGCTTAAGGCGTTCCTTGTAATTCCGCTTATGGCTTCCATCCAGAGCCAGCCCAAGCTTTTGAATGGTGGTTACAATCACCTTGTCAGCATAATCATTTGACAATAAGCGGTTAACCAAAGTTTCGGTATTGGTATTTTCCTCAACACAGCCTTCCTGAAAGCGATTGAATTCCTCCCGTGTCTGGCGGTCAAGATCTTTTCGGTCCACCACAAAAAGGCATTTTTCAACATCAGGGTTATCCTTCAACAGAGTCGATGCCTTAAAGGATGTCAAGGTTTTACCGCTGCCCGTGGTATGCCAGATATAACCATTCCCCCGGTTCTCGTGAATACTGTTAACAATCGCCTTAACCGCATAAACCTGATAAGGACGCATCATAAGAAGTTTCTGTTCACTGGCAACCAAAACCATATAGCGGCTTATGGTTTCCCCCAACGTACACTTGGCCAGGAATACCTCGGCAAAGCTGTCCAGATGGGTGATCTTCTTGTTATTCTCATCAGCGAATCTATAATATGGAAGAAAACGTTCATCAGCATTAAAGCTGAAATGGCGGCTGTTATTATTGGCAAAATACAAAGTATCGCTTCTGTTACTCACAATAAACAACTGCATGAAACACAACAGAGTCCGGGTATAGCCATTGCCAGGCTCATTCTTGTAATTAACAATTTGTTCCATGGCGCGTCGGGGGCTGATGGTCAGGGTTTTCAATTCGATTTGTACTGCGGGAATACCATTTATAAGAAGAATCACATCATATCGCTGATGGCTGTTTTCAGTATTGATCTTAAGCTGATTGATAACCTCAAAGGTATTCTTGCACCAGTCTTTGGTATTCACCAGGGTATAATTTAATGGCGTACCATCTTCCCGGGTAAAGCTATTGGTTTCACGCAGCCTCTTGGCCGATAAATAGACATCAGGATCGATGATTTCATCCATCAAGCGGGAAAACTCCGAATCCAGCAAGTTTACCTTGTTTAAAGCCTCGAATTTCCGGCGGAAATTGTCTTTCAGGCTGTTTAAATCGATAATCTCGGGCCGGTAGGTATATTTAAGGTCTTTCAGTTTCTCAATCAAACTCTGTTCAATCTGTTTTTCACTTGTCATTGGCCTAAATCGGGTTCCTTTTGGGGTATTTTAGCCGGTTTTTGGAGTGATGTTTATTGCTATTGTATAATTTACCGGGTGTTTTATGGAAATATTAGCGCATATTGGGGAGAGGGGCAAGGAGAAAAATGAATAAGATACATATTAACTTTGAAGCTGAAAAAAATGATTATCCCAAAGATTTATCTATAAATTTTTCCAAAAAGTTGAGAGAGGTAGAAAAAGAAATCTTTCAATTGGGTTTTTATAAAGTATTCCTTCTAGACCAAACTTGTTGCTCAATCTGTGACAACTGTGTTAAAAGCAGACTGGAATGCAAGAATCCCAAATTCAGTCGCCCCAGTGCTGAATCCATGGCCATCGATGTATATGCAACGGTTCGCCATGGCTTCAATCCCTAACGTGGTGTTGGGGGCTGGAGGCTTTCTATGATAACTAATAATGTAATTGTTAGATCCCACTTTCCGCACCCATTTTCATCATTTTTTTATTTAAATCCCTTATAAAACAGTTGAAAACCCTAGAATGCTTCTAAATATTG
>JAFGWI010000294.1 GCA_016937215.1 Spirochaetales bacterium | reverse complement strand
CAATATTTAGAAGCATTCTAGGGTTTTCAACTGTTTTATAAGGGATTTAAATAAAAAAATGATGAAAATGGGTGCGGAAAGTGGGATTGATCAGTTTCTCAAAGATATTAATAAACACAATACCATAAGGGATTTGTCCATAAATGAACCGCCGATTGAAAGGGTGGTGAAAAAGCTATACAGTTGATTGAAGGCCAATAACGATTCCAAGGACTTCGGCCTCGCCCGCGCTCATCATAAACAAGCGAAGTGACTTACAAAGTTTACCAAAACGTCATACCTCCAACACAATAGTCCTGTTACAGGGAATTCAAAGGGCTATTAAAAAATCATTGCTGGAACAGGGTAAAAAGCTCGTATTTATTACTGACATTGCATTTTTTATATATCTTGGCAATATTATATTCAACGGTTCGAAGTGAAATATTCAGTTGAGCTGCTATCTGCTTATGGAGCAATCCCGTCAACAAAAAGCGAAGAATTTCTTTTTCCCGACCAATCACTGAAAATTCGCGACAAATAGTGTCAAAAGTTGAACTGCTGCTTTCTCCAGGAACATCGGAAAGCTTGTAAAAGAGATTTTCAATTTTATTTTTTATCATACGTAAATCCTGGGCTTCCTGGCGCTTACGAAGCTTGAAATGGGAATTGATTTTTTGATGTATTTCTTCAATTGAAAATGGTTTTTCTATATAATCCACCGCCCCAAGACCAAGCCCTTTTTTTTTGGCCTGCTCATCGTTCATGGCTGATAAAAAAATAAAGGGAATATTGCTGAACTCCTTAAGCCTTGATAATTCCTTTAAAAAGGAAAAACCATCAGGCCCATCCATCATAATATCTGCTATAATCAAATCTGGACGCGAATCTGTTTTAAGCTTAAACATAGCCTCTGAAACACTCTTAGCCAATAAAATATTATAACTCTGATCAAGAGAAGCCTGCATAAAACGAAGAAGCTGAAGATTGTCATCAACAATAAGCACATTCGGCCTGTCTTTTATCATTTTTTTCTCACGAAGCTCTTCTGTGACAGGCCCTTGAGGCAAATGATTGGGCAGCTGACCAAGACTTTCCTCCCCATGGCCAAGCGGCTCACAGGCAAAATATATTGTAAAGGAAACACCGCCACCCCTGCATTTTTCAACCTCAATTTCAGAACCCAGACCATCGAGAATTTTTTTCACAATGGACAAACCAACACCCACACCTTGTTTGCTTGTTTTCTTATTGGACAATAGATAATAGGGTTCAAAAATATGATCAAAGGTATCGGCCGGGAGCCCTGGCCCATTATCACTGATTCGCAAAACAGCCTTTCCATTTTCTAAAAAAACATTCACATTAACACGGCCGCCTTCATGAATATATTTTACGGCATTATCAAGAAGATTGTTAAAAATTCGATCCAGAGCCCAGGGATCAATGCGGATTAAAATCGAATTTTCAACAGAAACCTCCATGTTAATTTTTTTCTTCTCGGCCAATACCTGAAACAAATGGCATTTTCTTTGAGCGCTTTCACCCAGATCGACCAGCTTATCATGCTCATATACAACCATACCCTTTTGAAGCTTTTCAACATCGAGAAAATTAAGCATATTGGCCAAAAGCAATTCAATATTCTGCTCGATTATTGAAAGATTGTTATCAGCCGGATGGTTCTTCATATAAAGTGAAAGATAATTTCTGATTAAGGTTAATGGGGTTTTTGTCTCATGAGCCACATTTATAAAAAACTGGGTCTTCTGCCTATTGGCTTCTTCTAAAAGCCGATTGCTTTCACGTGTTTCCTTGAGCAGCTTCACTCCTTTAAACGCGCTGCTAACTTGGTTACGCAGATTCCAATGCAAATTTTCATGGGGCGATTCACTGTCTAAAAGCATAAAACCCAATTGGTCCTCTTTGAAATAAAGAGAAAGCACAACCCAGCTTTTCCACCCCAGTTTAAAGGCAATGTTCCTTGGCAGTAATTGAAAAGTCGGAAATTCAATCCCCTCCTCGGGAAGCTCCATGGATTTTCCATGATGATAAGCCAGATACAAGCGTGAGGTCTCGGGAATCCTCTTTGGAGAATCAACAGGATCCTCATAAAGACAAACACAAAAGCGATGGATATCCGCCTGAGGCAGCTGCTTGGTCAGGATTTCAATCAATTCCGGCAATTCAAGGGTGGATGTTATTGCCGAGCCCATATTATAGATAATATTCTGATAATTACTACTGCTGAAACTGTTTTGCGCCAAATCAGTTAACAGCTTCCAGGGGTCAGTACCAGGACCATCCATCCCTGCCCTTGACTCAACACGAGATAAGAGCCCCCATTTATCCTCCTGCCTTATGGATATCAGGGCTTTTTTCCACAGCGTTAATGTAGGCCGAACAGAATCCAGAATCTGACGGTTGATATGCTCCTTAAGCAAATTGCTTTCTTTATTCTGAAGCCCGGCATCATAATCAAATCCTGATGAAATATGATCCAAAACAGGCTCTTCTTTACAGCCGCAGGAAGAACGCGCAATAAAAGATGTTTTTAAAAGAAATTTTTCCGCAACAATCTCACCCTTCCGCATCCATTGAAGCACATCCAGGGCCTGGGACACGACATCCTCAAAGGGATACTCAATGGTACTCAAAGATGGAACAAGGCATTCAGAAAATTGAACATTATCAAAGCCGATTAAAGCCAAATCCTCAGGAACCGCGACACCCCTTTTTTGCAGTTCCAGTAAAGCACCGGAGGCCATGTAATCGTTCGAGCAAATCAAAGCCTCTACATCCTTGCCTGGAATTTTTTTCCGCTTATCAAGCATTTCACAAACAGCCTCTTGCCCGGAGGCACGCTGAAAATCACCCTGAAAAACCAGGCTCTCGTCAAAAGGAATGGAATGGTCGGCCAGGGCTTTTTTATAAACCTCAAACCTTTCTATTCCATCAGGATGGCGGGGCATTCCCTTGAGAAAGGCGATCTTTTTTAATCCATGTTCCTCGATCAAATGACGCACCGCCTCAAACATCCCAGCATGATTATCCAGAACCACACTGGGAATCCCCGGAATGGCCGTTCCCACACAAACAGTAGGCAACTGAGGAAGATATTCCAGACAACGTTTTTGAAATTCCTCGGTATAGTCAAGGGTATCGAGCAAATTGGTAACAATAATAAGGCCATCAGCAATGCGAGGGGTAATCAAATCATACAAAATATTCGATTGCTTGATATAAGATATATTGGATCGATAAGCCTCTCCGGAAAAATACAATAGCCGTGAACCGCGTTGATGCACCAATTTACGGGTGCTGCGGAAAATGCTAATGGGAATTTCAAAATAGAGATTGGTTCCCAACATGGCAATAGTCGATTCTTCATGAGATAATTGTTTTTTCAGATTTTTTAAATCCCCATCATCAGCCAAAAAAAGGCAATCCTTTCTCCATTTATTTTTTTTCCTATTTGTTAATACTATCACCTTTTTGGCTGGATTTATCAATAGATGCTTCAACTGATAGAACTGGAAACAATCCCCTATTTTGATCTAGGATATAGAAAGGGCATAGGTCACCTAAAAACTCTAAAAAAACTCATGAAAATCGGTTACACCCCTTCAAGGACAGAACACAATTTTCCAAGAGCTTCCATGATTAACCACAAAGTGGCAGTTTATCGCTTATACAGGCGGAGCTTGGGACCACACATTTGCGACACCCGAATTCAAGCCCAAAAAATCACATTTTGTTTTTGGAACAAAAATCGCTTAAAAACCCCGGCAAGCAACGCCCTTCGAAAATATAAAGCGCTAATAGAAAAAAACCGCGCATGTTATAAAAAAGGCTGATCGAAAAAGCACCTCCGATCAGCCGGCTTTAAATACACCATCAAACAGAAACCCTATGCTCCAGAGCTTTCATGGCCCCTCTTGCCTCAGCCGAAGCCATGGGCGACGAATTACCTATAATCACCCTGTAAGTACCGGGCTCAAGGGCTTTTTCTCCCTTGGCATTGACGAACATAAAATCCCTTGCGGAAAGGTCAAAATTCACGGTTTTGGATTCACCAGCCTTCAGGCAAACCCTCTGAAAAGCCCGAAGCGTCAAAAGCGGATCACCATCACCCGGCTTATCCCTGGCAACATAAAGCTGCAAGGTTTCATCGGCCTTGCAGGACCCCTCATTGCTCAACACACAGGACATACTGAGCTTGCTGTTTTCAGTCACCGAGCTTGCTGACATCTTCATGTTGCTGATGGAAAAACGAGTGTAACTCAAACCAAAACCAAAGGGGTATAAAGGTTCCTCATTCATATAGCGGTAAGTCCGCCCCTTCATGGCATAATCCTCGTAAGGCGGCAGCTGGGAAGTGGACTTGGGAAAGGTCAAAGGCAGCTTGCCCGAAGGAACCACATCGCCGAAAATAATATCAGCTATGGCTGCCCCGCCCTGCTCCCCGGAATACCAGGTCATGAGCACCGCATCGGCCAGATCCTCGGGAATGGCAATAGGGCTTCCTCCGGTAAGAACCAAAACAATCGGCGTGCCCCGCTCTTTCATGGCCTTGAGATATTTCAACTGCCATTGGGGCAGCTCTATCGCTTTACGGTCACCCTTGTAAGCCGCGGCAATGGCATCACCCTCTTCACCCTCCATGGCCGTGTCCAGACCAAAAACCGCGATCACCACATCGGCCATCTCGGCCATACCGATGGTCCAGCCGGTATTGAGGTTTTCGGAATACATCATGCAGCCCTGGGTGTAATCCAGACTGATCTGGGGTTTGTCCTTAAGCTTGGCCGTAACCCCTTCAAGCACAGTCACGAGCTGGGGGCTAAGGCCATGATAATTGCCGAGTAATGTGTGAATATTGGTCGCGCCAGGGCCGATGAGTAGAATTTTTTTGGGCTCATCATTCAAGGGAAGAAGATTGTTCTGGTTACGCAGCAAGACCACCGACTTTTCCGCCACCTCACGGGCGAGCTGAATATGCTCAGCCGCGCGTATGGTCTCGGCACCCAGTTCATCATAGGGCCCGGAGCCCGGTTCATCAAACATGCCCAGCTTGAATTTAGTGGCCAAAAGCCGGGACAAGGACAAATCAATCTGCTCCTCGGTGATCAGCCCCTCCTTAACAGCAGCCAGAACAAACTGATAGGTACAACCGCAATTCAAATCGCAGCCCATGGACAAAGCCAGGGCCACCGATTCGGTGGGCGACGAAGTGACCTTGTGAAACTCGTGAAAATCCTTGATAGCCCAGCAATCTGAAACATAATGCCCCTTAAAACCCCAGCGGCCCCGTAAAATATCCTTCATCAGCAATTGACTGCCGCAGCAAGGCTCGCCCAGGGTCCGGTTATAAGCACCCATCACCGACTCCACCCCGGCCTTTACAAGGGCCTCAAAAGCCGGCAAATAGGTTTCCCAAAGATCCTGCCGGCTCACCTTCGCGTCAAAAACATGGCGCAATTCCTCGGGCCCTGAATGGACCGCGTAGTGCTTGGCACAAGCCGCCACCTTCATGCGGTCAGGATGATCACCCTGAAGCCCCTTAACAAAGGCCACACCCATTTTTGAAGTCAAAAACGGGTCCTCACCATAGGTTTCCTGACCCCGCCCCCAGCGAGGATCTCGGAAAATATTCACATTAGGCGTCCAGAAGGTCAAACCATGGTACCTTGAACGGTTACCCTTGGTTGAAGCCAGATTATATTTGGCCCTGGCCTCACTTGAAATCGCCGAAGCCACCTTTTCCACAAGGCTGTCATCAAAAGTTGCCGCCATGGCAATAGCCTGAGGAAAAACCGTGGCAATCCCGGCCCTGGCCACACCATGCAGGGCCTCGCTCCACCAGTCATACTCGGGAATATTCAGACGAGGAATAGCCGCGCTTTCATGCAAGAGCTGCGATGCCTTTTCCTCTATCGTCATTTTATCAATAAGTTCACGAATCCTTTTCTCCATTTTTGTTTCCTTTCACGCAAATCCATGGGATACTCACAATTTTAGACGCAAATTCATTGAGTTTCAATCACAAATTAATAGCAATAGCGCCAAAACATCGAGGCAAAAGTCTTTTTATTGAAGTGATAAAAAATCTGGGCGTTGCCCGGGAGGTCTGTCCCCCTGCTTGGCCATAAAAATGCCATACAAAAAGAGGTTTAACTTCGGCCCGGGCCGGGCTCTTTGCTGCAACTCCTCGCAGCTGCCAGAAAACCCGGCACACAGCTCTTTTCCTGTCCCCAAAAAAAATGGATTCCGCCGGGCTGCTGCGGGGTTTCCGCTTCGATCCCTAACGCGGAAAAACCTCAGCCGCTATTGACAGTAAAACCCTTCCGCTTATTAAAGAAGCTCGAAAGCTAATGAGGCTCTTTCAAAACTGAAGTTTGAAAAGATTCTGAAAATCGCGGACAAGTTATTTTATTACCAAAACGCAAGTTATTTAATTTTAGCTGCCTGCTCATTACCAATATCAGGACTTTTGCAATCAGCTCTAATGGGCAATTTTTACAGCTTCTTGTTAACGACCAGAGAACAATGCATTTATTTCACGGAGAGTTAATCGAGACACATCAAACGCCAGGAGCAAATTTTCCAGGGTCATCAAAAAAGTGAAATAATCAATCGGTGAACTTGGCCAAAAACTGGAGACCAGCCACAAAATTGGACTGGCCGATGAGTTTACCCTCTTTATAATAGCAGATGTAAGGAATAAACTGGTTCCCCAGCACATTTTCCTTGAAATTCATGAATTCGGAATAGCAATTCATGAGGTTATAAATACCAACATAGGCAAAAATATCTATGTAACGGGGTTCTTCAGCCCTGGCCAATTGATTCAAAGCCTGTTCCATGTACTTCCATTGGGGACACCAGTCCTGGGTCAGAATAATGGCCAAATTTTCGGCAGAATTTAAAAGGGAATCGGGGAAATATCCCTGTTGGATAGTATCTTTGGCATGTTCTTCAGTAAATTTCATTAATTTCAGCATTTTCTTTTTCCTCGGATTCTTTTTTATGTTTTTTTTCTTACTTCCATTATAATAAATTACTATAAAAAAAACAGCAATCCCACTTTCCGCACTAAAATAGTAATTTCTTATATTATAGAGAAATAGAAAAGGCGATTTTGCAAATCGCAAAT
>JAFGWI010000293.1 GCA_016937215.1 Spirochaetales bacterium | reverse complement strand
AAACGGCGATCTTGCATTTGTGTTCCGCACCACGTCCTCGTTTACCGCTGCGTTCTCCGCCAAGATAAAATTCATCGACCTCCACCTTGCCCGTCAATGCCTTACGATTGGGAAAGATGGTGCAGGTTCTAAGTTTTTGCAACCAACACCAAGCGGTCTGATAGCTGCCAAAGCCCAGCAACTCTTTCAAGGCTACCGCACTGACGCTCGACTTGCAGGTTGAGAACCACCACAGCGCCTTAAACCAAGCAGTAAGAGGCTTACGGGTTCCATGAAATATCAAGCCAGCAGTGACGGATTGTTGATACTCGCAATCGCGGCAAACATAGAGCCCCCGCGAGGTTTCCCAGTAAAAGGCGTGCCCGCACCTTGTGCAGATGAAGCCCTCTGGCCAGCGAAGCTTGAACAGGTACTCTCGACAGGCTTGATCATTTCTAAAACGACGATCGAACTCAACCTCATTCTTGGGGAAATCTTCAAACATGGCCATCCTCCTTTTGGTGGTAGGAGGCCAGCGTATCCCTGCACCGTGACAGATTATGTCACAGGCTAATCTTCTGGAGTAAAGTGGATAACCAGATTTTCATTTTATATTAAAGACGCATAGGCATGATGACAGCAAGATAATCATCATCATCAAAACATTTTATTAATCCGGGTGATAAATGATCTTTGATATTTATTTGAATTTTTTCTGACTCCTGAGTTTGTAGAACATCGATGATGTATCGAGCATTGTAACCTATAGTTAATTCAGGGCCGTTATAATCGATATCAACTTCTTCATGAGCTTCACCATAATCTGAATTCGAAGAAGAAATTTCCATTGAATTTTCTTTTAAGTTTATTTTTATACCCTTAGATTTTTCGTTAGATAAGATCGATATTCTTTTAAGGGAATGGAATAGTGAATTTCTGTTTATTGTAATAATTAAATTGTTATTCATTGGTACTACTCTTTTATAATCAGGAAATTCTCCATCAACTAATCGCATTATTATAAAAATATTTTCTTTCTTAATTACAGCATTATTATCCATAAAACCTATTTTTAAATCCGACTCTCCATCTTCTGCAATTTTTCTTAATTCATAAATTCCTTTTTTAGGAAAAATTACACCTTTATCTAATTCTTTTATTTGATTATCTTGAATGTTTTTTTTGATCATAGATAATCTATGACCATCGGTTGCTATTAGTGATAACAGTTTTTCTCCTTTGTCTGTATCCTCTGACTTGAAAAAAATTCCATTAAGATTGTATTTAGTTTCATCTGTAGATATTGAAAAATATGTTTTATCTATCATTTCTTTTATAAGACTACTTTTTATATTTATGAATTGATCATTTTCTGGTTCAGGAAAATAGGGAAATTCATCTGCGGCTAATCCAACAATGTTAAATATGGACTTATCACATTTTATTTCTATCCAACTATTTTCTTTTACTTTGAAAGTAATATTTTTATCTGGTAGTTCTTTTGTTATTTCGTATAATTTTTTCGCTGATATTGTAATTTTACCATTTTTTTTAATATTAGCAGGATAAAAAGCTTTTATTCCTACTTCAAGATCTGTTGCAGTTAAATATATACCATCTAGATTTGTTTCAATTAATACATTTGAGAGAATAGGAATGGTATTTTTTTTTTCTACTATCCCCTGAATTTTAGATAATCCTTTATAAAAAATTTCTTTTTCTATTGTAAATTCCATTTTTTCTCCTATCACAGACATTATTACTATATGTTTTAATAATCTTATAAGTACATAATAGTAGATGCTTGTGGATTTCTTGATAATTTAAATTATATTATTTATTTCAGTATGTTAACTTGTTTATAAAAAATCTTATAGATAAAATTTTTTCTAGTAGATTTGTGGATAAAACTAAAGTTTCCACTTATTCACTTTTTTATCAACAGCTTTTTCTCATTTTTATTGACTTAAAGAATTTTTAAGATTTTCAATTGTTATTTTTAATTGGTAGTCTTCTTCGATCTGTTTTTCTATTTTTTTTATAGCGTGGATGATGGTTGAATGATCTTTTCCGCCAAATCGGTCGCCTATTTCTGGATAGGAATAGGAGGTGAGTTGACGTGAAATATACATGGCAATTTGACGAGGAATTACTAAAGCTTTTAAACGTTTTGCAGATTTTAAATCTGATACTTTCACTGAAAAATAAGCTGCAACATTTTTCTGTATTTCTTCGATGGTAATTTCTTTATTTTTTTCGATAAGGATATTTTTAAGAATTTCTTTGGCCATATTCAGATTTATTGGTGTCGATGTCAGACTTGCATAAGCACCGATTCTGATCAGATAACCCTCTAATTCGCGAACATTACTGCTAATCGAATTGGCAAGAAAAAGGGTGACGTCTTCTGGCAAAAATATACCGTTCTGATCGGCTTTCATCTTTAGAATTGCCTGTTTGGTTTCTATATCCGGTGGTTGAATGTCGGCAATCAAACCCCATTCGAATCTTGAGCGTAACCGCTCTTCCAAACCTGGTATATCTTTTGGAAATTTATCTGAAGTAACGACTATTTGTTTATGTGATTCGTAAAGAGCATTAAAGGTATGAAAAAATTCTTCCTGAGTTCTTTCTTTACCAGCTATAAATTGGACATCATCGATTAATAAAACATCCATTGAACGAAATTTATGGCGAAATTCATCCATTTTCGCGTAGCGTAAACAGTTAATAAGTTCATTCATGAATTTTTCAGATGAATAATAACAAACTTTCAGATTTTTGTTTTTACTTATTATTTCATTTCCGATAGCATTAATAATATGAGTTTTTCCTAAACCAACACCACCATAGATGAAAAGTGGATTATAGGTTGTAGCGGGATTGTTAGCCACTGCCATTGCTGCTGCGTAGGCAAACTGATTTGAAGAACCCGGAACAAAATCTGTAAATGTATATTTATCGTTCAAATAAAGACATGAGTTGTTTTTTTTAACTTCCAGAATAAATTGTTCGGTGTTTTCCTTTAGGGGAAAGGATACGTTTTTTTCTGAGTTAGTATCTAAATTGGTATTTTTTGTTGTAGAAATTTCTAATTTTAAGTGGTATTTTTCGCCAATGATTTGGTTGAGAGTTTTTTCAATCAATTCTTGATAATTTTCATTAATCCAATCTCGGACAAACCTATTGGGTACTTCAAGATGTATTAGGTTATTCGTTATTTCTTTTAAACGAATAGGTCTGATCCACGTTGAAAAATTTTGTTTGGATAATTTTTTTTCAAGTGTCGACAGGCAATCTTGCCAGTATTTGTTCTTTGACATGATTTCTTTTCTAAAAAATATCCACAGAATTATTCACATCTGTTGATATATATTTTTCCTTTTTAAAAACAATAATTTACATATATTACGATTGTTTTTACGAGGCTCTCAAATTAGCAGAGAGTCGCTTTTTTTGCAACATCATTTTTGTTCAGGCCCCCTCTTTCCCCAGCAGAAGAATACTCCTTCCCTAATCTTCTTAATCTCCTAGTTTTTTATTTTCTTGACTTTCTTTTCCTTCTATGTTTAATAATTCGCCTCTTGTGGAATACATCAGCAATCAAGGAGTATTTGTATGAAACGCACATACCAACCTAGCAATGTAAAAAGAAAACGTACTCATGGTTTCCGTAAGCGCATGCAGACTGCTAATGGACGTATCGTACTTAAGCGTCGTCGTGCCAAGGGTCGCAAGCGCCTAGTTGTCGACATACCCATCAAGTAAATTTCTGGGAAACTAAAATTGACTTTTTTGACTTTTCCCTTTTCGCACCGATTGACTCGGCGGCGGGAATTCAACGATGCCTGGAATCGAGGGAAAAAATATCATACGGATCATTTCATCATTATTATCAGGGACAATATGGTCGGCCCCACCAGGCTAGGTATTACTGTTAGCCGCAAAATTGGTGGGGCCGTTCAACGTAATCGGGTTAAACGTTTGTTGCGGGAAGTTTTTCGAATACATTATTTATCTATCAAACCTTGTGTGAATATTTCCATCATTGCGAAAAAAGAGTCACCTTCTCTCAGTTATGGTCAAGTATTGTCAGAAATAAAATATCTGCTGACGAGTTGATATGCCGGATATTCCATGTTCAAAAAAATTTTCCTCATACTGATAATTTTCTATCGTCGCTTTGTTTCTCCCTTCAAGGCCCCTACCTGTCGTTTTTATCCAAGCTGTTCTGATTACGCTTACCAAGCTATTCAAAAATATGGTTTATGTAAAGGTCTGAGTCTATCTTTCCGGCGCATATGTCGTTGTCATCCATATAACCCTGGTGGTTATGATCCCGTTGAGTAATATTACTCTTCCTTGTGGAGTTCTGTCATGGAAAATAAAAATACAGTTATTGCATTGATGCTGATGCTTGCCGTCTGGTTTGGCTTCAGTTTTTTTATGACTCCGACTCCATCTGTAAATAATGTCGCTTTGGAAACTTCTACTATCCATGAAGTGGAAGTAGATCAACCTGCAAGCCTCGAATTTACACCGTCGGTCCCTGTTGAATCCGTGATTCCGATGTCTCCCGAATCTATTGGTTTTCGTGAAATTGTCGTAGAAAATGATTTATTTAAAGCAGTTTTTTCGTCTCGTGGAGCTTCTTTGATCTCTTTTGTTACTAAGGAATTTAGACAAAAGAGCGCGTTTGATGCTCCCCTAGTTACTTTGGTTGACAATACTCCAAACCTGGTTTCTTCAGGTATGGAAGATTTTGGTTTTTCTGAAGATTTGCTTTTTTATGTCGATGCATCTACTGACCAACTGGAACTTGCAGGTGACGAACAAGGTCGTATCCGATTTTTTCATCAACGTGCTGATGGTCTTCGCATCGAAAAAATCTATTCTTTTTATGGTAATCGATATCCTTTTCAGCTCGAATTTATTTTTTCCAATAATTCTTCCCAAGTTGTCAAAGGACGTCACTGTCTTGGCCTCGTCACTCCTTGGAGTAAAGAACACAAGCCGGATAGTTTTACTTTCGTCGGTCCAGTCACTCTTGTTGGTGAAGATATTCAGAAGGATGATCCTGAGGATCTAATCACGGAGTCTCGCCATTATTCTGATGGATTAAAGTGGAGTGCTTTTGAGAGTAAATATTTTATTCAGGCGGTCATTCCTCTTTCTGCATCTATTGACAAGGTTCATGTAGATCATGTTTCCGGAAATGTACGTAATATTCTTGAATCCAAGGTGGCTGAAGTTCCTGTAGGACAGTCTTATCGACAGGAGTTTCTCCTCTATTTCGGACCTCGGGATATTCATATACTTAAAGATGTCAATTATGATTTAGTTAAGGCCATAGATTTTGGTTTCTTTACTCCCATTTCTAAACCTCTACTTTATGTTCTGAAGTTTTTCCATTCCTTCTTAGGAAACTATGGTTTTGCTATTATTCTTTTAACGGTTATCATTAAATTGCTTTTCTGGCCCTTGACGCATAAATCCTATGCATCGATGAAGGATATGCAGAAATTGCAGCCGGAAATGCAAAAAATTCGTGCTAAGTTCAAAAATGATCGTGAACGTCAGAATCGTGAATTGATGGAACTTTATAAAAAACACCGGGTTAATCCTCTGGGCGGATGTTTGCCGATGTTAGTGCAGATTCCAGTTTTCTTTGCTCTTTATAAGGTTCTAATGGATGCAATCGAATTGCGTCAGGCGCCTTTTCTTCTTTGGATCAGTGATCTTTCGCTGAAGGATCCTTATTATGTGACGCCATTGATTATGGGTGCTACCATGTTTATTCAGCAAAAGTTGACGCCCAGTACTATGGATCCGACTCAGGCACGAATTTTTATGCTCATGCCGGTTATTTTCACTTTTCTATTCCTTAATTTTCCTTCCGGGTTGGTCCTTTACTGGTTGGTGAATAACCTGCTGACGATTCTTCAGCAGTATATCATTCATAAAAAACCTGCCGCTTAGTTTGTCCGGTCATAATCTAAAAGCCTAAGGCCCGGAATATCCGGGCCTTAGGCTTTATGGTCCTATAATTTTTTCGGTTCTTCCGCTGAATTTGTGGGTAGATTCTAGGAAATGGCAACTTGAGCAGCTACCGGGGCAACAAAAAAAGAGCATCCCGTCTTCAAATCCGGCAGTATGGGTTTCGACCAAGAAAACCAGCGCTGGAAAAGGAGAACGGGATGCTGCTCAAGTTATACTGAATCGGATTCAATTGCATCATGGCTTTGTGTACGGTCCCATCTGTTTGGTTGAAAAGGCAAAGGGGTTACTCCTTGAAATCTGGATTCGACCTCGCCAGGGAAGCCGTCCTCTTTGTTCGGTTTGCGGCAATCCCGGCCCCGGTTACGAGACCTTGCCGGTCAGGCGTTTTGAGTTTGTTCCGTTATGGGGCATCTCCGTATTCTTCCTGTATGCCCTGCGGCGGGTCGACTGCCCGGCCTGCGGTGTCAAGGTGGAACGGGTTCCATGGGCTGAAGGGAAAAACCACCTGACCACGATCTATGCCTGGTTTCTTGCCAAATGGGCCAAGCGGCTCTCCTGGAAAGAGACGGCCGAGGCCTTTCAGACCTCTTGGGACAACGTCTTTCGCTCGGTAAAGATGGCTGTTGCCTGGGGTCTGGCCAACCGGAATCTGGACGATATAACAGCCATCGGCATCGACGAAATCTGTTGGCGAAAGAAAATCCAAGTTCCTGACGCTGGTTTACCAAATCGACAACGGCTGCAAGAGACTGCTCTGGATTGGTAAAGATCGCACGAAGAAGACCTTGACCAGCTTCTTCGATGAATTCGGCACGGAACGCTCATCATTGCTGCGCTTCGTCTGCACTGACATGTGGAAACCCTACTTGCTGGTCGTGGCCGAAAAAGCCGGCCAAGCCCTTAATATTCTGGATCGTTTCCACATCATGAGCCACATGAACAAGGCCATTGATAAAGTACGGGCAACCGAGGTCAAAACGCTCAAAGCCAAAGGCAAGAAACCGGTCCTCACCGGCAGTCGGTGGTGCCTGCTTAAGCGACCCGAGAATTGCACGGAGAGCCAAGCCGCCAAACTTAAAGAACTTGTCGCCATCAACCTGAAAACCGTCCGGGCCTACCTCCTCAAGGAGGATTTCCAGAGATTCTGGGCCTACAAAAGCGTCTGGTGGGCGACCAAATTCATGGATGATTGGTGCAAGCGAACCATGCGCTCACGAATTGACCCGATGAAGAAGATCGCCCGGATGTTACGTTCACATCGGAGCCTGATTCTCAACTGGTTCCGGGCCAAAGAGCAGATTGCCTTGGGGGCCGTGGAGGGTCTCAACAACAAGGCGAAAGTGACCACGAAAAAAGCCTACGGTTTCAGAAGTTTTGAGGTCATAAAACTTGCGCTATATCATACCCTTGGCGACTTACCTGAACCAGTGGTCACCCACAGATTCTGCGGATGAACCCCCAATCGTAAGGCATTGACGGGCTAGGTGGAGGTCGATGAATTTTATCTTGGCGGAGAACGCAGCGGTAAACGAGGACGTGGTGCGGAACACAAATGCAAGATCGCCGTTT
>JAFGWI010000292.1 GCA_016937215.1 Spirochaetales bacterium | reverse complement strand
ATGCGAAGCATTTGTGACCAGAGGCCGGATAGCCCGACCTGCCGGAGGCGGGTAACGTCCAGAAAGTATGTAAGCTAAACAAATACGGAAAACTTAATCCCACATTTCCTCGTGAATTTAGGTGATTCTTCTTTTAACGCGGAAAACAAAGTCAATGAATCCATTCTCAAAAAAAATCGGTGACGCCCTGTGAGGTAAATAATAATGATAAAATCACTTTTTTTGGCTACACCGAGAGGTCCGATTAACACAAAGGATAACTCGCTTATCGTATTCGGCGCGCGATCAAAAGGCTTATATCATCTTCAAAAGAACCCTGTTGCCAATTTGTAATATCCCTGATAATGGCATCATGCATTTTATTTACAGGATTTTCCACATGCCGCGCTACTATACTGAGCAGGCCCTCTGTTCCCAGCATTTCTTTCCCGGCATTCATCGCTTCGGTTATGCCGTCGGTATATAGAATCAAAACATCCCCCAGGTTCATATGAAATTCATCATTTATCGTATAATCTTCGATATTTTCGATAACATTCAGCCACATTCCCTTGGTCGCGATGCATTCCCATTGCCCTGTGGATTTTCGATAAATCAGGATGTCCAGATGCATACCAGCGTACTGAAACACACCCTGTCCTTTATATTTGAATAAAACACAGGTCATATAATGCTTTTCATTCATACGCCCCATGACACTTTTATAAAGAACATGATTAATAAGATTAATGGCTTCGGCAGGCGTTATTGAATCTTTGGTTGTCAGCGTGGTATGAATGGTTTGTGCCAACATCATTATAAGCCCAGGTTTCAAACCATGGCCGGAAACATCACCAATCCCGAGCCATAAATCGCCCATACTATCCAGTGCGATATCATAATAATCGCCTCCAACCTCATCAGCTGGCAGCATACTTGAAGCAAGCTCAAAATCAGGATGAACATGAGATGGTTCCTTTGGCAAAAGAGCGGTTTGAATATTTCTGGCTAATTCCATTTCTGTTTTAAAACGGAGATTTTCTGATTGCAATTGCGCGTTGAATTTTTTAATTGTGTCGTTGGCTTTGGCTAATTGTTGAGTGCGCTCCTGGTTTTCCTTTAACAGCAAACTTCCCTTCAGGGCACCGCTTAATTGAACTTGCAGATAATGGTAAATATTTTCATCTGGAGCCTGGGGATCAACCATCATATAACCAATGGATTCATCATGAAAATACAAGGCCAGTATTGTCCAGCTGGACCAACCTATTTCATTGTATATTTTTTCGGGTAACAAATGCAATGTTTTAAAAAGCATAGCTTCCGGAGCTAATTTTATTTGTTTATTGTTATGGACAACTTGAATAACCCGAGATAATTCTGGAACATTATTAAAGTCGACATTTTTTTCAGGGCTCTCGTACAAACAAAGACACCATCTGGAAATGCCAATCAAGGGTAATTGCTCTTTCAAATAAGCAAGTTGCCTGGATAAATCAAGTGTTGAAGATAAAAAAGCGCCTATATTCAACCTTATTCGATCATGGGTAATTTTTAAAAGTGATCTGAAAGCTGTCCTTGCTGATGATGCCCAGGCTGTTTGACCGAAATTTAATGATGTTTGACTATTCGAATCTTTCCAGTTCCATTTCTGCGGTTCTGTAAGCAGACCCAACAACTGGCTCCAGATTTTAACAAATGGCACGTCAGAGTTAGTAATGTATTTATTTAAATATTCCAGAAAATCAAAGGGATGAGAACTCAGAAGAGAGTCCACTTCCGCGGGTATTTCTGAAGCTATCACTTCATCTGTATTAAAATGAGGATTCGCGCACCCGCAAGAACGGCGATAAACAACCTGCGCAGACTGATAAGTAAGAGATGGCACTTTTTTCCCATTAATTAAATCAATCATTAATTCCAAGGCCATTTCTGCCATTTTACCAAAGGGCTGGCTTATAGTCGTAAAGGTCGGGCTAAGGCAGGATGAAAAAGGAATATCATCAAATCCTGTGACAGCAATATCCTCAGGGATCTTGATTCCCCGCGACTGTAATTCCAGGACCACACCCACTGCCGTGTAATCATTGCTGCAAACAATCGCTTCGATATCTTTACCTGGTTTTTTTTTCTTTATATCCAGCAATTCTTTGATAACAAGCCTGGCTGTTTCTGTGCTGAAATTCCCCTGCAAGATCAAGTCCTGATCAACAGGAACGCGATTATCCTCCATGGTTTTCAGAAAAGCATTGTACCTTTCAATATCATCAACATGCGTGGCTCTTCCTCGAAGATATGCAATTTTTCGATAGTGATGGTCTTTAACAAGGTGATTAACCAGAGACTGTATTGCTGTAATATTATTCAGGACAATACTTGGAATATTTTCAAATTGTAAACCCAGACTAACAACAGGCAAGGCATGATATTTTAAGAGTTGTTTGTGAAAATTTTCATGGCTTGTACTGCTCGACAAAATATTGCTGATAACAATCACACCATCGAGAATTTCAGAATTCGGAATTTGATAAAGAATATTCGCTCCTTTCCCATTTTCAATGGGAATACCTAAAGCATTTGAAATAAAATAGAGCATTTCCATATCATATTTTTTGACGGCATTTTTTAGTGTATTGAATACAATGACGGGAATGTCATAATATAACTTGTCACCAAGAACTCCGATTATTAATTTCCGCTTCTTTGACCGGTAAACACCAGGAGCTGACTTCATATGAGCGTTTCTCCCATTTCCAGCTATTAGCTAAACTATAAAAAAACAAAAATCCTCATAAGAGCTAATTACAAAAGTTCTGACATTAGCAATTAGCTAGTCGCAATATATGAATAACCTATCCGCGATTTTCATAATTCTTTTAAAACTTCAGTTTTAAAAGAGCCTCTCAAATAAAAACTATTGTTTATGTTCAGCTAATGAATTTTGGGCGTTGCCTGTTTTCATTCCATTCCAGCAGGCCGGGCTTTTAGCTTGCATGGACATAGTGAATGCTCATTGGCATTCACTTTATACATGCAACCTGTCTGGGAATTATCCCGAGGAAAACGCTTTGGTACACCATGGCTCCAATCCCTAACGCTTTTAACAGGCCGCTCCTTTTTGCTGAACAAATACAAACAATTCATTAATAGTATTAACCATAGGGCAGCTGTTTTCAAGAGCATTGACTTAAGTACATGTATTTTTTACACAGCGCCCGAAACAGGTCATACAAGGAGGTTAAAAAACTGAGAAACCCCTTTACCCGCTCCTTCTTTTTTCAAAAGGGGCCTTGATAATTCTGCCGGAAAGGCGTAACTTTAAGGCTCTTCCCTGTTTTTAATAATAAAGGTATCTTATGATATGAGTTCTGCTTCAGGATTTGAATAAAAAGCCGGTTCTGAAGTAATATATCAAAGAAAAACAGGCAGGAGCATAAAAGCTCTTTAATTTATAGGGATTTTGTTAAAATCCTTGAATATCAGGAGGTTATTATGGCTGATAATAATAATAGCAATTGGGATAAGGAAAATAAAGACAAAAAGCCTCATAATGAACCTCCCAAATGGGGACCCTTTAATAAAAACAATCTGAATCCAGGGCTTTTATATGCTCTCGGACTGATTGTGGTCATGTTCGGCGTTAATTATTTTTTCAACACCAATTCCAGCGATAGCATATCCTTTAGCGATTTTAAAAGCAAAATAGAATCAGGTGAAATCCATTACGTGCAAATGGGACAGGATAGTTACATTGGCTTGACAGCGGCTCCAGACAACTTTGGTTCGTCACAAGGCATAAGCTCATACAGAACGACCCCTGTCAACGATCCAGGATTTATTCCATTGCTTGACAAAATGGGAGTGGAATACGCGGCCCAAGCCCAGGGTAATAATTTCATCATCGATCTTCTTATAACCTGGGGAATTCCTATTTTGCTGTTTTTTCTTATTTGGCGTTTTGCTTTCAAGCGTATGGGCAATATGGGTCAAAATGTCCTGAGCTTTGGTCAGAATAAAAATCAGGTTGTGGCCGAAGGTTCAATCGAGACCACTTTCAGGGATGTCGCTGGTGCTGATGAAGCCAAGGAAGAACTGATTGAGGTGGTCGATTTTTTAAAAAACCCGGCCAAATACAAAGCCATAGGAGGGAAAATTCCCAAGGGCGTTCTTTTGGTTGGGCCTCCGGGTGGAGGAAAAACCTTGATGGCAAGGGCTGTGGCAGGTGAAGCTGGTGTGACATTCTTTAGAATTTCAGGCGCCGATTTTGTGGAAATGTTCGTTGGTGTGGGGGCTTCCCGCGTCAGAGACCTTTTTAAGCAAGCCCGTGAAAAAGCACCCTGCATCATATTTATTGATGAGCTCGATGCCATAGGAAAAAGCCGTATTACCGGTATTTCTGGCAATGACGAGAGGGAACAAACCCTGAACCAGCTTTTAGTTGAAATGGATGGTTTTGACGCGGTCCAGGGTGTGATCATTATTGCCGCAACCAACCGGCCAGAAATTCTAGACCCTGCCCTTTTACGTCCCGGGCGTTTTGACCGCCAGGTGGTAATGGACCGTCCTGATTTAAAAGGCCGGGAGGACATTCTAAAGATACACGCCAAAAATGTTAAACTTGATACTTCAGTGGATTTAAACAAGGTGGCCAAAGGCTCTCCCGGTTTTGTGGGCGCGGATCTGGCCAATTTGGTAAACGAGGCAGCTTTATTGGCAGTGCGACGAGGTCAAAAAAAGGTCGGCCAGCAGGATTTTGATGAAGCCATAGAAAAAATAGTCGCTGGTCTTGAACGAAAAACACGTGTGATGAACCCCAAAGAGCGGGAAATTGTGGCGTTTCATGAAACAGGCCATGCTCTGGTAGCTGCATTTACTCAGGATGCCGACCCTGTACACAAAATATCAATTATTCCACGGGGAATTGGTGCGCTGGGCTACACCTTGCAGTTGCCTACAGAAGACCGTTTTCTGATGTCGCAAAAAGAACTGCTTGGACGAATTGATATTCTTCTGGGAGGTAGGGCTGCCGAAGAGATTATTTTCAATGAAATATCAACCGGCGCGGCCAATGATCTGGTCAAAGCCACTTCCATTGCCCGAAAAATGATCACCGACTATGGAATGAGCCAGCGTTTTCGCAATGTCAGCCTTGAAAGCGACCGGAGTTCACCTTTTTTAGGCGAACGCAGCCAGCTTGGCATGGGGCAGCAAAGGCAGTATTCAGAGAACACTCAGATGTACGTGGATGAAGAAATCACAAGAATTATTGAAACTGAATACGCTAATGTTTTGAAAATGCTCAAGGAAAAGCAGGCCCTACTGGATGATATTGCAAAAAAACTCCTCGAGGTGGAAACCCTGGACTCCGAGGCCTTTAAAAAGATGGTGGAAACGAAAGCTGCTGTGTAATCAGCATGATTTTTGTGTATAATGTATTTGTAATTGAAATTTTTCATATTTTCAAAAAAGTTTCAATTATACTTTAAACTTTTTCTATAAATCAGTAATCTTTAATGTATACATGAAAGATTATATCAAGCGGGAAAGATATTGACGTAAAATAATTCCCTTTATAGACAAGGACATCATTAAAGTTTTAACCGGTCAGAGGCGGGTCGGAAAAAGCACCCTGCTGATTCAAATAATGGATTATATCCGCAGGGAAAACACTCTGGCTTCTCTACTATAGCTGAATCTCGAACTGGCGGAAAATTCTTGGATCAAAAATGATGTGGATTTGATAGATTGGGTGAACCAGCATAAAGTCGCGGAAAAAAGGAATTATCTTTTTATTGATGAAGTGCAGGAAATTGAGGGCTTTGAAAAAGCCTTGCGCAGTTTGTTGGCAAGTGGAGAAGTTGATATTTATTGTACAGGTTCCAATGCCAAAATGCTGTCATCGGAAATAGCCACACTCCTGGCTGGCAGGTCCATGGAATTCACGATATACAGCCTGTCATATCCCGAATTCCTCGAATTTCATTCGATTGAAGATTCCGATTCCGCGCTGGAAAAATTCATAAAATTCGGCGGCCTCCCCTATCTTATACATCTGGACCTTGAGGATGATATTGTTTTTGAATATCTGAAAAACATTTACTATTCCATACTCTATCGGGATATCCTTTCACGTTATCAGCTGCGCAATGTTCAATTTATAGAACGACTTGTGCTGTTTTTAGCAGATAATACCGGCAGCCTTGTTTCAGCTAAAAGTATAAGTGATTTTTTAAAAAGCCAGAGGACCCACATTTCACCCCAGGTTGTGCTGATTTATCTTGGTTATCTGGAGGATGCATTTTTTATTTTTCCTGTTTCCCGATATGATATTGGGGGAAAAGGAATATTTGAAATCGGTGAAAAATATTATTTTGAAGACCTTGGATTACGTCACAGCCTTTCAGGATTCAGGCAAGGTCATATTAATAAAGTTATTGAAAACCTGATTTATCTACATTTACGCTTTCTGGGTTACACGGTTTATGTCGGGCACTTAAAGCAATGGGAGATCGATTTTGTAGCTGAAAAAAATAACAGCCGCGTCTATATTCAGGCAAGCTATTTAATATCTGATGAGTCAACCAGAGAAAGGGAAATAGGTAATTTGCTGAAAATAGAGGATCATTTTCCCAAATTTCTTGTATCCATAGACCCCATAGTGACCTCAGAAAAGGGAATTGAACATTTAAAATTAAGGGATTTTCTCTCGATAGAAAGCTTATAAAACACAGTATGGGGCCTTGGTTAATTCAAAAATAAAAATTCTTATTGAGTATGGAATGCACAATTTGTTGGCAAGGTTCCTATCTCGGCCTTTCACGCGTTAGGGATTGGAGCCATAGCCGGTCATTTTTTCAAAAATGACCGGCCAAAGCGTTTTTGCCGCGTATTTTCAGCGGCAAAAACCTTCGGAGGCGAAGCCGAAGTGGCACAAAGCCCGGCCTGGCCCAGTTTTTCCATAATCTCACAGGGATTTTGAATAATTCATGGAAATGTCTCCAAAAACCGGCCAGGCAACGCCCAAAAGCAAAATTTAATCTCCTGGATCTCAAGTTTTCAATCATTTTTTCTTGATTAATCACAAGGCGATGGAGTATGCTTTATGTATATTAATTGAAGGAGTTCTTCTATGGCGCAAAAGGTGGCTTCGTTTAATGAGCTCACCCAATTTATTCAATCTTTCGGAATTGAAGAAACCGACGCCATCCATATTGCCGAGTCTTTTATGGATGCCAATAGTATAGATTTTGACGATGATGGTAATTTCTCGTCGATAAATGTTGATTTTTCAAAAGACAGTAAAACAGTTAATAAATGCTAAAAACCAAAGGAGCCATTTCGCATTTTCGCTTAATAAATCATTTATGAAACCAACTCAACTTCCTGTTTATAAACAGAAAAATAAAATTCTAAAACAATTAAAGAAAAACCAGGTGATTGTTGTCGAAAGTCCCACAGGTTCGGGAAAAACAACCCAGTTACCTCAGATACTTTATCAGGCCGGTTATTCCAAAGAAGGAATGATAGGCGTGACCCAGCCCCGCCGAATCGCCGCTGTTTCGGTGAGCGAATTCATCGCCCGGCAGCTTGGAAAGGAAATCCCCGAGCTGGTGGGTTTTAAGATGCGTTTTGAGGACTGTACCGATAACCGCACATTAATCAAGATCATGACCGACGGGACATTGCTCCAGGAGATTAAGACCGATGAAAACCTGAGCCGTTACAAGGTTATTATTGTGGATGAAGCTCATGAGCGCAGCTTGAATATCGATTTTATCCTCGGGCTGTTGAAGCGTATTCTCAAGGCACGGCCCGATTTTAAGGTGATTATTTCATCAGCCACCATTAATGCCAAAATATTTTCCGATTATTTTGACAAGGCCCCCATTGTTACAATTAAAAGTCAGATTTTCCCGATCAAGGAATTTTACGAACCACCGGTGATGAACAACAATCTGGAGGAGCTAATTGATCTGGTTTCCGGAATTGTCGACAGGCGGCTCAAGGAGAACCAAAAAGGCGATATTCTAATTTTTCTTTCAGGCGAAAAGGCCATTAAAATGTGTATTGCCTCTCTGGAAAGCCTTGATGACGCCAAAAAGCTGGAAATTCTGCCGCTTTACTCCCGGCTTTCAACGGAAGATCAGGAAAAGGTTTTCAAGGAGTTCAAGGGTAAAATCAAGGTCATTGTGGCCACCAATATTGCCGAAACCTCGGTAACCATCGACGGCATCACCGCGGTGATTGATTCAGGTTTTGCCAAAATGAATTATTATAATCCACGGAGTTTTACATCTTCTTTGGTTGAAGTGCCCATTTCACAGGCTGCCTGCCGTCAGCGCAAGGGGCGCGCCGGACGTACCCGACCGGGAATCTGTTACAGGCTTTACACAAAAGAGGATTTTGAATCACGGGAAGAATACACCCTGGAAGAGATTTTCCGTACAGATCTGTCAGAGGTTGTTTTGCGTATGGCTGAACTGGGAATCAAAAATTTCGAAACCTTCGACTTTCTTTCCCAACCCAGTCAAAAGGATATTCGCAGCGCCGTGGATACCTTGCTGCTTCTTGAGGCCATCGATAAAGATAGGAATCTTACCGACACTGGCCGCCTTATGGTTCAATTTCCCATGTCGCCGCGCCATTCCCGCTGCATTATCGAAGCCATCAAGGTATATCCCAATGTCATGGAAGAGGTGCTGGTGGCCTGTTCTTTTCTCACAACCAATTCACCTTTTTTACTGCCCCATGGCGAAGAAATGTCAGCTCGGGCAGCTCATCACTTTTTCCGCTCCAAAGCCGGGGATTTTGTGTCCTACTTGAAAATTTTCAGGCAGTTTCACCGCGCGCGGGAAAAAGAGGAATTTTGCGAACGCTATTATCTAGATTATAAAACAATGAGGGAAATATCCAACATCAAATACCAGCTGGAAGAAATTGTAGGCGATCTGGGAGTTCCCCTTCTTTCAGGCGGCCCGATTTCCGAGTATCTTTGTGCTTTATCCAAAGGGCTTATTCAGTTTGTCTGCCGTCGAAGCGGCAGGGGCGAATATTCCAGCTTGACAGCCGATAAAATCCATATTCATCCCGGCTCGGTGATGTTCTCTAAAAATCCTGATTTTATTGTTGCCGGTGAAATCATGAAGACTTCGCGTATTTTTGCCCGGAGTGTGTCCAGTCTGGAAAAAGAATGGCTGCCCAGGATCAGCCCTATGCTTCAAGACTTGCTGGAACAGCCCAAAAGCAGGCACAAGGACAAAAAAGAAAGAACCGAAGATAAGGGCAGGGACAAGGATAAAAAACGGGACTTCACCAACCAGATTAAAATCGGAAAGGAAGTGTTTCCCGTCAAAAAACTCAAGGGCAGACAAAAACAGGTTGTCATGCAGTGGGAAAAACTGAAACCGAATTTATCACTCATAGATAACCGTCAATTGAGCCAGTACAAGGGCCTGCGAGGCAAAATCATGTTTCAGGGTATGGAGATCTTCAGCGATTCCAAACTTTCGGCCATTCTTGTTTACGCCCATAAAATTGATTTTAATAAAGGTGTTTTACAGCGCTTTCCCTTAAAAAATTATTCTGCCAAGGAAAAACCAACGGGCTTGATCGATTTTCTTGACCACATTCTGCGCCTGGTTCATATGAAGAAAAAATCACGGCAACTCGGATTTTTGGGGCTGGCATCGGATGGCAAGGGAACCTATTGGTACCACGCTTACCGGGCTTTTCAGAGCGCCCTGACCGACAGTCTGGCCAGCCTCGAGGTATTGGCTGATCAAAGCCAGGAATGGCTTTCCCAGGCTGATTTGGTGAAAGTCAATGAGGTTTACCGTATGCTGGACGCGCTGATCGCCGAAGAATAATACACCCCAAAGGGAGCGCGGAGTACAAAACTGGTGTTTACGCTTACGCTTGTACCCGCGCCGATAAAAAAATATTTCTTTTTTTGCTTACAAACAAGGCAATCAAGGTTACTTGATTGCCAAGCAATTGAATCATAGCTATTAAACAAGAAATTAACAAAACAGGCTATTTTCGAAGCGCTGTTATCCAATAACAGACAATCAATAGGATTTCAGCACTTCCAAAACTTCCTTATCCAGGCGGTCACTATTTTTAAATTGCGCCAGGTCCTGATGAAGCTGTTCGCCAAAAGAAATAACACCAAAATCGAGATTTTTATAATTCCAGTAGGAATAAGCGATTTCATGCTCTTTTAAAATGGAGAGAAAATCATTCAACCATCGTAATTGAGATTCTCTTGGTGCCTGATGAAAAACCCCGAATTCATTACAGGCCACAGCAACCTTGTATTTGTCCCGAAACCTGATCACAGGCTCTATGGATTGAAGCAGACGGGCTTTGTCCCAATATCCGATTTCCGATTCCAGTCGCCTGTCCTTCAGGTCACCCAGTTGATATTCCCCGGGATATTCCCGGGAAACAAGGATATTGGGGTCATCAATCCAGGGCGCCCTTTGATGGGTGAATAAAAGAGGAACATAAAAATGAAAACTATATAGCGCGTTAGGGTCGGGAAGAGGAGTTAATTCGGAAAAAGTCGAAGGCATATTCCATAAATTGGACCCCACAACGATAGTGCTTTGCGGGGCATTTTGCCGTATAAAATCAGCCATCTCCTGCTTCACCTCGTTCCAGACCCGGGCACTGGGGGCTACCGGTTCGTTCAGAATTTCCAGCAATACAAGGGGATTTTCCCCAAAGGCTCGGCACAAATTAAGCCAGACTTTTTTGGAGGCTTCTCGCTTCTCTTGGTGTGAAAAAAAACTCTGGGCCTCCTTAACACCCTCATGGAAATCATGGCCAGGGCATTCATGAAGATCCAGAATCACCATTAACCCGGCCCGGGTCGCTTGCCCAACAGCCTGTTTGAGCAATTCAAAACGATTTTCATAAACAAGCGTTCCTTGTTCGGAAAAAAATATCTGATAATCAATAGGTAATCGGATATGATTAAAGCCAGCATTTTTTACGCGCACAATGTCTTTGTTTAAAAGAAAACTTTCAATGTGTTTATCTATTCCTGGAAAAGTTTCAGGGTCCTTTTCGATGACAGCATCGATTTGGCTGAACCATCCGCCAAAATTAAGCCCTCGCAAGCGTTGATCAATCATTTTATTACCTCGAATTAATAAATCTTGATGGTTTTCATCATGATTTTCCAAACACAGCCATCAAGCATTGTTTCGGCTTACCGTACTTTTCAGTATAATTCGGCTCTACTCTGATTTTTCTCCATTGCTTGAAATAGCCGCATAAGGATTCAGGGCTGAAAAAAGCCTTGATATTTTCATTATTTTGAAAAACATTCTCCTCGATTTCATCCCCCTGCCCAAAACAGGAATCAAAATCTCCGACCATATTAACACGTAAAAAGATTTTTCCGCCAGCCCCTAACAAACGAAAAAGTTCATCAATGATCCTCTGTGTCACCCTGCGAGTAAAATAATGCAAACACAAATCAGCCACGATAACAGAAAAATAAGCATTATCAAATTCAAAGGGCTCGCTTATATCATGAAAAAAAAGATTGATCCCGCTTTTTTTTTGTGAGGCCAAAGTCAATGCTGTTTCGGAAAAATCGCAACCATAAATATCAGCAGGATTCAGCCTTGTATATACACAAAGGTTAGGGCCGGAACCAATAGCCACTTCAAGAAGCCGTTGACCAGGATAAAAATCCCGCAAAAAGTCATCGAGCCAGCCATCATATTCCGCTAAATGATCCTCAGACTGGTACCGTTGGTCCCATAATCGACGAAAGTAAAATTGATTTTTCATAATCGGAAATATAACAGAAAATGAAAATGAAGAAAAGATTCGAAACCCGATAGCCGGAACATTTTTATGGGGTCTGATTAAAGCCGCTGCTTTTTGACAATAACCTCATCCTTACCCAGAGCGCTTTGAGTAATGATATTTCGCTTCAATAAGCCCTTAACCACCACATCGATGTCTTTTTTCAACAAGCCCAGGTGTTCGCAAGCCCATTGAGTGAATTCCACGATATTGATCCTGAAACCATTAAAAGTCGGAATGCCATTATCATGGGCATATTGAAACAAACCATTTATCGCCTGATTATCCCTGTTCGTTACCATGATATTCTGGAGAATTGAATTGGCCCGGCGAATACGCTCGGACAATATTTTAATCATTTTTTTGGCAAAATCGGAATTTTTCTCGATAATATTCTCAAATAAGGCTTCAGTGATCACCAAAAGCTTAGTTGGCCGAATGGAAACAGCCGTAGCTGATCGGGCCTTTTTATCAATCAGGGCCATTTCGCCAAAAATATCGCCTTTCTTAAAGACCGTCAGAGTTTTAGTTGCTGAACTGAAGGTAGACTTACGGATCTCCACCTCGCCCTCAACAATTATGTACATCTCTTCGCCGCGTTCTCCCTCTTCAAAAATCACCATATCGGGACCAAAAAATTTTACATGCTTGTCAAAGACATTTCGGTTTACCCGCATGGGGCCAAGCCTCCTTCAGTTTATCGAACTTCCAAAGCGCGCATCTCAAAAAAATGCGAGATAACACGGAATTAAACAGTTTTCGTATATGTTCAGCTCATGATTTTTTGGGCGTTGCCTGCTTTCATTCCATTCCAGCAGGCCGGGCTTTTAGGTTGCATGGACATAGTGAATCCCGATGAGGATTCACGCCACCGAGCAGCAAATCGAAAATTTGTGACCAGGCCCGCCATTTCGCTGTCGCTTCGAAGGTTTTCGTGCTGGTCATAAATACTTCGTATTTATTGCTCGCTAACGTGAATGCTCTGGCATTCACTATATACATGCAACCTGTCTGGAAATTATCCAGAGGAAAACGCTTTGCTGTACCATTTTTGAAAAAATGGTACACCATGGCTCCAATCCCTAACGCTTTTAACACAGCCGCACCTGTTTGCTAAACAAATACCAATTTTCTATTCTAAACATCGGAAGATCTGGGCTAAAGAGTTAGATATTTTATGACTCTTTAAACTGATTTATAAAAATGACGGTATGGATACCATCCCCTTAATCAAGGAAAAATATAAAGTGCTGATGAAGAAAAGCGAATCTGACAGCGCCTACCCAAACCCAGCTTTAGCCTCGATTGGTCCATTCTGGAAATATAAAAAATGATATCAATTAATGACCTTAATTTATATTCCACAAAGGCCCCACCCATATTTTCTTCAATAATTTCACCTTCAATAATATTGCGATCGGAAAATTCCCCTTCAGAATCAAAAGCCTCTATCATCCAGGGAAGAATACTGAAAGTTAGCGGATTCTGATTTTTATCAGAATCAAATGCCGGCCCCTTAAAAACTAAACCATTTACTCGAATAACAGAGCCTTCATTATTTTGTTCGGCTATGCCTTGGAAAATATTTTTATGCCGCATGATTTGAGCCACAAACAAAACAGCTGGTTTATTCATCACATCCTCAAGAGTGCCGACCTGTATGATTCTACCTTTTTGCATAATCCCGATCCGGTCACTGACCATTTGAGCCTCATCAAAAGAATGGCATACATGAATAACCGTTAACCTCAGATTCTTCTGAATATTGCGAAGCTCTGAGCACACCTGAGCGCGGGTATATTCATCCAAAGCGCTGACAGGTTCATCGAGAATCAATATCTGCGGCCGGCTAATCAACGCGCGGGCCAATGCCACACGCTGGCATTCTCCGCCGGAAAGGCCTTTAATCTTTCGCTTTAAAAGTGGTTCAATATGGAGAAGTCGGGCCACTGTTTTAACTTCCGATTCAATATAGTCCTTGGGCTGATGTTGCACAGAAAGGGCAAAGGCTATATTTTTTTCAACACTCATATGAGTGAATAAAGCACCGTCTTGAGGAACATAGGCAACAGGACGTCTCCAAGGAGACAGAGCCGAAATTTCCATTCCATTTATAAGAACCGAACCGGAATTGATTTTCCGTAAACCGCAAAGCGATTCCAAAAACAGGGTTTTACCAGATCCTGTCATTCCTAATAATACAAAATATTCATTAGTTTTTAATTTTAATGATATTTCAAGATCAAAAGTACCTATCTGATACTTTAGTTGTTTGATCTCAATCATAATATCTTTCCTTATCTTTGTGAAAATTTAACGATCAGAATCATTAGAGTGAAAGCTAAAAAGGTCGGCCCCGAAAAAAACACGAAGAAGCAATAAAAATACAAAGGCAACAGCGACCATAAGCAGGGAAATACCAAGAGCAATCTCCAATCGTCCGATAGAGATTTCCAAAAATACAGATGTTGGTAAAACTTCGGTTTTTTTCCTTACTGCACCGGCAACAATCGAAACAGCACCGAATATGCCATAAGCTCTGGCCCATGCCAACACTCCACCGGCGAATATTCCCTGTTTGGCCAATGGAAGGCTGATTTTCCAGAAAGCCATACCACGATTGCAGCCCAATGTTAAGGCCACATGTTCAGTGCGAGGATCAATACTATCAAAAGCGGCCTTTATGGCTCTGACAGCAAAGGAAATCGAACACATCACCTGAGCTAAAATAATCCCCGCGGGTTTATAAATAAAAAAATCACCCCAGCCGGAAATAATCCAACCCATAAATTGAAAAATGAAAAAGCTGGAATCCTTCAAATCGCGACCGAATTTGAAGGTAACTAGCAGGCTGACCCCAATCACCAAAACTGGAATTACAATCAGTAAATCGATTATGATATCAAAGATGATTGTTATTCTGGAGGAAAAACGGGAAAGCGAATAGGCCGTTGGGACAGCTATGATAATTCCAATAAGCGTGGATAATATCGAAGTAAAAAGACTGAGAAAAAAAGCATGTTGAATTTCAGGTGAACTCAGGACTTCGATCAAGGACGAACCATCCACAAAGAGAATATCTACCAGAAACATTAGGACAATAATGGATATCAAAAGCCCCATAATGGTGGTGGTAATAATTTTCAGACCCGGTATTTCTCTTTTTTGTTTTTTAGTAAGCGATGTTTCCATATGGCTATTTTCCTTTGAAGAATTCAAAACTGTTCCAAATTTTCGAGATCAACAACATAACCTTCATTTTCCAATATTCTTTTTGAATAATCAGACACAAGAAAGGACAATAATTCACCAGCTTCTTTCTTGTGTTCACTGAAACTTAAAACAGCCGCTCCTACCTTTGGAATAATATTCTTGCTTCTTGGGATAATAATCATTTCTGCCTTTTCAATATAATTGATAGCTATGGAGGACCAAACAATAGCCGCATCAAGAGTACCCAATTCAATAGCAATTCCTAATTCGTTCACCGTTCCAGTAGAAAGCCGCACATGAGTATTCCAATCCTTTTGAGAAATCCCGTTCATGGCTACAATTTCTGGAGTGAGCCTTCCAATAGCAGCTGCTTTCTCATCGGCCTGGCCAATACGAATACCTTCCCTCAAAAGATCATTAAGAGATTTGATTTGATTTGGATTCCCTTTTTTAACCATAATCACAGGAACAAAATAACAAAGTATTTCATCTCTCTCAATCAAAAACTCTTCTTTAGCCATTTCAATATAATCAGCATCTCCCGCGATATACACATCACCTTTTTCTGTAACCTTTATTTGACCCAACAAGGTGTTAGTCCCGGCATAGGAGAACTCAATAACATAGCCGGTTCTATTCTGAAATTCCACTGCCATTTTTTCAACAGGCTTCCGCATACCAGCCGCGCAATGAACAAACAAAGTAAGCGGTGTTGCGGACACTGAAGTTTTAGTTACAGTACTATCAGATTTATTACAGCCATTCAATCCGTAAAAGCATATAATGACTATAAACAAAATTGAAAGATGAAAATCCTTTTTCATTTTTTTACCTCTTCTTACTTGATAATCAATCAGACACAAGATGGCCCTGGTTAATTTTAATTATATTAGAGACTCCCCGTACAGGATATTCCGAATGAGTTACCATTAAAACCGCACCGCCCTGAAGCGCGAAATCCGATAAAAAATCAAGAACAATCAATGCATTCTCCTTATCAAGATTTCCAGTAGGCTCATCAGCGAGAATTATTTTAGGCTGATTAAACAAGGCTCTGGCAACAGCCACCCGTTGTTGTTCACCGATACTCAGCTGATACGGTTTTTGATCCGCACAATGGGTAATACCGAGTTTTTCAAGCAGACCTTCCAGCCGGATGCACTGATCCTTCTGATTCATGGCTGAACCCTTTAAGGGAATATGAGCTGCCAGAATATTTTCTCTGGCATTAAGATACGGAAGTAAATGGAATTGCTGAAAAACAAACCCTATATTTTTAGCGCGAAAAAAGGCCTGCTGGTTTTTATCCATACCATAAGTATCATTATGGTCAATAAAAACAGATCCATGATCTGGTTTTAATAAAATTCCGGCAGCAAAAAGCAGTGTTGACTTTCCACATCCACTTGGCCCCTGAACCAGTTGGAATTCACCGGATTTCACCTCCAGACTAATGTTCTTTATGGCTGTGACAAGTGATTTATCATGTTTTCTGAAACTCTTTGAAATATTATTTATTTTTAACATGAATCGATTTTTTTCCTTATCAATAAAATTCCTGAAATATTTTTACCGGATCCAGACGAGTCGCTGAAAGGCTCGGTATAAAACCGGCAGCCAGGGTAAGAAGAGGCGTCGACAACAGTACAATAATAATCATGAAGGGTTCTACTATCAATGAAAGGCTATAGAAATTGACAGGGTAGTTTTTAATGTAAAACAGAAAGATATAGCCTGAAACCAGACCAATAAGGGCCCCTAACAAGCCCATAAAAATGGATTTCATCAGAAAAATCCGAATGATTTTATTGTTACTAAAACCTAAAACACGGAGCAATGCAAACTCCCTTCTACGATCACGATTATTCAAATAAAACAAAAACGCGATAAGAGCGAAACCCAAAATTAATAACAAAGGTATCAGCCAAGAGTTCATCACTCTTAATCGCTGAAGAAACAGCTGTTGATGCAATGTCTCATGGGCGATCATTTTTTCCCCGGCTTCTCTGGCGCTGTTTCTGGACTTGGTCATGGTTGTCAGTTTGTTTTCAAGCAAAATAATCTGAGCCTCGGGTAAAAGACTCAGGATATCCTTTTCCAAATCGGCATAACCAATATCTTCCTGATAAACTTTTATCGCGTTGATGGAACTTATTTTTTTTCCAGTACCAAGAATACTTTGAGCGTCTTCAATCGATAGAATAATACTTATATCTTTCTGTGTGCCGCGATAAGGCTCACAATCTCGCAGCTGAAAACTCATTCCTCCCAACCAAAAACGATCACCAGGGTTTAAACCAAGGCTTGTCCATAAATGGTAACCAAGCTTGGCAGTACCAGGGGGAGGCGCGTTTTGGATTTCAGCCTCCCTGGTATCCTCCAATCCTCCGCGCTTTTC
Source organism: Spirochaetales bacterium (assembly GCA_016937215.1). Classification (GTDB taxonomy): domain Bacteria; phylum Spirochaetota; class Spirochaetia; order SZUA-6; family JAFGRV01; genus JAFGWI01. Next base: position 47,292 of record JAFGWI010000292.1, on the reverse strand, counting down.
ACTGCTTTGCCCCAGAATATAAACTCGCCGCTGATTTGCTTCAGCCCAGTACATTTTCCCTTCAACAGTAAAATACAAATGCTCAATGGGAATGCTTGTCTCAAGAATCAGGTCAAGGTAGTTTTCAGGCATCATCGCATCGGCATAACCTTGGTTATAATATTGATTTAAGTCCAAATCCTTGCTGATTATCTGGATATTATAGCCATAGTCCTTCATAATTCGTTTTAATTCATACTCCATAATCGCTGTCTGACTTTCCAATTGATGTTTTTTATCTTTTAATATTTTTTTTATGCTTTCTTCATTCAAACGAAGCGATGTTGTTAAAATAATCATTGTTGCTATTGAAACAGTAATAGCCACTATACCCAAAATAAATACAAAGGGATTATGGCTGTTTTCCTTAACTATCAAATCAGACAATTTCAATGGAAAACTCCCTAAATTTTTTTTCCACGGCTTAATATATCTGCCGTGTCCATACCAGCAGCCAGGGCCGACGGAACCACTGCCATTAATCCCATAATAAAGGGAACAGCCACAAATATGACTATAAAGTCAACCTGAAAAACCAACTCCCAAAAACTGGTTAATGAAAGACCACTTAAAACCAAACCCAGAATCACACCACTTAATATTCCACCAATCACTCCGAAAATACCTGCTAAAAATAATTTAAGAATGAAAATGCTCAATATTCGATTAAAGGAAAAACCCAAAGCCGAGAAGATTCCCAATTCAAGGCTTCTCTGTCTTGCATCCCTGAAGCTCATAAAAATCACGACCGAAAAAGAAAAAAGAATGATAAAAGGAATAAACCAGAGAAAAAAATCTCTCTTGTTTTTTTTTAACCTGGCCCGGTTTTCAGCTTCGGCCTTCAAAGTTGTCTGGGACAGGATTTGCGCTCTTGCCCTGGTTTCCATTCTGGCTGTAACCTGATTTTCAAACAAAACCAGTTGTGTTCCCGGAAGAATGGAAACAATCTCATTTTCCAGATCGCTCGCGTCTTCAGCATAGCAAACACATTGCAAAGCCATAATTCCCGTGAGTTTTCCCTGCATTCCCAACATTTCCTGAGCGGTATTCAGGTCAATCCACATGGTAATATCATCCTTGTTTCCACGTCGAGCATGAAGTTTGGATACCCTAAAAATTTTACTGTTTAACAGAAGACTGTCATCTTCATCAATCCCCAATCCCTTCCAGATCTCATAACCTAAAATGATATCTCCTGGAGAAACAGGATTCACAACCGGTTCGCGATAATCAGTGTCCGCTAAAGGAACTTCTCCCTGTGTGCCAATCAGAATTACCCTCCGGTTGCCTTGCTCCTTCCACTGGATTTTTTGCTCCACCAGGGGAAGCAAATGCTGAATCGAAATCTTATTGGCTTTTGCCAAACGATCAACATAGGATTCCGGTATCCATTTTGAGGCATAACCATCGGAATAAAAATCATTCAAATTCTGGTCAACAGGCAAAATGTATAAATTCAATCCTAATTCAAGCATCAACTTTCGATACTCTTCTTCCAATTCTTTTAATTCTTCTGTTATTCGGGTTTCTTTCTCGGCGAGAATAGTCCTGGTTTCAATATCATGGGCCCGAATTATAATCAGTTGACTCGTTATCACAAGAGCTGACAACCATGCTCCAAAAACCAGAACTAAAAAAGAAGCAAACTGCCCTTTGATTTCATTGACAACCAACACCCGAAGTTTCAAAACAACGCTCCTTTTGACTTAATCAGAAGCACGATAAACAGACAATCATCTTGAAAATATTAGTTAATGATTATATTTATATTAAAGAAAAAGAATCTGTGATTTTATTGGGAATGATAGATTTTTGTAAATCTATAGGGGGTTAAAGTTTCGTTTTTTACAAAACCTTCTTTATTAATTCCACTGAAATAATTTCATATCAATTAACTCATAATATTGAAATAGCCTGACAAAAAATCATAATCAAATATTAACTGGATCAAGACAGATAAATTACAGATAATTAATATCCAATAAATCATATAACCCGATAATCCTTCTATAGAAAAAATAATGGTTACTAAAAACAAGGAGGATAACCAATGAAAAAGAAAATGATCAGACTTTACTTTCTGATATCATTATTCTCATTTTTCACCGGATCAATGTTTGCCGGCGGCGGAAACGAGAATGTTCCCGCGGAATTACAAAATGACAACTGGATCCAGTATCGTTCTGATTCAAACAGAAGCGGTTACACAAACAACACGCTCCCTGACAATTTGGGTTTGAGATGGATACTAGACACCGGAAAACCATCTCCAGCCTGGACAGGGGTACATACCCGAATGACATTTGATTATGCAAACCAAGTGGTCGTTAAGGATAATTTAATGTTTTACGGTAGCTCCACTGACAATCAAATTCATAGTGTGAATATACACAGTGGTGAAGAGGTATGGAGTTTTTTCACGGATTCGCCCGTTCGAATGTCACCGGTTCTGTATAATGACATGCTTTTCGCGGTCAGTGATGACGGTAAACTCTATTGTCTTTCTGCTGCCAAAGGGGAACTTCTATGGAAAAAAGAACATTATGCTGATATTTACAAACTTGGTAACAAAAGCATGGTATCCAGCTGGCCATCCCGAGGGGGTATCGCTCTAAAAAACGGAATCATCTATTATGGAGTCGGGATCTGGCCGACACAAGGAGTAAGCATAATTGCTCTGGATCCGGAAACAGGAAATGAAATCTGGAAAAATGAAGATACCGGCCACGCCTGGACCCTTCAACCTCACGATCGTGCCGAAGGATACAGCGGAGTTTCAGCCCAGGGTTATCTTGTTGTTACTGATAATCATGTTCTCGTTCCAACAGGACGAGCTGTTCCTGCTGCCTATGATATTAATAGCGGAGAACTTGAATATTTTCATTTTCAGCAATACCGAAATTTCGGAGGCTCACGGCTCTCTGCCACTGACAAATATCTTTTCGTGACCTCGGGAAACACTCGGGATTATGAAGAAATCATAGGTCTTCGGAATGGAATTTTTAACGAAAACGACGGTCATAGTCTTACCTCCGACGACTTTAACACATTAGCCGCCTCACCTAACCAGTTTAATTCACCAGGATTGGCCTTCAACTCTCACTATCTTTATTCGGTGGATCCTACAGACCTGAAACTCAAGGCCTATGATGTTCACAATATCACTTTTTCCAAAACAGAAAAAAATTCCAAAGGTGAAGAGATTATCAATAATTATTTAAATGACCCCAAATGGACTATTCAAACCATGGAAAAAGCCCACAGCATTGATATCATTATCGCTGATCGTAAAGTGATAGTCGGCACAGCCAATGGACACATCACAATCTATGACTCAGATAACAAGGAAATCCTTTGGGCAGCCGAAGTAGAAGGCATTCCCTATGGTTTATGTGTTGCTCAGGGTAAACTGTTTGTGTCTACCGATGAAGGTAAAATCTATTGCTTTGATTCTCTTTCAGTAAATAAAAAAGCACTGATTCAAGGTAAAAAAATAAATCCTGCTCCTTATGGAAATAACGAACTTTATAAAAAAGCGGCCAAGGAAATTCTTGAAAAATCAGGTATTGGCCACGGTTACTGCCTTGATGTCAACTGCGGTGATGGGGCTTTAGCATACGAATTGGCTAAAATCAGCAATCTCCATATTATCGCGACAGATTCCAATCCGGCCAATGTGGCCCTGGCGAGAAAGAAACTAAACCAAGCCGGACTATATGGAAACCGGGTACAGGTTCAATTAAGCGAAACTACACTAGACCGTTATCCCAGCTATTTTGCCAATTTGATTATTTCAGGATCTTCGGTAAAAACCGGAGAGAATCCCCTCACCTCCAGCATGCCTCATGTTCAACGACCCTATGGCGGTATTCTGATCACTGGAAAACCTGGATCCATGACCATGAAAACCCGAGGAGAACTGGAGGGCGCCGGCCAATGGACCCATATGTATTCGGATCCTGCAAATACAATTTGTTCTCTTGACGAACGAGTTAAAGGCGAATTGGGGATGCTATGGTGGGATGATCCTGATTTTGATGTTCCTTCGCGACACGGCCGGGGAGTTGCTCCTCTTGTAAAAGACGGAATGCTGTTTATGCAAGGAATTGATGGTATTCGCGCTTACGATGCCTATAACGGTCATACCATTTGGGATTATTATATTGAAGACTTGGCTAAGCATTACGATCAGGACAATCTTCTGGGCGCGGCTATCACAGGCGCCAATTATGCGATAGATGGTGACAAAATGTATATCCGCGTAGGGCAGCAGCAGTATTACAAGGCGTTCCGGGAAGTTCATGTGGTGGATATATATACAGGAAATCAAATTAAAATCCTTACTTCACCCAAACTTTCTGATCCTGGAAAGTCCAGCTGGGGAGATCTCAATTACTGGGGCTTGGTGTACGCCAAAGACGGGACTCTTTACGGAACCATAACTGATGTGGATCATATTGTTTCCGGCGGTTATCGCGAATCAGATATGAGTCATCAATACTCGGAATCCCGGGCTGTTTTTGCCATGGATCCCGAAACAAGCGATGTTAAATGGATATATGAAGCCAAAAACTCCATTCGCCATAACACTTTTTCAATAGGCGATAACAAGGTATATTTTGTTGACCGGCCAATTGCCTCCCAGGACAGATTACGCTTTCCCAGTAATGAAAGTGGGCTTCAAAAAGGTGAACTGCTTTGCCTTGACGCAAAAACCGGAAATAAGGTATGGAGTACTCCTGACACCTTCACTACGCTCACTGCAGTAAGCATTCCTCACAATATCCTCATCGGAACCCAGCAGTATACCCGTTTTAAATTGAATTCCGAAGTCGGAGGCAAAATTATCGCCTACAACGCATCCAATGGAAAAACCATCTGGGAACGGAACATTGAAATAGGGGCTGGTATAAAAACCAGCTGGGATATGTATGGATTGGATGATATTCCCGATGGGATTACCGATCCTTCTTACATTTTTCCCTATACCTCCACCAACAAGGAAGGATTCAACACCTATGTTTATTCCTCCAGGCCTTTGATTATCGAAGATGAGATCTTTTTTGAACCCTGGTCACTCGAATTAAAAACCGGAAAGGACATCTACCGGCCATTTGCACGAACCTATAATTGCGGAATTCTCTCTTCCGGCAAACATATGCTAACCATGCGCTCCGGAGTATTTGGTTATTTCAACCTGGATGATTGGGAATCGGGTGTGGAAAACTGGGGTGGATTCCGTCCAGCCTGCTGGATACACACTCCGGTTGCCAATGGCCTTGTTTTGGTTCCTGAAGGACAGGCCCGATGCGACTGTTCATATCTAATGCTCCCATCCATTGCTTTCGCGCCTAAATCCGATTTATCGCCAAACGAAAAAAAATGGGTCAGCGTGATGAATAAATAACAAAAAACTAATCTTGATTTTATCAAATCAAGATTATATTAAAACAGTAATTTTAAGCTTAAGGGAGGAGTAATAGCTGCTTCTCCCTTTCTTTAAACCTTGAATTGATTGAACAGTTTCTTGAAAAACCAGATAAGACCTAATGTTAAAGGAAATCACCCATGCAAAAAAGAAAAATTCTTTATATATTAATATTTATTTTGTCACTCCCAGTAGGAAGACTTTGGAGCTGCGATGCACCGGTTTTTCGTTATGCACTTGAACGTTGGTTGCCCAGCCTTTACCGGGTTTATCTCTTTCACAATAAAGCCCTGGATCAAGAAACAAATAAATGCGCTGCCTGGCTGGAAGAATCCTCCATTGAATACAGCACCACAGGAAATTATCATTTTGAAACAGTTAATGTAACCAAAGAAATGAATCATGAAAAGAAAGAATGCCTGGAACAGCTTAAAACCGCCGATTATCCCTGCCTTGCCCTCTATTATCCCCAATCAATGGCATTTATGGCTGCTCTCTGGCAAGGGAAACCCAGCATGAAGAATGCCCGTAAGATCATTCACTCACCTAGCCGAAATGAAATCAGCAAAAGAATCTTGTCAGGCGACGGAGTTATATGGCTGCTCATACAAAGCGGTAATACCGACGAAGACCAACAAACAGAAAAAATGGTTTCCCGAAAAGTAGCCCAATTTACGGAAATCATTAACCGCAAACTCACCTTCGAATTTTCAGCCATTAGCAAAGCAAAAACTCGACGAACACGTTTTTCGTTAATATCCATACCACGAACCCCGGAAGAAGAAATTTTTATTTCAATTCTTATGCACAGTGAACCAGGTTTAAAAAAGTTTTCCAATTATCCAATTCTCTTTCCTGTTTTTGGTCGGGGAAGAATACTCTATGCCCTGGCTGGAGCCGGTATAGCTGAATCCTCACTGGAGGAAGCAACAGGTTACCTAACAGGAATCTGCGCTTGTGAACTAAAAAGCGATAATCCCGGCATGGACTTGCTTATAAGCGCTGATTGGGAAGCCTACGGCGAAGCGTGGATAGATGAAGATATTCCCCTGGTTGGCCTTTCTTCCATGATAGAATTCAAACAACAGGAGCTTTTCGGAGACGTAAAAGACGATATAAAACTAAGTGAAAACTTCCAGCTGGTAAAAACCATTCAATTAGACACAGAGGACAAGGCTTCCTTGAATATGGTAATGATCATCACGATCATCAGCCTGGTCCTGATAACAGGGGGAATCACTGTGTTGATCATTTTTAATAATAAACGCAAAAAAGAATGAAAATAGTTGTTAGTTTTTGATTTACCACTTTTCACTTGAAGGGGAAAGAAAACCAAATTCCTTCCAGATAGGGGCACAACGAGAAGAAGAGGCGTATACAGCAAAGGCCCTGGCGGCATCAGGGTTTTGAGAGTATTTTAGCAATGCCACAGAAACCTTGGTCACACTCATATCCACTTGGCCAAAAGTAGCACTTGTAACAACATCCACGCCTTGCTTAAGTCGATGATCCGGCGCAATTTCAATAATATCCAGTTTGTCTTTTCGTAAACCAGCGACGACATTCCAGACAATCGCCGCGTCGGCGGTTTCAAGAGTAAGAGCGTTAGCCGCTGTACAGGGACAGCGAAGCCGGGCAGTGATATTTTCTTCCAGTTCATCCAGAAGCCCCAATTTCTCATACATCCTGGTCACCAGATGGCCTGTGGTGGAGTAGGTGCGGTCGGTGAGAAGAAGATTAATTTCCGGATTAATCAAAGCCTCAAGGCCCTGAATATCATGTGGATTTCCAGGCTGTACCACAATCACAGGTTCCATTGTTGCCAGAGTCCAGGTTTCATTAGCCATTCCCCGACGACGGACAGCGGCTTCAAAAGGATCATGGGCAATACATAAGTCGCCCCTTTCTGTCTGCTACATGCGGATAAGAAGCTCACCGCTTCCCGCGTAATCCAACTCAAAGAGCTGACCGGTTTCCAGAGAATAACGGTTAACGATCTCTTCCATCACCGGCCGCATAGTCCCTCCCACATAGAGAAGAAGAGGTTTTTTTCGGGTCATTGAATCCTGATTATCAATGCATGAAAAGCAAACTAGAAGCATAAGAAGTAACAAACAGGTCTTTACAGACTTAAGCCAAACAAGGATATACTGGATCATCATAAAATCATCCTTACAAAATTAAATATTTGGCTCACTCTATTTCAAATTGATTAAAAAAACATGAGCATATGATTATAAATAAATAAGAGCGCTATCATTTTTAAAACCAGAAATACAGCAACTCTTTAAGCCCTGTTAAATTGTCTATATAAAATCACACGCGGACAGTCCGGATCAGGGTCCCAAAGACTACCGGTAATTTTCTCCGCTACCGCGTGACAACCTCCTTTACAAATTTTCAGATAACCACAACTGCGACAGGGCTCAGCAGCCTGTTCGGGCCAATGGCGGAGCTCCTGAAAAGCAGGATATTCCTCCCATTGATCAGCTAACTGATCAATGGTTAAATCCAGAGCAGGAAGAAAGGAACAACCGCTAACACGCCCTGAGCTTTTAGCGCCTATTAATACATTACCTGCCTCACAGCCATAGGTCGCATTAGCCAAAAGTAATTTTTTCGACGGTCGATGCCAAAGCAACATAGGAACAAAGGAGCAATCGATTTTAGCAGGTACTTTAAATTTTCTGGAATAATTCGATAAAAGAGGCAGCAGTTTGATGGATTGCTTAAAATCAAGGCGTTCTTTATAATATAAATCAAGACCGCGTCCCGAAGGTTTAACCCGCAGAAACTCAAGTTCATTGACGCCCTTTTTTTGCGCATAGGCAAAAAGATCCTTTAACCCGCCATAATTGGAACGCCCAACAACACAATTTATACCTGTAGGTACACCAGCCTTTATCAGCAGGTCAAGGGCACTGTCAGCTTGCAGGAATTTATGTGGGCCGCGAAAAACAGCATGAGCGTCCCCCACTCCATCCACCGAGACATTAACCTGACCAAAAACTTTCATTTTATGAACATTCTTTTCCGAAAGATTCAAACCCGAAACAGTGAGATTGGGCACCAGTCCTATCTTCCTTGCATGAGCTGCCACCTCAAAGAGATCATCCCGGAGCAGAGCTTCACCTCCACCCAGGGCCACATGAAACACTCCCATATTGGCAAGAGCCGTGAGAGCCTTTTTTAAACCTATTGTATCCAGCTCATCAGGATCCCTGGCGCCGGAATCCATATAACAATGAGGACAATCGCCGGTACAAGTGCTGGTTATAGCAAGATGGACCTCGGTAGGCGCGGTCAATATATCGATATCATCATTTCCTTGCCAAAGAGGTGATTCTTCGTATCCCTGGTTTCGCGCGTATTCACGATTCACAAAAGCTAAAAAAGGGGGCGCGTTGCTGGCAATAATTCCCCCGAAATTTTCATATCGGAATTTCATGATAACCTCCTAAAAATCATAAACTATCAGATTAAATACAATTTGTCATAAGAAAGCCGAAGAAATCATGAAAATCTAATATTACTAAAATAACAGCCTTTTAAAGTTATAGTTAAAATTAAAAGGAAGACTAGTCTGGTTGTCTTTTCAGGGCATCGCTTCATTCCGTCAAATGACAGGACCTATAGTCCTTTTAAAATCGTGCGAAAGATTATTATGAAAGCGAAAAATCCTAAAAAACCCGGACAACAGAAATAATAGTATTTGTTTAGCAGATGTCCTTGGACGTTATCTGGTAAGCCCAGAGGCTTTCAGGCTTGGCTTATCGCCACTTCGGCCTTCACCTCCAAAGATTTTTCAGTGCTGGTCATAAATACTTCGTATTTACCGCTCGCACATGAAGCCAGCTTGAAATTATGAGCTGAAAAACGCTTTGTTGATTCATTTTTGAAAAAATGAATCAACATGGCTTCAATCCCTAAGGCATATACAATCACATTCCGCTAAACACATACAAAAAAATTATTTTTTAAGGAAAGAAAAATCGATGAAATACAATTCAAAAACTCCTGGATTGCTAATGATTATGTTTATTTGTGTTACTTCATTATCGACCTATCGCTGTTATAAAAAGCAAGATAATGGGAACAGGGCTTTATTTATTTATGCTGATCAAACAACCCGTCAGGCTTGTGAAGAACTATCCAGAAGCTTTGCTCAAACTTACAAGTATAAACTCTTCATTGAATATGAAAAAAGCGCTGCTTTAACTAGTCAGTTAATCAGCCAGGGTAACGGAGATTTAGCTCTTCTTTTGGACCCCTATAATTATATATTGGAGGACAAAAACCACAGACAAGCTGTTGTAGCAAAGGCCTCGATAGCCATAGTTGTTGATAAAAAAAATCCACAAAATATCAAGGAATTAGTGGATCTCGCCATTCCAGAAGTTAGCATTGGGGCCTGTGATTTTCTCTATTCGACCTCCGGATATTTGTGGGCATATACCTTGAAAAAAGCGGGCCTTCTTGACAAGGTTCAGCCAAACATTGTGTTAGTAACAAAGAACGACTTGATAGCAGCCAGAGAAATCCTGAAAGGCGGAATCCAGGCTGCCTTGATCTGGCGGCCAGTCGCGTTTTCATTTGGTGATAAACTAAAAATCATCGACCTGCCAAAAAATCAAAGCCCTCAAAAAGGCGTGGATGTCATCACCACAGCTAGCTTTGGCCAGAGTGATCTTGGAGAAATCAGGCTGATGGTATCAATTTTGAAATACTCTCAATCCCCTGAGGCGGCACATGAGTTTTTCCGATTTTTACAAAAAACGGAAAATCAGGTAATTTGGGAAAAACACGGATTTTCTGTGGACTAACCTTAACAAGCAGAAACAAAGCCCAACCTGTTTATCATAAAGCATCCATATCTATTTTGTCTTTTACAAGAACCCACCCCGAGCTTATCGGGTCGTAAGGAAATATATCCGGAGCCTCATAAGCCATTTTCACATAAACACCGCCCTTTTGATCAATAAGAAAAATAAAACGGCCGGTCAATCCCATTTGAACAGGCACAGCAGTGAGAGCCCATTCTTTTTCAGGGTCCAGAAGAACCTCGCGGCCTTGGTCATCAAAGCGGAAATGAATGTCTTTAAAATAATATCCATTAATCTCCCGTGAAGGCCCCATAGCAAAAGCCAGATTCCTGGAAATAAGATTTACCGGTACCACTTCACCAGTATCGTCAACAGCTTGCCAAAGATGAATATAGAAAGAAGCATAGGCATTTTTACCATTCTGGTCTCGGTCAGTTTCGCGAAATACTTCCTGGGCCTGATGTATGGACTTTAAATTACCTAAAGCACGGTTTTCATTGTAACTCATCTCAGGAACTCCGGGTTGAGGTGATGGAATAAAGTAAAAAAGCAAATTTGCAATTAAAAAAAGGTAAAAACCAAAGCCGATAAATGTAAACATATTTCCGGCAGTGATTCTTTTTAACCAAAAAACCATAAAACCCATCTCCAATTTATCGTCCTTCTCATTCCTGAAAAGGACCATTTTCTATATTAACTTCATCCCCTGGTTGATCATAGGGACAATGTTCAACAATCCATTGGGCAAAAACCGAATCATCAACATAAATCACCGAGAGATTAGTGTACTCACGCGGCCGGGTGAGTATCAGAGGCTCGGGATCCTGCTGATAAAAACGCATGTAACCAGTAAAATATCCTGTTAACGCGTTTGTCTGGGGATATAAAGAACTTTTTTTATCACAATATTTGATATAAAATAATCCGGATAGCGATGCGAAAATCAGTACTCCGGAAAAAACCAGGGACAGGCTTCGTAGCAAGGGAAATTTAAGTTGCCCCAGGAACAAAGAAAAAAGATAGAGAAGCACTATCCCGATTATTCCATAAAAATAATAGATATGATAAATCTCCGATCCCGGGCTGCCAGGATTTGAAAAAATAAAGGTGGGTGCCAATTTCATGACCAAGTCCTCGGAAGGACGGTCTGGTACCCATTGACTAAGCATAAATGCCGTGCCATAAAAAAATACAGACCAGACAAGAATGGCTGCCAAAGGCTTTATCATTTCCACGGGTTTCCACCAGACCCAGGGCCTGGCGATGAAAAACAAGAATATCCCCAGAAAAGATAGGACCAAAGCCATCCCCCATGAAACCCATCGAATAACAAATCGAGTTCGATTGGTTTCAGCGGTTTGAATTTGCCAATCCACGTCCAAAAACAAATTCACACCAGGCCGGATAGACAAAGCTTTTGAAAATGACTTAATAGCCTCTCCATAGCTTTCTAAGCGACTTTGAAAAATACCGATATAATAATAAACTTCCGCGGTACGATGAAAGTCGGGTGAAGCGATTATAATTTTTTTCAGCTTACTGATATTTTGGTTATATAATTCCCGGTTCAATTCTGATGAACTATCGGCTCTGGCTTTATCCAGACTCCTTATTTGCGACGTGAATTGATTCTCCCAAGCTTCAATCTTTTTTAAGGCCCAAACAGCCTTTTCATTTATAGGCTGCTCCTTAGGCAAATTTTCCATGAGTGAAGCACGGCGATAAAAATTACAAGCCGAGTCAAAATCCCCCGCCTGATCTTCGTAAAAACGACCCAACTCATAGAGGGCGCGGGCTTTGGAATTATCATCAGTGGCTTCATCTGAAAGAACACTTTGCAATTTATCGATTCCCTGAGAAAAAAAACTATTTTCAAGAAGAGACACAGCTCTGTGAATCTCATCCGAAGAATCAGCGCTTAACCCGTAAACCAGAAAAAACAAAATAATAAAAAAAATCTGTTTCATAATTTTTCCTGCTTATTACTCGGTGACAAAAGCCCGGCAGAGTTCTGCTTCTTGTTATCAGCTAAAAGGGGATTTTTAAAAAAGGACATCACCAGACCAAGTACCAAGCCAAAGCCCAATGTGAACACAAAAAGCAATCCAGGCAAAGAAAAAACAAAGGAGCCCATGGAACTGGAATTCGGATTATAACCTTTTTTTACTCGGAGGATCATTGGAGACTGTTTATTCCTACGATTTGTGAGTACTAATGTGTCCAGCTCAAATTGATCAGTCAGGGAAGATGATATTTTTTTTACTGGTACCTGAGTGATCAAAAGTGTCTTCAATGTCGGACGGATAAAAATTCGATTTTTAATTTTCATAACAACAACCTTATGTTCCAGACTATCACTAATGCCATGACCGCGAACAAAGCAGAAAAAGCCAACTTAACACTTGCCACATGTTTTTTGAAAAAGATTTCCAGATTTCTGGATGTAACTCCAAAAGTCGCCAGCAAAAATATCACAATAAGAGGAATAATAAAGGCCAAATTGTAAAGCAAAAGATAAAATACAGCCATAGCCCGATGTTGAGGTTCGGAAATCATAGTTACAATGGGAATATATACCTGACCCGTGCATGTCAATTCCATGCCTGAAATAACAATCCCCAGTAAAAAGGTGGCACCAGCTAAGGCCACTGAATGGCGAGCGAATCTCCTGATATGTGTTTTGATTTTTTCGCTTAGTTTTCCAGGTAATTTCAAAACCATTTCCTTGATTTTCCCCTGTCGGCATTTAAAATAATCCATTAATGATAGCACAGCCAAAACCAGGACAAAAATCAGTAATATCCCATTAATCACTAAGGTGACACCATTATTTTCCATGATAAGGCGAGCAATGCCAAAATAACTCAATCCTATAACAAAGTAGGTCAGGAAAACCGACAAAGTAAAAATACCGCCAGTTAAAAGCATCCGGTTTCGGGTAGCGCCTACAACACTCAAATAAGAGATCAAAAAAATCATTGTTGTAAAGGCGCAAGGGTTAATCCCGTCGAGAAACCCCGCTCCAAAAACAAGCCCCAGTGTCAGGCCTGAAAAAGCCTCTTCCCCCAGCATATCAGTATTATGAACTTCACCAAAGGCTGAGACACTCTTTGCGTAATACATATCCGGAGAAATTTTAAAATCCATGATTTCGTTTTCCAGTCCGCGCAGAACCTCTTCCTCACCTCCATAAACCGATACGCCGATAAAAATAGCCGGTACATCGGAATCCTGCCGCCCGAATTCCATTCCAGCATTCAAAAACAGATCGTAACTTCCCTCTTTAGCTAAATCAAAATAGGAAACCCTCAAGGTAATGCCTTCCTCCAGAGCCTTGCGAGGCAACACTTCCTTGAGTAACAGCTTACAAAACTGGCAGTCATAGGAGAAAAGAATTAATGGAAGCTCCTCCTGTCCGGCATTAAAAACCAAATCCTTTTTCAGACGTTTGGCATTATCGAGAACACTTTTCTCCTGTTGTTTATCCTGGGAACGGGGAGAAAGGGAAAAAGTGTCCAATACTGTTCCATCGGTGGATATGCTCCGAATAGTAAGGGCATTGGCATTAACATTAACGCGGCAAAAATGATATTCCCTGGCCTCGGCTTGTGAAGGATAGGAGGGATTGGGATTCATCCAGATGAGTTCTGCTCCAGCACCACCTGAAATGATATAACTTGTATTGTTACTCTGGGAACGCTCATAAAGATGCCATGAAGCAAAAACAAGGTCCACCCGATATCGTTTAAATACAGGTACCAGTGTTTCACGCAAAAGATCAGAAGAGCGTCCTCGGGATATATAAACCGGATCATGTAAAAAGACCACCCGGAAAGGAGCATTAATCGCCACCTCTGTTTGAAGCTGCGACACCAACCATTCTACCTGGGGACTGTCCTGATTAAACTCGCTGATTTCCTGACCAGCCCGGGTGCCCCAAGCATTCAATCCGTAAAATTGAATTCCGCCCCATTGAAAGCTGTAATAGCCTTTCTGCAGTTTTGGGAAAAACCGGGCGTAATGGCCCTTTCCTAAAACATAATCATTATCACCCAGAACAGGAAAAATGGCCGATGACCTGAGAAGCTGATTTTCCACCTGAAAAAAATTTACCCATTCTTGTACAACAGAACCATCATCTACCATATCACCCAGCACAAGAAGAAAATTGGGTTCGTAAAGTGCAATTTGTTCGATAATTCGTCGATGATTAAGAGAAGTCATGGTATCACCAGGCCGGGGATCTCCGAAAACAACAAAGCTAAAGGATTCTCCAGGTAAACAGGCAGTTTTAATCTGATAAGAAGAATCCTCTGCCCCTGTTTGAATCAAAGCGTCACCACAAACAACTTGATAATGATAAGAACGCCCCGGTTTCAATCCTGTAATGGTAACAAAATGTGACACCCCCTTTTCCGAAAAGAATAGCTTTTCCTCTGCGTTATCCCAGACTTTTACGCGGGCTTCCATGGGTTCAGCTAAATGAAAAGCAACAACAACCGAGGTTTCAGTGATATCCAGTAAATAGGGGTTTATCAAAAATCCTGTTTCTTCCGCGAAGCCCTGATAACCCGCAACCATTATCAAAGTAAACAGGATTTTTTTAATTTGTTTAAAAGAAGCCATTATCATTCCTTATCCAGAAGTTAATCTGCTGATAGTCTTTTTAATTCGCGTCCATATCAACTCAGTGAAGCCCTCTTCCTTTGAAGAAAGTTCTCCCTTTGAATTAAAAATCAAGGTTATCGGAACACTATTCAAACCTAACTGTGTATGAAGCTTGGCTTCAGAATCAAGAAGAATAGGGAGGGTCAAGTTAAAATTCTTTTGAATATTCAGGACAAGATCTTTATTCTCCGGATCAATACAGACCGCGCCAATATAAAGAAAATCCTCGCGACGATGATTTTCAAGATACTCACCCAAATGTACCAGCAACTCTTTGCAACTGTGACACCAACTTGCCCAGAACACTAAAACAACGGTCTTGCCCTTTTGCTTATTCAAATAAAAACGCTGATGATCAAGCCCTTCAAGACGAAAATCAAAGCTTTGAGCATCTCTTGCAAGTTTGATTTTTTCACAGCCCGAAATTATAAGTAATAGCCAAAAAACTAAGAGTGTAATAAGTCCTGTTTTTTTTATCATTTCTTTTGGATTTCTTCATGAACTTTTTTTTGACTAAACAATATTTGAAAATATGAAATCAGATTCGCGACAAAAACACCAACACCGCCTGCTGCTAAAACAAAAAACAAAAAAGCCGGAAGGTCGCTGCCCACAGAACTGGAATTAGGGTTATAGCCTTTTTTAATTGCCAATATACAGGGTTGCTTTTTTTCTTTTTTCATTATTAACCTCATTTAGTGTCAATTTACAGAATATCCCAAGCAATCAAAATCCAAATGCCACAAGCAGATGTTCATTGATATGGAAAATGCTCAAATACCAGGCACTCAGAAAAAGAACCAGGCCTTTAACAACAACCAATAAGCCCATGATCAAGTTATTTCCTGACACAAGAGAATTTGAGCTATTCTTTGCGATAATACCGAGAACATATTTATGATAAATGTTTTTAGAAAATAAAACTCCGGCAGCAGCGGCGAAAGAAAAGAAAATGACCAACAAAATCATTTCACTTTCACTGGTAAATTGTTCCCAAATCAGCCAGGCAGCGAAAAAAACAATAATCCCAAAAATAATAAAAAAAAGTAAGGCGAAAATTAACGATTTACCATCAAATCCTAATGGCCGCGAAAATATGGAAACACCCATAGTTAGGATTACAAGAAACCAGGCAGCTATTGCCAAATTTCTCCGATTAATATTTCGTTCCGAACGCAGTAATTGGGCCTTTATTGTTGCCTCAAGATCAGGAAGAGCATCCAATGCAGCCACATAAGCCTCTTTGGCTTGATAATAGCGACCTGCCTCATAAAGGGTATCGCCAATATCCAAAGCAATTTCTTGGGCCTCCAGGGCCCCGGGATAATTTTCCTCCAGCTCTTTAAAAACAAGAATCGCCTGATCAGCGTCAAATAATTTATACTGTTTGGCCACCCAGTATTTCATCACCGGCGCCAAAGGACTATCATGATACTCGCGAATAATTTCTTCAACAGCACGAAGATTCTCACAGACATTCTTTTCTTCTCCCTTGGTTTTGGCCATTTCGATTTTCCTGATACGGTCAAAACGGGACAAAGGAACAAAATCATTTTTATAAGTTTCCAGATAATAAATTCGCTGTGTCGCCAATGAGGCTAAATGACTAGCCGGATATTCCTTTAAAAGCCTTTGATACCAATTTAGGGCATCTTCTAGTTGAAAAAGTTTTTCATCGTAAATATCGGCGATCGCATAATAGGCATCATCTATCTGGAAATGCCCTTGGTTCTGAGCGATAAAATCCTGATAGGCGTTAATGCTTTTTTCATAGGCTCCTTTATCAGCCAAATGTCTACACTCTTCACAGGTCAGTTTTCGATTCATAGGAAGCTCCTTTAAACTCACTTCCTCGTCATCATAAAGAAAATAAGCAGAGGCGTATTCAACATCAATATCAACTCGTAAAGCTGACTTCAAGCCTTCATCACCTAATGAAAGATAAACAATATCATTACAATTCAAGAACTGACGATCAACACCAGAAATCAAAACAAAACTGGCCTTTTGGGAAGGATGATCCTGATTAAAGATTGTCAATTCTTCATAAAAGGGAAGATGATAACAATCACCAGTCAAAAGGGAAGCAACTTCCTCTTTATTACCTAAAACCTGAGAGTTAATAACAACACCTATTGTATGAGCCTGAGAAGCCTTAAGCAAATCTCCGATTCTCTCATCAGGCTTATTAATGAAAATCAATCGAAGTCCACCCCAATCATAGAACCAGTTATTTATCTTTTGGTAGTGATCACTGCCTTGAAGCGTTTCCTGAAAGGGTGAAGATTGTCCTGAGGCAGTTAAAACAGGAACAAAGGCTCTTACAGGCGCCATTGATTTTTCCCGGGACAAAGAATCAAGAGAAATAACAAAGTGGCTCATTTCTGACATAATCATATTCATGATATCATCCCCATGAATATTTGAAGCAATAAGAAAAGAAAAGGATTCCGCCCAATCCGGTTGTGTTTGAAACATAAAACTGGTTTCTTCATTTTTCAGGCGGTAAAAATAAGATGTATTCGATGAAAGACCCTTCAACATAATCTCGTGAAAACGAGAAGGAATATTTTCTTCTTCAGCCTTCTGCTCTTGTTCATCCTGGGCCGAACGAAAAAAAATTTCACCCCGATATTCTGTATCGCTCACCCATGCTACAAGCGCCTCAGAACCTGTAACCCAAAGCAATTCAGGCCAATTATTTAATTCAGTTGTTTCAGTGTTACAGGCAGCAAGGTTCCAGAGCAGCATCAGCCCAAGAACCACTATCATTCTGTTTATAAAAGAGCCGTTCGCTTTTGTTTTCTGATTCAACATCCTGTTCTTCCAACTTTTACAATATGGGCTTTAACATAATGAATATTTTTTAATATTACGTTAGAGATTTGTTAAAAATTGCGCAATCTAAAACCAAATTGAGCTTCACATCTTTTCAAACACTAACGTCTGGAAAGAAAATTCCAGCGTTAACCAAACAAATAAACTTTGCTTAACGGGGCTTTTCGGGAGCATTATTTCGAAAAAACCTGTGTGTTTAATTAAATCCCACACTCCGCAGTGAACTTAGGTAATTTTTAATATTATTTAGAATTAAGGCTCTTGCAAAACCTCAGTTTTGCAAGAGCCTCTATGAAAGATGGTATTAAGCACATCGTCAGCCTGAAAAGACGGACTGAAATTGGAAAAAGCATAAATACTTTCTCAGAAATAATGCCCTTAAATTAAAGGAATATCACCCATCCCTTGCTTTAAATAATCCATAAAACTTGTTTCATCGGCCTTATAAATGGTACTGTTTAGCATATTACTTAAAAAAACATGAGATTTATGATTGTTCTTTTTAACCCTGTCAGCGATTATCCTGTAATAAACCACACCTTCCATTAAATGACGTTCCGCCAATTCCTGATTTTCATCTCGATTAACCTGGGTTTCATGGATTTCATAATAAACACATAAAGCGAAATTCCGGAACATATGATCCTCGAATTTTCTCCTGATAACAGGAAAATTCGATTTATTTGAATCTGCCAAGGATTTTAAACATTCATCAAAACCCTTTTCCATTTCCTTTGTTTCCGGAAAAAAATTCCGGTCCCTGCGCTGAAAAGGAGCACGAATCCCTTCAGCCAATGCAGCTATTCCTTTGGCATTTTCCGCCATATTTTCACTTCTATACATTCGATCCAATTCCCGTTCTATGGCTAAAAAAGTAATATGGTTAAATCCCTTTCCTGTAATTTGACTATTTACTACCATATTTTCGCCAGCCGCGCATTTTTCAATGGCTTCGGGAATTTCCTCCAAATATTTAGAACCGCCATATTCATCAATGATTGCAACAAAGGGTTCGACCTTTTTAAAAAGAGCCCGTACTTGGTCCCAATCACAATTTTCCTGACGTTGCATACGCACAAGACTGTTTTGCGTATCCACATACAAGCGAATATCATCAAGTGTGAGTGTGGCCTCAGGGCTTCTTTCAGATGCTCCATTAGCCCACAAAGCTGTAAACATAAAAACAAAGATGACATAAAAAAATAATTTTCTATATTGCATAGATACCCTCCTGAAAAACATATCATCGGATTTATCTTGCCCTGTATCCATTAATAAATAATGAGTAGCGTGTTATCTTTTCTTTAAATAAGATTCCAATGAAGATGAAAGAAGTCAAATATCTTCACCACAAATCACACCAAAGCGGCTTTACACTTGCTTGAATAACTCGTCCCGACACAATCGGGTTTAATTATCACGCAATGCTCAAAACAATGTTGAACCAACTCAACCAGGCATAAAAATCGAGTGAAAAAATCCAGCTGGTTACTTCGGAAAAAGTATTTCTACTTTCTTCCATATGACTTCGAATACATCGGTGAAACTCTAATAACACGCTATTCCAATTCACTTCAAAAGCCAAACCACAAGTAGCCAACAACAGAGCCCAAAAAAAAGGCTGCCCTCCCCGAAGGAAAAGCAGCCGCATTTATAGTAATTAAGGCCAAAGGCCAGAGCTTTAAGCTTAAAACTCTTAGTATGGAGGCATACCGCCCATGCCGCCCATACCACCCATGCCACCGGCTCCGCCGGGCATAGCAGGCGCGTCCTTTTCAGGAAGGTCGGTAACAGCACATTCGGTTGTAAGAAGAAGACCGGCAATAGAGGAAGCATTCTGAAGAGCGCTTCGTGTAACCTTGACCGGATCGATGATACCGGCTTTAACCATGTCTTTCCATTCCATTTTGGCCGCGTCAAAACCAACACCGATTTTTTCGTTTTTGCCTTTATCAGCAATAATAGCTCCGTCCAGACCAGCGTTAGTGGCGATCTGTCGGATAGGTTCTTCCATGGCGCGCTTGACAATCTTGAAACCAACTTTTTCATCAGCAGAAAGAGCGTCGATATTGGCTTCATCAAGGGTCTTTACGGTCTGAAGAAGAGCGACTCCACCACCGGGAACAATACCTTCTTCAATAGCAGCACGAGTCGCTGAAAGAGCATCTTCAACACGGTGTTTCTTTTCTTTCAGTTCAACTTCTGTGGCCGCGCCAACATTAATAACAGCCACACCACCAGCCAGTTTTGCCAGACGTTCCTGCAGTTTTTCACGGTCATAATCACTGGTTGTTTCTTCAATCTGGACCTTGATCTGTGCGATTCGATCCTTGATGTCCTTTTCAGAACCTGAACCTTCGATAATGGTTGTGTTTTCCTTGTCCACCTTTACGGATTTGGCTCGGCCCAGCTGATCGATTTCAGAGTTTTCCAGTTTCATGCCCAGCTCTTCGCTGATAACCTGGCCGCCTGTTAAATAGGCAATGTCTTCGAGCATGGCTTTTCGTCTGTCGCCAAAACCAGGAGCCTTAACAGCACAGACATTCAAAGTACCGCGTAGGTTGTTAACAACCAAAGTGGCCAATGCTTCGCCTTCAATATCTTCAGCAATAATGAGAATGGGTTTGCCTGTCTGAGCAATTTTTTCCAGCAAAGGAAGAAGATCCTTCATGTTGGAAATTTTCTTGTCATGAATCAAAATGTAGGGATTCTCAAGAACCGTTGTCATAGTGTCGCGGTTGGTTACAAAATACTGTGAAAGGTAACCGCGGTCAAACTGCATACCTTCAACAACATCAAGATGAGTTTCCATAGACTTGGATTCCTCAACAGTGATAACACCGTCTTTACCAACACGATCCATGGCATCAGCAATCAGATCACCAATTTCACTATCATTATTAGCGGAAATCGACGCAACCTGGGAAATCTCGGCCTTGTCTTTGATTTCCTTTGCCTGGCCTTTGATATGGGCCACAGCTGTCTCAACAGCCTTGGAAATACCGCGTTTTAATTCCATTGGGTTAATACCGGCAGCCACACTCTTCAAACCTTCCTTAATGATAGAGTAAGCCAAAACAGTAGCTGTTGTGGTACCGTCACCGGCAATATCATTGGTTTTGGTTGCAACCTCTTTCAAAAGCTGCGCGCCCATATTCTCAAAGGGATCTTCCAGTTCAATTTCCTTTGCAATTGTCACACCATCATTGGTCACGGTAGGAGCTCCGAATTTCTTATCCAAAACAACATTTCGTCCCTTAGGACCAAGAGTCACTTTTACCGCGTTAGACATTTTTTCAACACCAGCGAGAAGCGCTCTTCTGGCATTCTCGTCAAACTTTAATTGTTTAGCCATTATAATCTCCTTTCAAAAAATATAAAATTATTGAATAATCGCTAAAATATCAGCCATTTTCACAATCAAATGCTCAACGCCATCAATCTTGATTGTGGTCCCGGCATATTTATCGTACATAATCTTGTCATTTTCTTTGACAGTAATCGCGTCCTTATCATCGCCGATTGCCACAACAATACCCTCCTGGGTTTTTTCCTGAGCTGTTTGAGGGATGAATAAACCGCCGGCGGTTTTTGTTTCACCTTCGACGACCTTAACCAATATTCTGTCTCCCAATGGTTTGATTTTCATAGATTTCTCCTCCTATTGTTAGATTTTTTAAGAAAATAAACTGATTGTGATTATTATAGGGTAAATTACAAATTCCTTAAAAATTGATCAATATAAATTTTAAAAAAATCCTTCAATTTTTTTTAATAAAGCTGGCTAAGTATTATCGTTTTTTTATACTTTTGTAAAGCCCAAGAATTCATTTTTTTCTTCTATATTATATATTAAAAATCCGTGTCAACTAGCCTTATTTACTTATTTAGGCGTTGCCCGGAGCTTCACACCAACCTGGGCCTTCTACCCTGAATAGAATAAGCGCCTCCCGGGCGCCGGGCACGGGCTTTACGGGGCTACGCCTTTCGGCTCCGACCAAAAAGCCGGCAAAAAAAATGCCGGCTTTTTGTTGGCTTCGCCTGTTTTGAAAAACAGGCTCGCCCCCCTCCAATCCCTAACGCCTTGGCACCAGAGACCTTTGGCTAGGACAAGCCTTTAGCTTTGTTAACAGGCCGGCTTCAAACACCTCACGCTGATAACCCTTACCCCGCGTTAGGGATTGGAGCAGCCCCTGAGGGGTTTTTCAAAACCCCTCAGGGGGACCCCGCAGCCTGGCCAATTGCCAGGCGAGGAGGCCGAAGCGAAGCGAAGCTGCGGAAAGCCCGGCCCGGAACAAGGGGAAAGAGCTCGCCGGACAAAGCCGGATGTCGCGGGCCTCTCTAACCTGCTCCGGGCAACGCCCCAAAAAATTTGCCAGGAAAAACAAAACAATTACGCATTATTTAGTTTAAAAACCCTGAAAAATAGCCGATTTTGTAAACAGGGGTCATTTTGAACTTAGAATGATCCACAGGTCAGAATCCTGATTTTGAATGGGGATTTTACGAATTGCGCCATATGACAGAAAAACACAGAGGCCATTCAAATAAGGGCTTTATTTAGAACAGTTTAAACAAGGGGCCATATTTTTGCGCGATTTTATGGTCTTGATTTCGGATTGCTGACTATACACAGGGCAAAATAACCTGTATAAAGGATTTTACCAACAGAAGGAACAACATGGCCATAGAATTAAATTTATACCTGGGTATTATCTGGAACAACGCGGATCCGGATTACATTCAAACAAAAAGCCTCAGCTTTTTGGCTGCCATTGAAAAATCCCTTGATCTGGACCGAATCCCTCTGCACTGGGCTATTCCCAGTTTCCCTCTACTGGAAAAATCACCCGAGAAACTTCAGGACGTGATCACCATTATTGAGCAAAGAATAAAAACCTCAGGTGATGTTATTATGGCCATGGGCTACGGTCACAACATGCACCCCCCATTAAGCACCAATGAATGCAAATTTGAACTGGCCTGGAATATCGAAAACTCCTGGAAATCAGGAATAAAGGATGTTTTTGATTACAAGCCGGAAATTCTATTGCCCAAACTGGCAGATTTGTACAGAAAAGAAAGTATCGAGCATTATATTCAGCAAGGATTCAATAAAATCGCGATTCCAGCCGAAAATTTCCATTATTTCAACCACAACCTGAAACAATTCGAAACCCTCTTCGATTTTGATTATTTTATTTACGATTCTATTTTTCCAGATTTACCCATCGAAGTGAACAGAAATCTAAAAAAAGGTATTGGTAAAGGTCTTCGGGATTTTATTCTTTTTCTCGACTTACAAGCTTCCGATATAATCTCTTCAGAATCGGAACAGAATCAGAACCTGGCCAGTTTTTTGCAAAAACTGAACCACAAATATAGAATCCAGTTCAAATCCCTTCAGGATGAAAACAAAAAAACAGAACTTCATGATATAGTGTTTCAGGATAAATGCCATGAAAGAACTTTGTACAGCCATACAGCGAGCAACAGGGGGCTTTTACAAAACCTCCATAAAAAACGAAAGGACTTTCTGGACCAGAATAAAATTCACGATGTCCTGATCGAGCTTTCTCCCCTTGGCAACAGAAAGCTCTCCACTCATCCGCCTAAAGAACTGTTTCCACCGGCCACTCGCTTCAACGACGCCTCCATGCCCGGTGAAGCCAGAATGGCTGGCAGCATGTTTACGGTGATTTTCCAAGGCGGCCAGATTACTGACATGGAAGCAAATGGTAAGACTTTTTTATGTTCACGGCCAGGAAGAAGTTATATCCAATATAAAAACGCGATTCAGGAAGCAGAAAACATTTCCACCTTTTCCGTTATGGACGAAACCCTCCACGGGCTAAGGGATATACAACTCATGAGCCATAAAGATTGGGCAAGCCCCATGAAAATGATAACAGACTATTTTTTCATTGACGAGTTTCCCTTTTTATTGTGCGCTGTCCACATCGATTATCCTGAGTTTAATAAAAAAGGCAATCTTCAAAGTATAGCGCCCTACGAGCTCACCCTCTTTGAAATGGAGGCTGGAGATGAATTGGTGGTAACAGCCTATAGCGACAGCTTTGATTACCGTGAAACCGTTAGAGCCAAGCAAAGCCAATACCTACTGGCTGGCAATTATTTTTGCTTCAACTACCGTCAGCAGAATATCATAATAGGCTTCCCGTCCCAAATTGACCCCACTATAGGCTCCATGGAATTCCGTGTTAAGGAACAGGACGAAAAATATCTATTTCAAGCCAATATTTTCGGAACCTATCTTAACAGCTCCATTTCCGATTGGGACAAAAAATCCGAAGAAGCCAGCTTTTTTATTGGTTTGCAATCAGCCGCGGAACTACCTGAATTCAATTCCAAAATATTAAAGGAATTGCCCAATCCCCGGGTATGGTCGCGATGATTTTTTGTTAGCCTTTGATTGCTTTTGTTCTGGCAATATTGGACTTTATTCTGTCATTCAGAATATGACCAGCTGTGCTATTCAATCCGAATCAGGTCAAAGTGTTTAACAGGGTTTTATATTCACTCACAGAAATTCAGGGGGCCATTAGCTTATCTGTTTATATTATAGGTAATAATGTTTTCTCATTTTCGCGCTAAAACACCAAAAATGTGACCAGGATTTGCCGCATAACTCAATGAAATAAATGATACAGATTCACAAAGCCCAGAAGTAACATCCCCTTTACGCTTTCTTGTTATATTAATACTCTCTGTTAAAAGCCACAGGCAAGGGAATTGAATCCTTTATACTTCCACACAAATTATGGAAGATCCTATCCCGGAAAGGCGAATATTCATCGCCTTTCCACCTTTGGCGATTTATGCTAATTTATACACAATAAAGAAATCAGACATCAAAAATCAGGAGGAACAAATATGTCAGAAGATAAACAAAACAAAGACTGGGTAAAGGAAATCGAAATCTCAGGCCACGAATTGGTAAAAAAAATCAAGGAACTGGTTCAACAGGGAAATATTCGAAAACTGCGGATCAAAAATCATAACAACGAAGTCCTCATGGAGATTCCTCTAAATGCCGGTATTGCAGGAGCCGGTGCTATTGCCATACTATCACCTGTATTAGCCGGTATCGGCGCGTTGGCTGTATTCCTGACAAAAGCCAAAATTGAAATTGTCCGTGTTGACGACAAGAACCCATCAGAGGATGATAGCCCAAAAGAGGAATAGGGGCTTATCAAAACAGCTTCCGTGAAATTGATCGACAGACAAGACCTTATAAAACAGCCTCTTATTTGCCGAAAAGATTAAAAAAAAACGGCAAGGTGATAAACCTTGCCGTTAAAAAAATGGAAAAAAAGTAAACCTTTAACAGTTAAACTCAGATATTAATCCAACATATTTCTGAGCGATCAAGAGAGCATCAACAATATTTACAATACCGTTACAATCCACATCAAGGCATTCCAGATTAACATCGCTTGGCACGAATGAAGAAACATAAGCCTGAGCTGCCAACAGGGCATCAACAATGTTGACTTGTCCGTCGCCGTTTCCATCACCCAGAAGCTCACATACAGGGGTTGTATTAGTAATAATGACTGTACCACTTTGCGTATTTGTCGCGACATCCATGGTCTCGGCGTCGGTAATCATATTTACTTGGATAGAAACATCAGCAGAACCACCTATGGAACCGGATTTTAAATAGACTGTCAGAAAATCGAGGTTTGTCCCCGGGCCGACTCCTGTCACATCAAAACCGGTAATGGAAATTTTACCAGCTGTTGCCGGATTAGCAGCCGCCATAAAACCAGCAGAGCCGGCTTTCGCGCCGCTTGAAATAGCGGCTGTATCCACTGAAAGCAAATTCGCGTCATAAAGCAAGTCGATGCCATAAGAAGCAATCGCCTTGGTACCAGAAGACAGGGCAACAGTCAGGGTAAAGCTGGTGTTCATACCAACAGATTTCCGGGCTGGCAAAATGGCCAATTCAGCTTCCGCTTCTTCAGGCGGCGGAGTAGGAGTTACAATGGGTGTGGGTGTGATTTCGGCAGTGGGTACCGGGCCTGTGTTAAATCGAATATAACCGGAGCAATGCATCATTTCAGAAAAAGAACCACCGCATGAACTATCCTGCCAAACAGCTGTATTGATTTCCTGGTCTTCAGCCTCAAGGGTTTCACCGTGATAAATAATGCAATCAAGCTGAACATCCATACCATTGTCTACATTATCATCGTTGGTGTAGTGAATTTCCACCAAACCGGTCCCGATTGTTGAATAATCCTGCATGCTTGCGGTGAGGGTAAAACTTGCAACTCTATTGCCATCAACCATAACATCCAGGTTTTCACCACCTTGAGTTCCTGAGGCCCTTACAATTATAGCATTAGGATCCGGAACAGCCGTAGGAGCCGGTGTCGGTGTTGGTTCAGATTCACCGGTAAAACCGGCATTATTGGCCATCTGGGCAAAATTCCAGAAACTCTGTTTCCATACATTCCAGTCATGGCCAGCGCCCTGAATGGTCCAGTAAATATTGGGAATACCCTTTTGGTCGCAGTAATTATGAACACCCGTTCCAAAAGAAATAAGGGAATCAGTTGTTCCATAGGTAATATACAATACCTTTATCTGGGTTTTGGCTGCCGTGCCGCCGTCCGGGAAAAGCTGGGAAGTGGATTTTGTATTGGGAGCCGCGGAAAAAGACCCAATATAGGGGAACTTGTTCAGATTCGTCAAAGCAATATTAAATGTCTGACCACCGCCCATGGAAAGACCAGCCAATGCCCTGTGATCCCTGTCGGTGTGCACCGAATAATTTGATTCCACATAGGGAATCAGGCTGTCGAGCAGATCCTTGGTAAAATTCTCCCATCCATCAGAAGCACCGCCGCCTGTGGCATTTCCGTTAGGCAAAACCAGAATAAAAGGCTTGATCTTGCCATCAGCAATCAGGTTATCAAGAATTACATGAGGAGCGCCGTTTTGATACCATTCATCCTCATTACCGCCGATTCCATGGAGCAAATACATAACACTGTATTTCTGACTTGTCGAATAACCCGGAGGTAGATAGATTCTGGCCCGGCGAGTACTGTTTGTGGCAGATGAAGAATAATTAATATAATTCACCGCTCCGTGTTGAATATTGCTTCTCGCTCTATCATAACCAGAAGAAGGTGTGCTTGGTAAAGACTGTGAAAACAGGCCCATTGGCACTGTTAACAATAAAGCAAGCATAAAACTGATGAATATGACTCTTACTTTTTTAACGTTTTTTACTTTCATTTATTTATTCCTTTCATTTATTATAAGGTCCACTTTTAAAGTGAATCCTTTTTTCAAAAATAATTACAACATGTCATTTTTATGAATCAAGCTTTTCCAGACAGGGTTCCAATCCCGAAAACTCGATTTCCCGGTTAATGAGCCTGAGACACAGGCGGATATTGCTTTAACCCTGCTTTTAAAACCTACCCTCTCATCTTATGATACAGCAAAATTGACGCGTGCGGTTTTGTGGGTTCCCTACATTTTTATGCAATTTACCACAAAAATAGTCAAACCCGGCCATGGTAATTATGCTGACACCATCCTGATTGACCAAACATCGGTCTTTCTTTATGATCGGCCTAATGATTCATCCTGAACTTTTTGTATTTGACCTTGATTTTACACTCTGGGATTGTGGAGGCCTTTGGTGCGATCACACCCAACCTCCCTATGTCAAAGGCGGGCATTTTGTTTTTGACAGCCGGGAAAGATGCCTATCCCTTTATCCTGATGTGCCCGATATTTTACAAACACTCTCACAGCAGGGAATCCGGCTGGCCTTGGCTTCACGGACATCAAAGCCGGATTGGGCCCAAAAACTCATCCATCTTTTTGATATTGGAAAGTATTTTAGCTATAGCGAGATTTATCCTGGTTCAAAAATAACACATTTTGAGCGTTTAAGAGAAAAAACCGCCCTGCCCTATTCCGCGATGATATTTTTTGATGATGAAAGTCGAAACATCCATGAAGTCAGTTCCCTTGGAGTAAAAAGTGTCATTATTCCCAGAGGTTTGGAATGGAAACATATACCAGGATTTGCCCAATCCAGGCAGAATTCAAACCAAACAACAGCCTAAACCAAAAGGATTATTTCCCAGGATATTCTGAAAGGGTTTTTTTAACAAGTTCATAGGATTCGCGTCCAAACTCTTTGTCGATAATAATGTCTAGGTATTCATCCATCAGGGCTTTCCATTGAGCTTTATCTTCAACACTGGGACTATGAATTTTTAATCCGTATTCCTTCATGGTAGCTAATGCCTGGTTATCGATTTCCAGGGATTCACGGGAAACCTGTTCTCCTGCTTTTTGGGCAGCCTTTAGCATTTCCTCTCTGTACTCCATTGGAACTTTGTCCCAGACTGTGGAGGACACGAGAAAACCAGCCACCATGGGTGCCCAATGCATATCCAGCATATGGTCAGCGATCCCAAACCATTGAAAGGCTGCCGCGGTGGTCATGGTTGCATAAAGATTGTCCAGCTTTCCGCTCTGAAGTGACAGCAACACATCCTGCACGCTCATGGGCACCGGATTAACACCAGCGCTTTTCCAGGCCTGTATCTCACTCTGATTACTGCTAAGGACCCAGATTGAACGGCCCCTCATATCATTCGGCGTACTCACCTTTGCTTTGGAAAAAAAATAGGTCCAGCCGATGAATATCCAGGCAAGCACGACATAGCGTTGTTTTTTCATCTGGTCCTCGAAATGAGGGCCCAATTTTTCAAACAGATATTCAAGCTCACCGTAACGGGAAACCATCATCGGAGTGGCCATGGCCATCACTCCTTTGGAAATCTGGTTCATTCCTGAAATAGTCATGGCAGCCGCGTCCAGCTGGCGTAGTTTGATTTTGCGCAGCATCTCCTTTTCATCACCAACCATCCCGCCGGGATAAATTTTTAATGCCACTTTTCCCCCGGAAATCTGCCGCCAATCCGAAGCTATTTGGTTCAAAGCCTTGATCCAGGGTGAGCCTTTCGGCGCCACGCTTCCAAGTCTAATATCCATTCCAAAAACTGAAGTATATAATAGTATTAAGATGACGATAAAAATAATCGCTTTATTCATCCTATTCTCCTTTGAAAACACATTTGATAAATTCCAATAATTATAAAATTTCCGGTAATATGAAGTGAAAGGATTTTTCAAGCATACGCTTTATGAGTCCTGAATAAATATCAAAAGGCACCCAGGCATGGGTTAGTACAATTTCATTTGAATCAATATCACGCCCCTCAGAAGGAAACTCCTGCTCCAGCCTGGCCACAAGATCATCAAGGGAATGAAAGCCGAAACTTTCATTGCCCGCGGCCAAGGCCCAGTCCCGGCTGTCATAGCTGCAATCCACATTAATGCATCTATCAAAACCGCCCTGTTTATACCAGGGGTGGTTGATATTTTTAAAGGGAGGATGCTCGTATCCCCTGTTTTTCAGAATTTTCTGTATAGCCATAACATGGGGATGCTGCCAGTCTGTCCGGCCGTAGTCTGCTTTTTGTCCATTATCCAGATAGGGAAAGCGAAAAAATTTGCCAGGACGCTTGATTCCTGCTTTTGAATAGATTTCTTCTATAATGTTATCACATTCCAGGATTTGATAACGGGCCTCATCCACAGTCAGTTCGGAAAAAAAACCATGATCCATGCTGTGATTGGCTAAAACATGCCCGGCCTGGATAATGGCTTCTGCCAATTCAGGGTATTGCTTCAGATCTTTGCCGCAACAAAACCAGATGGCTTTAATATGGTGTTTTTCAAGAAAATCGATTTTTTTTTCAAGTTTTTCACAAGGTGCATCATCAATGGTCAAATAAGAGTTTACCTTTGGATATTTCATGAGATTTTGGCCTCCTTGAAAAAACAAGTTTCTTTCGATTCTTATATTAGCCTGGTTGAATCTGCGGCCAGGGTTTCCGCGTTAGGGATTGGAGCGATGCTTGGGCATTTTTTCAAAAATGCCCAAGCAAAGCGTTTTGACGCTGATTATTTCAGCGTCAAAACCTTCGAAGCAACAGCGAAGTCGCGCAAAGCCCGGCCTGCCCTGCTCCTGAGCGGCAGGCAACGCCCTTTATTCATGCCAGATAAAGATTCATTTTTTACTATCAGCGACTCTGATAGGTGAAACAAGCGTTTCCATCTTGTGTTTGGATTGTACGACAAGCTGATGGTCTGAGTCAAGTGACTGAATTTCCTGGTGCCAATCAGCACTATTCTTCAATCAGTTGTAACTAACCATGGGATATTTGCAAGAGCTCAAGTGGTTTTTTCCACTGATAGGGGCATCATGTTTTCTGATTAGCCTTTTTGATGCAAAAACAATTACATGCCAGGATTAAATGATTTTTCTATAAATTTCCCTTAAATTTCAATGTTAAAATGTCCTATTTTATGATATACTAATTACAAATAAAAAATATTAAAATCAGGAGAAAAAGAATGAATCGAAACGGAATTAAAAAAGCCCTGTTTATTCTATTAGCACTTCTTCTTATGCAAGGATTGCTGATTGCTCAAACTGGCGAACGACTAAGAGTTTTAGGTGAACAAAACGGTAAATTAATTGGTTATGCAACGCAGGATAATTTTCAGTCTGTTAATAATGCCGCGCGCTACCAGGAAATTGCCCGAACCGAATTTGCCATCGTAACAAGTGAAAACTCCATGAAAATGCAGTCTCTTCAACCCAACCGAGGTCAGTTCAACTGGGGAACAGCTGATAATGTTGTCCGCTTTGCCCAGCAAAACAATATTCTCGTTCATGGACACACTTTGGTCTGGCACTCTCAGTCACCAAGCTGGATACAAAACCTTCGCGATCGTAATTCAATGATCACAGGCATGTATGAGCATATCGACGCTGTTTTAAATCATTTTAAAGGCAAGTGTGTTGCCTGGGACGTTGTTAATGAAGCTTTCAACGAAGATGGTACTTTCCGACGCTCTTTCTGGTACAACACTATCGGCGAAGATTTTATTGATCTGGCCTTTAAACGGGCTGCCCAAGTTGATCCCAATATCAAGCTGATTTACAACGACTACAACATGCATGTTGTCAGCGCAAAATCCACTGGTGCTTATAATATGATTAAAGGCATGTTACAGCGAGGTATCAAAGTGGACGGTGTCGGTTTTCAAATGCACCTTACAGACACTGGTATCAATTACGACAGCTTTGCCCAGAACATGCAGCGCTTTGCTGACCTAGGCCTTGAAATCTGGATCACTGAAATGGATGTTCGAATCAATCCAAATGCCAGCACGGCCGATTATGAAAACCAGGCCAAAATTTACAAAAGTGTTATGCAGAAAGTCATGCAGCAGCCTGCCTGTACTGTTTTCCAGGTATGGGGCATAACAGACCAATATTCATGGGTACCTCAAACCTTCCCCGGAACAGACAACCCGCTGCTTTTTGACCGAAGCTACAATCCAAAACCTGCTTATTATGCTGTACAGGAAGCCTTGATGGAGGGCGGTACAACCATGGCGCCCACAGACGTGCCAACACCAACACCAACTGTTGACCCAAATGCCAACCTGATCGTAAACGCAGCTGGCACAAAGGGTGGTGAAATCATTGAAATACATGCGGCTGGAGAAATTGTCGATACCTTTACATTAACCACCACGATGACCGAGTACTCCACAAGGGCTAACGGCCAGATATCCGTTTATTTTACAAACGATGATAATGTTGATAATGGTCTGGATGTTCAGCTAGACTATATCATCTATAATGGAGAAAAATTCGAAGCTGAAGACCAGGCAACCAACACAGCCGTTTGGCAGGATAGTTCATGCGGCGGTTCTAACAGCGAAATGATGCACTGTTCCGGTTACATTCTTTTTGACGGTACAGGACCAAGCGAAACAGAAGCCCCGACTCAGGTTGTAACACCGACACCTCCGCCAAACCCCGATGTGGAACTGGCTGTTGTTCCGGCAAACAAGCAAGTACAACCAGGCCAAAGCTTGACTCTGGCTATTGAAGTGACAACTCTTGGCAATTCAGCCCTGGCCGCCTATGGTATTGATATTAACTTCAACACAAGCTATCTTCTGGCTGACACGACCACTGAAGCAAGTGCCGCAAAAGCAGGTTCACAAGGCTTTCTGGCAGCTGCCAATGCTGCTACTCCTGGCAAAATCTCTGCCACTGGTTTTGATGTAAACGGTATTGGACCTGGTTCTGACATGGAACTTCTGGTTATCTACCTAAAGGCAACCAGCACTGAAGGCACATCAGAGGTCGGCATTTCCATTAACAACCTGACAGCTCCTTCAGCCGAAGAGCTTGGAGGAAGAGTTGCTGGAAGCACCGTAACAGTTTCAACCGGCGGCACGACCTGTGTTCTCAAAGGTGATGGAAATGGTGACGGCCTGGTAAATATTGTTGACGCATTGCTCGCGGCTCAGGTTTACGTTGGCTTACCCATTGTAACTACAGTTATGGAGGAATGTCTTGATGTTAACTGCGATAATGTTGTTAATATTGTTGACGCGCTCTTGATTGCCCAGATATATGTCGGGTCTATCAGCAGTTTTCCTTGCTAAGTTAAATCTCAAATAAGCTCAGGACCGGCTTTTGCCGGTCCTTTTTTTTCTGAAAATAAAACCATTGCAATTCATCCAAAAATAAGACACACTTTCAG
Organism: Spirochaetales bacterium; assembly: GCA_016937215.1. Taxonomy (GTDB): domain Bacteria; phylum Spirochaetota; class Spirochaetia; order SZUA-6; family JAFGRV01; genus JAFGWI01. The sequence continues at coordinate 14,800 of JAFGWI010000292.1, read as the reverse complement.
TATCACACCCTCAGGAGGAATAACCATGAAACAAACAAGCATCAGCATAGCGTGTATAAGCCTATTATTCCTGTTTTTGGGCTGCAACGTGGGCAGCAAAATTTCCGAAGAAGAGGCCGGCCTGGCCTTTGGCGTTACCACACGCGCCTTCATGAGCGCTAATTTATCGATCAGCTTCAGGCAAGAGGTTGAAAATGCCAGTTATAATGAAGAAGACGGAGTTATGACATTCACGAATTTCAGTTTTGATACCCTGAAGTCAAATCTAAAAAAGGATTTTAATTACACTTCCATGTCCGGAACAGTACGCAAGGGTTTAAATAACACAATGATAGCGGACTTAAACCTGGCTGGAGGCCAAATAAAAAATATCAAATACCAGGTGTCTGTTCAGATTTTTAACGGAATCCTTCCCAACTACTTTGAACTTACTATTAACGGGAAATCCATGAAAATTAAACCAGGGGATATTTTCTAGGAAAAGGCCCTTGGGAACAGGAAATCATTTTTTTAATATTTTCAGGGCGTTACCCGCCTTCACTTTGTTACGGCGGGCCGGGCTTTCCGGGGCTCCGCTCGCGCTTCGAAAGCCGGTGGCACGAAATTTTCGTGCCACCGGCTTTCAGTGTGTAGTTTTTGAAAAAACAACACACTGCCCCTCCAATCCCTAACGCGGTCACCCCCGGCTCATCTCTTTTAACACTATGCTCTATGGAAAATATCCGGCAAAAAACATGCGGCAATAGCTTTCGTTGTCGGCAAAGAATTCGAAAGATACAACCCCTAGAACTTGTTTTATCGCGTCCTGACTAAGGTCGGCAAACACCGCAGGGCAAAGCGCGTAAGGGTTCTTCACAACCGTTGAAGGGGCAAAGGGTCTTCAAAAGACGCGCTGCCCGGGTGTTTCGCTGTCCGGAGCAGCCGAAGGACCCTGGATAATTTTACAGCCCTGTTTTTCAAGAGGTTTGATGACATAGTTTTCGATTGGCGATTCAATGTTTTTGATGATAAAGGCTTTTTTCCTTACACAATCCCGAGTTCTTGTTCCGCCCGCTGGATAAAGCGCTCACAGTAGGGAGCCTGTACCACGAGCGAAGTCTCATACCGGTGATACTGACTGGTTTCGTCTCGAACAGCCGAAAGCCAATTGAATGAACCCTCGATAAATACCTCACGATCTATCATGATTGTCTTGTTATGAATACCCGACAGGACAGAGAGTTTGGCTCCAGCGGCTTCCAGGGCAATCCTTCCTTCCCTCGCCTGCGGCCTAAGCTGACCATCGACCAGATCAAGGCTACTGTCAGTAAGAACGTGCACCTCGACACCGCGGGCCACAGCAGTTGACACAAGGGCTGGGATCTCGTCGGCCTGCAGGGCGGCTATCGTGATAAACGGAGAAACCACAACTATCCGTGCTTGGGCGATTACAAAGGCCTTCTTAAGCGAACCACGATGAGCCTTGAGCTTATCCACTCGCTTAACCGGATCCTGATCAAAAAAAGCAATACCCTGTTCCTGAAACACAAACTGATTGGGTATCTCATTCTCCGGCCTTCGGAAAAGGAGCGCGGCCAGGTCACCGGAAGGCGTTCCCCTTTCGGTGGCCCTAAAATGGGCCATGTTCCCGAAAACAAAAAGGTGTATTTTCGCACGCGAAACAGCTACATTCAGCATATTATAAGACTGATTGAAAAATAATGACCCACTCAGGTGATTACGCCCATAGATTGGCGAGAAAAGGACAATTGCCTTTTCTGCGCCTTGAAGGGCGTGAACCGTTCCAACAACAAGGCCCTTTGTATTGACACCCGCTTCCTTCAAGGCGCGCACAATCTCCTTCTGCTGCTCCCGGAAGGGCGTGATAATAGCAAGGGCGTCAGCAAGGGCCAGCTGCCGCCCTTCGGTAATTTCATTTTCATTCTTCTTTACCCAGGAGGCAATGGCCCGGGCCTCAACCGGATTGCATTGGGAGTTATGAACCCTACGCGACTCACCACCAACATGACAATATCCAAGGGCCGGCCACATGGATTGCACTGATCGGGTTTTTACATTCAGCAATGACTTGTAAACAAAGCGATTGCTGTATTCAATAATTTCTGGAACACAACGACGATGCTCCGTAAGCAGGGATCCGGCCCCGGTCCAACCGTGAGGATACAGAAAAGGTGAGGCATCCTGTGCCAGTATCATCAGATTTCCATTAACGCAAGCTCTATGAGATCTCGCAAACACAAGATACTGATCGTAACTGACAATCAGTCCACCTCCACAATTACGCGGACCGGGATTGTCGCGGCCTGGTCCTGGATGGAGATATCATCCACCCTGCCTTGATGCTTGGCCACAAAGTTCTCCGACCGCACCAATATGCCGCCGAACCGGCTATACGCTTTAGCGCTCAGTATTTTTTTCCATGCATCATTGATTACTATATTACTCTCAAAAAACCTTTTATGTACTTCTCCTTTGACACTGTTTAAAGGGTTCACAAAATTGATACAGTAAGAACAATAATAGCGGTTCAATAATAATAAAAATATAATAATTAATACAAGATACACACTGAATAAAATATAATTCAGAATGCCGGGCTTCAGAGTAAAAAAGGTTATGGAAACATAATGATCAGCATAGCTCCGGAAAAAAGACGATTTTTTAATCACTCAATAAAACCAAAAGGCTCCGGGAATTCCGAGCCAAGCAAAACCGCGATAGATTCAAAACGGCAGAGCTGAATCCTCGAAACAGAATATTCAGCTAATAAAAAACGGAAGGAGATACTTTTTAATAGATTTTTCATCCAGGATAAGGCCTTTGAGAACAAACCGAACAAAAAAAAATGGATTCGCGAAATAAGGTCCTATTTGTGATTGATCAACCAATTAACGGTAGTGAAGAATGGTTTTCACTGCTTCCACAAAGCCGTCGCCCGATGCTCGGGAGGTGAGATAAGTCGGAAAATATTCCAGCTGACCCCAGAAATCCTTGAGATTAGCTACACCTATACTGTAGTCAAAACCAGCGAAAAGTGGCTCGTCATTGAGCGAATCGCCGATGTATATGATTTTCCCGCGAAGGTCGCTCCAGCTCTGGTGAGCCTGGTCCTCAAGATAACGACGTACGCAACCGAGCTTGTCGAAATCACCATACCAGCCGTTCACGTGTATGCTGGAGACCTTGTAGCGCGCGCCATGATCTTCAAAAATGCGGCAAATTGACTGAATTTCTTCAGCACTCAGGGGTTCGGGCAAGTCCTCCTTGAAATCAATCGCCAGATCCCAAAGGCGAAAACCCTGATCTGCCGCTATTTTAGCCCGGGGTATTTTTTCACGAACCTGTTGTTCTATTTCTGTCAGGGCTGCCCGGGCTTTATCCATTTCTTTATCACCAAAAAAATAGCGGCGCTTCATTTTTTTGCTATGGCGATCATAACTAAAATAAAAAGCTCCATTTTCACCAATGACAGCCTCTACAGGCCAATATCGGGCAATCATATCGCACCACCCCCCGGGCCTGCCAGTGACTGGCACTACTTTAATGCCTGCCTGGGCCAGGGCAAAAATCGCGGCATAGGATTCCGATGGCAGAATGCCACCCGTGGTAAGGGTATCATCAATATCGGTAAAAAAATAATCCAGGGCTTTACACAAGCCAGGCTTTATTTGTGAGATCGACTGGGTTTTCTGTTTCATGGCAACAGGGTAATATAATTGCGGGATTTTTGCAAATGGTTATATATTTAATACCGGGATTTATGTAATAATGAATATTTGCAAGGGCCGATAAACCCTCTAATTCCTTGGATTCCAAAACTATTTGTAACTTTTCATGAAAATTAAACTGATCAGTTTTCGGTTCCATACCATCTTCATAGTCTATAAAAAATTGGCTATTTTTAAGCTTATTAGGCCAGTTATGAAGAATGAAAAGGCAAATGCCCATTTCCTTTACCATTAAATAGGGGCTTCCGTTTTCTGGAGCTAATACACCCCTAATAACTTAGTAACACCTGTCCTGCAAATAAACAAAAAGCAAAATATACCTGAAATTTAACTGTTCAGATGATAAGTCGTGGTCATAGTCCGAACACAACGGAGCAAACTGAAGAATCTTGATGAATATGAAGCGACTGTTTTTGCGAACCAAGCCTTTAAACACAGCGAGATCCTTTGTCATTCCTCCTCAGGATAACAGAGATTCGCTTGCCCCCGCCGTCATTCAGATTTTCGCGAAGCAGAGTGAAGAATCCCATTCAACAACAAACATATTGCTTCTCTAATAACGTGTTTACTCCGATGACACAATGGGTACCATTCAAAAAAAATGTAGTTTCTTCTCCATTTCTCTTCAGAATGCTCAAACCATAGGCCTCGTTTTAGCGGACTAAATGCGTATAAAACTAATTTTTTAAATCTTCCATCAAAACTCGATTAATTAATTCTATCGTAAGAGTTTTTTTTATATCAGCCAAATTGTTAGCTTTGCCATTTATATGGTCATTAACCATTTTTTCTATATAGTCTCTGTTGAAATGTGGTCTATTAAGTGTTTTTTCATCCAATAGTATTTCTTTTACATATGGAGATAGTTGCTTTCTGAACCATAAGCGATAGTGTCGAAAATCACAATGTCCTGCGAATATTTTTTCAGGTTGTAAAAAACTAAAGGAAGAATCCGCTCGTGCGATAAAATGATGCAATGAATGTGGTAAAGTTTCCTTATTATATGCTTTGTCCATGTAATTCAGCCCCTGATAAAAAGCCTTTTTTATTGCAGAAATAAGAAATATATTATGCCCACTTTTTCCCTTATCAGTAGAAATATTATACAGGCTATTATTTTTCTTTTTTATGAGTTTCCACTGAAAATCTTGCGGTGATCCATTTGCAAAGGTTTTCGGAGCTCTATATAGATGTTTTATGAAATTATTATCAAGATACGGACTCCTGATTGTAATCTGGGAAGATTCAGAAGAAATAAAGCCTGCCCAATAAATCGGGATTTCAACAAAAAGCATAAACGTTAGGGCGTTCATCTGCATATATTGCTTAAACGTTTCCTTTCCCTGGTTGATATACATCCTGAAATCTGAATTGATTAGACTTTCATTGGCAGAACGGTCTTTTAGCACAGATAAATTTCGTATTACCTGGCTTCCAAATTTCCCTGTCATTCGGATAGGTGCAATATCCCTGGCTATTCTATTCATGTATATTTCATCGGATTTACAAACATCGGCTAACCCATCAGTAATGAAGATTGATTTTTCTACATGCGACGGGAAATCCTTTAAAAAGTTTTCATCCAGCTTTAGAATACTGAATTCCTGGTCAAGGGATTTCGCGACTTTTGAAGCCACTTTTATATCATTTGAAGTATTATACATACTACCAAAAGTATAACTTGGAAGTTGATTTTTTTCAGGATTTCGACAAGCCATGATTAACCGAGTATCCAGGCCACCTGTTAAGGACATCCCTATTTTTTCTCCTCTAAAGTATTGCGGCAAAGTATCTAAAAAGACCTGATCAAGTGTATTGTAAAAATCCCCATCAGCTATACTTTCCTGTTCTTCCCATTCTGATGCGTGAAAATAAGTTTGTTTTTTCACACCTTCAGAACTAAATGTCCAGATAGAACTTGGTTGTATAGCATTGATGTTGTGAAACAATGTTCGAAATTCCAATACTGAATCATATGTAAAATATTCACCTAAACTTTTTTCATCAAATCGCCTTAGCTCGGGCAATACAGACAGCAATGCTTTTGCTTCGGAAGCAAAATAAAATACCTCTTCAGTTTCATGGTAATAAATTTTTTGAACACCAAAGCGGTCATTAAACAAAATCACACATTCTTTTTTTAAATCAACTATTATTCCATGATACCAGCCATTTAATTCTGTGACAAAATCCGCTCCCAGCTGTTCGTATAATGCTAATACAAACGAAGCATTACCATTATCAATCTGAACATTACCATCATTCAAGTGGTTAATATACTCATCACTCGTAAAGCATTCACCGGAAATAAAAAGGTATTTGTCTTTATTGGCAGTGGTTAACGGCATACAATCCGCGAAAGAATTCTCTAAAGCAACACCTGCGATGTAGACACCCATTTTTTTATTTATATAGCTAGTTGTTCGATAAAATCTTTCATGCTTCATACTCTCAACCATCGTTTGAAGCCTGTTCTCTTCATTTCCGATTTTAAATTTGCTAATAAACCCTGCAACTCCTGGCATATGGAACCTCACTATTTTATAAAATATGGCTTTCCTGTGTTGTCCATAATAAATATTGTTTATAGCCGAATTGCTTTATATAATGAATGGTATCATGGTTGTTTTATTAAAAAGAATAAAGCATAAATAAATTTAAAAAACAAGTGTAACACGATTTTGTATTAATGACTACAACTTATTTACAACTTACAGATTATTCAAAATTTAAGTGCAAATAATAATCGCACATTATTTTCAAACCATCGGTCGCAATTAATTTGCAAACAGGCTGATCAAAAGTGCTTCGCCTTTATTCCTCGTCCAGGCAGAAATTGTTGCATAACAATAATTATGAGTATTTCACCTCGCCCACTGGGTCTATAAAGAGTTTAGACAAGTTATTCATGAGCAACAATTTCCTATTTTAAGGTTGTGCAATAACCTCGGTATCTTGAATGGCATGCTTCATGGAATAGGTATGAAAAACTTCCGGCTTACCGCTTGGGCCCTGGCGCCCTCACAATTCCAATGTCTTTCCTTTGGGTGTGGCTGTAAAAGCAAAAAAGCTCAAATTCTTTTGGTAACCCCTGGCTTTCATAATTGGTAAAGGGTGGTTTTGATAAAGGCCAATTATTTTCCAGAAAAAGGGCCTTGTCTGTATTTTATGTGCCTCTGGAACCTTCCAGCCATCCCTGACTTCCAAAACATTGCTGCATATAGATTTCTAAGACTTTTTGGGTATTCGCTTTCATGATTCCACCATAGATGCTTATTTTTTTCTGGGGGTTGCCCCAGGCAGGGCCTCGGGCCAGGCTTTCCGCCACTGCGCTATCGCTTCGAAGGTTTTTTGCCAGAAAAAATCAGGCAAAAAACGCTTTGTGTCAACATTTTTAAAAAAATGTTGACACATGGCTCCAATCCTTAACCCTTAACTAGCGCCAAGAATTTATACATTTCCTTACTTCACAACTCCGCAGCCATCTGCTTATCTGTTTTTTTAATTGTTTGAATAACCAGCTCATTGATCTGCAATTTGTCAAGGGACTCCTGAAGCGGCTCCATTTTGGGTCTTATAACAGGATGGGCCGGCGCGAAAAGGGTGCAGCAGTCAGGATGGGGCTGTATGGATGTTTCGTAGGTTTGGATTTGATTGGCGATGGCGATAATCTGTTGTTTGTCCAGGCCGATCAGGGGCCTGAGAATGGGCAGGTCTGTGGTGCTGCCGGTAAAGCGAAGGCTTTCGGGTGTCTGGCTGGCCACCTGGCTCAGGCTTTCGCCGGTAATGAGGCACAGACCCTTTTCAGCCTTGGCAATACGGTCGGCTATCCACATCATAACCGCCCGTGAAAGCAGGGTTGTTTCATCGGGCGGCGCTTCCTGCTTAATTTTTACCTGCAATTCGGTAAAGGGAACCACATGGAGTTTCAGCCTGGGCACATAGCGCGACAGAATTTTGGCAAGGGCCTTCACTTTATCCAGGGATTTTTCCGAGGTAAAGGGATGGGTGTGAAAATAAATCGCGTCCACATGAAGACCGCGCCTGGCCATCAAATAACCGGCAACAGGCGAATCAATCCCGCCGGAAAGCAGAAGCATTCCCCGCCCCGCGCAGCCCACAGGAAGGCCGCCGATTCCCGGAATATTGTAGGCATACAAATAAGCCTCTTCGCGAATTTCAAGGTTAATGGTCCAATCAGGACAACGGACATCCACCTTTAAATCAGGATATTTATCGAGAAACACACCACCCAAGGCGCAGGCCATGTCATAGGATCTGGGCTCAAAGGATTTGTCGATGCGCCGTACCTCGGCTTTAAAAAGCTTGCCTTGGGATTTCACATCATAGCGCTCGGCATATTTCATAGCTGCTTCAAGGATTTTATCCTTGTCTTTTTCGACCCTGATGGCCGGAGAAAAAGCTACAATACCAGGAACCTGCTTAAGGACAGCAACAACATCCTCGTGGTATTCACTTTCACAGGATAAATAAAAACGGCCAATACGCCCGGTAATAACAGTTTTTTTTCCCTTTAGCTGAGTCTTGATATTGGCTTTGAGTTTATCGAGAAACAAATTCTGATTAGCGCCCTTGAGGGAAATTTCTCCATATCTGATTAAAAAAAATGATTTCATTTAGTACCTGAATCCCTCGAATTAATCTTCTAACATTATCATAATTAAAGGCTAATGGTCAGCCACCAGCTCTTGGTTCATCACGCATAATTTGTTTCACTCACCCCGGATTTTTGCCCCCACCCATTCACGGGCCTGTTCTATAGATGCGAAAATCTCTTACATAAAACGAGCCAATTTAACCAAGGAAGGAATCTCTTTCTTAAAAGCCTCGGCAAATAAAAGCAAATCATCCTCAGATGTAGTTGGGCCCATAGACACCCGAAGACTGCTGGCTGCCAGCTCAAAAGGCAGGCCCATGTTTTTCAGAACCCGGTATTTTTTTTCAAGCTCCTTGTTGGAACAAGCCGAACCAGTTGAAATCAAAAACCCATTGTCCTCCATGACGCGAACAACCACCTCGCCTGGGACCGGTGGCATTGAAAACTTCAACACATAGGGAGAAAAATCCTTTGAATCAGGATTCCTGCTATCAGGTATCAATCGAGCACCTTCAATTTTTCTCAAAGCGCTGATTAAAGGAGCCATTTTTTTTTGAGCAGTTGAAAATAAAGCTTCAACATTCTCAATCACTTCAGGCACTAAAAGCCCCAAGGCATGGATGCCCATAAGATTTTCAGTTCCCGGCCGCTTAGAATTTTCCTGCTCACCACCCTGATAAAAGGGATTCAGCTGTAAATTCCTCCGCAAAAATAAAGCGCCAACCCCTTTTGGTCCGCCCATTTTATGGGCACTAAAAGAAGCCATATCCACCGGAAGCTTTTCCAGATTAATGGGGATTTTACCAAGGGCTTGAACCATATCGGAATGAAACAAAACTCTCCGGCCGCCCTTCTGATTCCAGGTTTTCAGAATATCAGCAACAGCCATTAAGGGCTGAATCGCGCCGGTTTCGTTGTTCACACTCATCAGGGAAACCATGAGGGTGTTGCTGTTCAAGGCCTCTTCAATTCTCCCAGGATCCACTCGCCCATCTTTATCCGCGTTAATGATCCTAAGCTTGATGCCGAAATTTTCAAGGCTCTGGGCTGGTTTAAACACAGCCGGATGCTCAACTCCCGAAACAATCACTTCCCTGTTTTCAAGGCTTTTCAGGTTCCGTCCGTTTTTCAGCAAGGAAAACAGCGCCAGGTTATTGGCTTCTGTTCCGCCCGATGTAAAAACAATCTCCGAATCAAGGCAATGCAAGGCCGATGCCAAAGCCTGGCGACTTTGCTGAATGATTTTATCCGCTTCCCGTCCCTGAAAATGAATGGACGAAGGATTTCCGAATACCCTCAAGCTTGTTTCATGGCACTGGTCCATGATTTTTTTATTTAACGGCGCGCTGGCCGCCCAATCAAGATAAATCATTATTATCGTTGAGAAAGATCCAAAATAGCATTTACTAATGAGATTGAAGTGGATACAAAACCGATAATCACTAAAGCCTGACTCAACCCGAATTTCGTATGTTCCCAAAGAGTCTTATCCACATAAATCAGATCACCCGGTATAACCTCGGTATTCATTCCAATGCGGGTGCGCTTGCCCGATTTATCCAGACGATAAATGGCATTAGGGTCAGCTGTTTCAGGTATAATGCCACCAGCCAACATAATATAATCCGCGACTGTCGCGCCTGTGGCATAGGGAAAGGCATCGGGATTATTGACCATTCCGGCGATTATCACCTGGGTATTGAGCATGGGGATGAAGATGTGATCATCAGCCTGTAGCTGAATATCCAGATCCTTATCGCGGCTCTGCCAGAGCAATGTCACGTTCACGGGAATTTTTTCACCGCTTTTCTCCCGAATTACATAACTGTGTTCCGCGTCAGCCAGGGGTGAAGGCCCGCCCAATTTTTCAAGCACCGAAAGAAATGTCATTCCAGGCACATAGGGCAAATTAAAAACCAAAGGCTTTGTCGGAATCTGCTGAGGTTTTCCCTGTTCCGGCGGTTGACCCATAAGAGCCCCTTCGATTAAAAGCATGGCTTGAAGGTCAAAAGCAGACTTAACATAAACCTGGTCGCCCATGGCCAGTTTAAAATCCATAGCCTGCTCCATGGTCAATTCATAGAGTTTCAACTCGTTGGTGGCCTCCAGACGGGTCACCTGGATCTTTTTGCCCACAGCTCCAGGCTTGGGCCCGCCGGCAAGATTGATCAAATCGTACAAACTTTCACCAGGAAGCATTTCAAAGCTATCTGGAAAATAAACATGGCCGTCGATTTTTGTGAGGATTTGCGCCATAGGCACATAAATGCGGTCACCTGGCTGAAGCTGGGGATTCTGATCAAGTTCGCCGTAACGCACAAAGCGGGTGATATCGATAACACGAGTTTCGCCATTTCTATGCAACTCTATACTACGGTAGCTGGCCCCTGCCTTGGGACCCTTGGCCAGCAAAATAGCTTCCCATAGAGTATTAACAGATGAAACAGGCGATAATCCCGGATTCACAACACCACCGTAAATAAAAATATCAAAAACAGCCGGCGATTTGATGATAAAATCGATAAACTCAACCGGCACCTTGGCTTTGATTTTGGAAATGATTTCGCGGCGCACTTCATTATATATTCTGCCCTTAACATTCATGGTACCGAGAAAGGGCACCTCAATTTCAAAATTATCAGAAACCACCACAGGAAAAGACAGGGTATTACCCATTTGCGCTGTCAGAGTATAAATATCCCCGGGTGTTATTTTATAGCTCGAAGAACCCAGTATTCGCATGATCAAAGTCGATTCATTAGCCGGTAAGGTAAGAATAGGCTGCTGTCCAAAACCGGGTAAATCAGATTCCTGAGCAAATAAAATTCCACTGCTAAGCAGAAGAAGTAATAGGAGTAATTGCTTTTTCATAGGCCCGAGTTTACCAAATTTTTCACTTTCCGGTCAAGCTAAAGCAGATCCCGAGGAAAGTATTTGTATGGCTCCGTTGACTTTGGGCGTTGCCTGCCGCCCATAAACAGCAATTCTATATTTGAGTACAAATATTACGAATCGCGCTTAATTTCAATTCGTTGCAGTTACAATTCCAAATATAAACTATTATTAATGCAGTTTCATAGCATCGGTTAATTTTTATTTTTAACAAAAGGTTTATATTTGGAATTGTTGTACCAGGGGCATGGCAGGCCGGGCTTTGCAGGGCTTTGCTATCGCTCCGAAGTTTTTGCCGCTGAAAACGCGGCAAAAAGCTTTTCGTCGGTTTTTTGAAAAAAACCTCCTCACCCCTCCAATCCCTAACGCAATAGAATCGATGGCTGCTTTTATCTAAACAAATGCTTTATCTTTATTCCCGCACCTGGCCATTTTCATGTTTTCCGCAAAAGCTCCCTATTAATTAAGCCCTAATCCTCTATGATAAAGCCATAAATAAAATTGGCAGCAATAAGAACAGCCAGAATCAGAAATAATGAAAAATACTGTAACTTCTTTCCTTTTCACAGGTTCTAGATTATATTATTAAAGCTTGACCTCATGGTGAATGCGGGTATAATAAAATAAGACAAATTAATATGACCAGCACAGTCAGAAATAACAACCGGGGAAAAAAATGAAACGAATATCTTTTGCCATTCTTTTATCAATATTAAGCTTTTCCTTATTCGCCCAGCTCATTCCATCTGAACCATCCTGGGAAATTGGCAATATTTATCCTATGGGGAAAATACAGAAAAGCCTTTATCTGGTTAATCACTACGATTACGATATAGCCATCAATATTTTGTCAACATGCGATTGCCTGGAAGTGATTCCCGCTGAACAACAAATCAAGTCTGGAGAAAGCGCTATGTTTCTGCTGACCTATGATTCCAGCGACGAAAAGGGAAAAATTGAAAAAATGTATCAGATCCGGATTAATGGTAACGGAAAAGAAGAACGTTCTTTCTATTATGTTCAAGGCTTTGTGGATAATGGCGATCCTGATATTTACCAAACCGAAGATTCCCCAAAAAATTCAGCTAAGACTACAGGAGATATCAATTTCAAGTATTACTACTTTCCTTCCTGTTCTAATTGTCAACGCTTTCTGAACAAGCAGGTTCCAGAAATGGAGAAGCGGCTGGGAATAACAATCGGTATAGATAAACTCGATAGTCACGATACATCCAATTATGCCAAGATGAAAAAGGACCTGGAAGCCCTTGGCCAACAAGAAAGGGCTTTTCCTGTATTGATTTTCAACGACCTGGTTCTACAAGGTAATCAGGAAGTTGAAAGCCAGATCGAAGATGTTCTCAAAGCCTCTTTAGAAGGGGAAAAAATTTCTGCCAAAGACTTAAAGCAAATCAGCGGTGAAATCGTCGACAGGACCAATATTTTTTCCGCTATTTCACTAGGCCTTCTTGACGGGATAAACCCCTGCGCCTTTGCCACGCTCATATCGCTCCTGACAGCATTGGCTATGGCAGGAAAACGAAAAAAAGAAGTTGTTATTATGGGTATTTTCTTTACCTTGAGCGTCTTTGTCACCTATTTTCTGGTAGGCCTCGGGTTTTTTGCAGCCCTTCAAGCTGCCACGGCCTTTGTCCTGGTCAAGGTGATTATTCATTGGGTGCTCATAGCCGGTTTGTTTGTGCTGGCCGGTCTTAGTTTCTATGATTTCAGCCTTATACTTCAGGGAAAATCGGAAAAAATGGTTTTGCAACTCAATGACTTTTTTAAAAAACGCATCAGCACCTCTATCCGCTCCCATGTGCGTTCAGCCGCCATCATTGCCAGCTCCATTGTTTTGGGTTTTTTGGTATCGATGTTCGAACTGGGCTGTACTGGCCAGGTTTATGTGCCATTTATTCTTATGGTTATCAACACTGAACAGGATTATCTGGGTTATGGCTTAATTTTGCTCTATAATTTGGCTTTTATTCTGCCCCTTGTTATTGTGTTTATTCTCACATACATTGGCATTAGCTCAAGGAAAATTACCGAGGTTTTCCAGAAATATATGTGGGTTTTCAAATTATCCATTGGCATACTCTTTGTCGGATTGGCATTGTACATGCTGTTTTACCTTAAAGTCTAGGCAAACACTATTCTGGACTAAATAATTTAGCTATAGACAAAGGGCCAATAAAAAGTAAAATTAAAGACAGAGATGCATTGAAAAAAACAGAGGAGTAAAACCATGGCCTTACCAAACGATAGAAAATACACACAGGATCATCTTTGGGTAAAACCAGAGGGTGAAAATTATTTACTGGGAATCACCGAGACCGCCCTGGAACTAATGGGAGAAATCAATCAGGTACAGTTTTCAGTAAAAACAGGTCCCCAAAAAAAAGAGCAGATTTTCTGCTCCATCGAAAGTGAAAAAACCGTGATCGACCTGGTAACCCCTGCCAAGGGTGACATAGTGGAAATCAACAAAAAACTGGAAGATGATGCCAGCTCCCTTGCTAATAACATATACGAAACCTGGCTTATTAAAATGGTCATGGCCCCGGCTGATTATCAAAGCCTTCTGAGCGCTGGTGAATATAAACAGGGTTAATTTTTTTCATGTCGGAAAAAACATTCCCCGGTCAACCTGGTCAAAATGGGTGATACGGGGGTAGTTAAACCAACTGTATTTCAGACCATGGGAATTAACAATAATGACCTTTCCGGAGCGGGCTTTTTTGGCAGCTATCAGCCCGGAAATGGAATCTTCAAAAATCAATACATCCTGGGGCTGGGCATTCAACAAACCGAAAGCCTTTAAAAAAACATCCGGTGCTGGTTTGCCCTGGAGAGTACCATCATTATACACAATGCGGGACAAATCAAACCACCTGCCAAGATCAAGGTATTTCATGTAAAATTCAATATTCTCAAGCCCCGAAGAGCTGGCAATACAAAAAGGTATTTGTTTCAGGTTTAAAAAATCCAGCAGAGACGCGGCTCCTGGAGCCAAATCCAATTTGCTTTGAAGGCATAATTTCTGATAAATTCCCTCTTTTTCGGTAATTAAGGATTCCACATCACCCGATCGCGCCTTATGTTTATAAAGAGCCGTGTAAATATCCTGATTACTCTTCCCGTGAAATATTTTTTGTCTATCCTGATCACTCAGCCTTATTCCATGGATATTTAAATAAATATCCCAGGCCTGACGGTGCAAATGGGTGTCCCAGAAAAGGGTTCCGTTAAAATCAAATATCACAGCTGATATTGGCATCGGCGTTTTTACTTCTTTCTCCTTTTCATCACAACTCTTCTATTATAAATACAAATTTCACAGGATTCAAATTTAATGGCAGCTTAAAAATAATTCTTTATTGAAAATTTTATATATGTTTACTAAAAAGACTTCGCGGATATAACAGCTTAGGGATTGGAGCCAGGTAGAACCATTTTTTCAAAAATGGTTCTACAAAGCGTTTTTTCGCGGATAAATTCCGCGAAAAAACCTTCGAAGGCGGGAGCCGGAGTGGCGGAAAGCCCGGCCCGAGCCACCTGT
>JAFGWI010000291.1 GCA_016937215.1 Spirochaetales bacterium | reverse complement strand
GAGTTTTCCGGTCACCTGGGTATGGAATGGTCCGGGACTGAATATAAACCATTTAAAGAAAACTGATTTAAAAAGATTGAAAGGAGATCAGAAATATGGATATTGGATACATAGGATCTATTGCTTCAGTTACATTAGCCGCTATCGGCTCAGCCTTTGGAATTGGTGTTGCCGGTATGTCGGCCGTGGGTGCCTGGAAAAAAACATACGTTGAAAACAAACCAGCTCCCTTTTTACTTGTTTTCATAGGAGCGCCCTTAACACAAACCATCTACGGTTTCATTCTGCTGATTATTCTAAACGGCTCCGAGGCCGCAGGTCCATTAGCAAAGATGTTTATTGGTTTACTTGGCGGCGCTGCCATGGGTTTCTCTGCTTATTTTCAGGGCAAAGTCGGCGCCAACGCGGCAGACGCTTTGGCTGCCTCAAAAGAAGGAACTGGAAATTACATTATTGCTATCGGTTTGGTTGAATCGGTTGCCCTGTTTGTCATGGTATTTTTATTGATCACCGCTACCGGTGCCTTTGGTCCCATGCTTTAAAAAATTTATAAAAAGCTTTTACGGCTGTCTGGGTGATTCCAGACAGCCTTTTTTGTGCCCTGATGACAATGCTATAACGCTATTTCATAGAGTTTATTTCCCACGTTATTTTACTATCGAAAGCTGGGAATTTATTGATGGCACTAATCCTCGGACACCCATTCCAATAATACGGTTCAAAGCTGATCATCACCTTGAATAACGATATTTACTCTTACCGGCTTTTCACTTTTTCAAAAATGCGTTATGATGTTCACCATCAGCTTAAAGGAGAGGGACATGAAATATCTAAGCACCAGAGGAAACTGGCATCCCGCTTTATCAAAAGAGGTTATTCGTACTGGCATGGTGCCCAAGGGCGGTCTGTTTGTGCCTGAAAGTTTTCCCCAATTATCTCTGGATCACATCAAAACGCTAAAAGGATATCAGGAAACAGCTTTCTATATTCTTTCCAAATATTTAAGCGATTACACAGACCAGGAACTTCACGCGATTATTGCTGAATCCTATAGCAGTAATTTTACTCACAAGGATATTGCTCCTTTAAAAAAAATAACTGATGATTGTGCTATTCTCGAATTGTGGCATGGTCCTACTGCCGCTTTTAAAGACATGGCCCTTCAGATTATGCCCCGGCTTTTGGTTCATTCCATGGCTAGTCAAAAGGATGGCATGACTGTGATGATTCTGGTGGCAACATCGGGTGATACAGGCAAAGCAGCACTGGAAGGCTTTAAAAACGTGGCCAACACCCGCATCCTATGTTTTTACCCTGAAGAAGGTGTGAGCTTGATTCAGAAATACCAGATGAATTCTACTGATGGTCAAAACACCGTGGTTGTTGGTGTAAGGGGTAATTTTGATGATTGTCAGACTGCGGTTAAAGCAGCCTTCGCGAATGAAGCCCTAAGAGAAAAAGCTGAAAAAGCGGGTTATAGTTTTTCTTCAGCCAATTCCATTAACTGGGGTCGTCTGGTTCCGCAAATTGTCTATTATGTCTGGGGCTATAAGGAAATGGAGGCACAAGGACTTCTTAAATGGGGAGAACCTATGAATGTCGCCGTACCAACTGGTAATTTCGGGAATATTCTGGCAGCCTACTATGCCATGAGAATGGGCCTTCCCATCAATCAATTCATCTGTGCTTCTAATCAAAACAACATTCTCACCGATTTTATAAAAAGCGGTGAATATAATACCAAACGAGATTTTCACGTAACCATGTCACCATCCATGGATATATTAATATCATCCAACCTTGAACGCCTTATTTTTGAACTCCTTGAAAAAGATGGCCAAAAGGTGTCGGCGCTCTATGATGATCTGAAAAACAAAAGCACTTTCAAATTAACAGGGCCAGCCCTTAACCAACTACAACAACGATTCTATGGTGATTTTACTTCAGAAGAGGAAACCCAGGCGACCATAGCCAAGGTTTTCAAAAACCATCATTACCTTCTGGATACCCACACGGCAGTGGGTTATCACGCAGTTGAAAAATATAGGGCTCAAACCAAGGATTTAACGCCCTGTATGTTGACAGCCACAGCCAATCCATATAAATTCCCGCTGGCGGTTTTAGGTGCCTTGTCAGATGAAAAACTCACCGATGATTTTCTGGCTGTTGAAAAACTCCATGCTCTCAGCTCAGAAAATATCCATCCCCAACTTGTTGATATTAAGGACAAAGCCCTGTTACATAAACGAGTGGTTTCCCTTGATGAACTAGCCTCGGTGATTGAAAATGAACTTTATTGTTAAAATATCCCACGAGCGAATTTTATCTGGATGATTTTAAAATCTCTGTTAGATAACTGATGAACAATCTATTCTCTTCCATGGTTCCAATGGTGACTCGAAGCGAATCATCATAGACAGGTAAAGAACGGATGGTGATACCCATATCCATCATGTTTTTAAAAACATCATCTCTGTTTAATCCGCAGCGGAAAAATACAAAATTGGCTTCCGTTGGCCAGTATGTTAAACCAAGTTTATCAAATTGTTCGTACAGGTAGGCTTTTCCTTGGCGGTTTAGCATTTTTGATTTTTCTACATGCTCCTGATCTTTGAGCGCGGCCATGGCCCCAAGCTGAGCCAGGGAATTGACATTAAAGGGTTCTCTCGTGAGATTCAAATCGCCAATCAATTTTTCCGAACCCATGGCATAACCAATACGTAAACCAGCTAAACCGTAAATTTTACTGAAGGTCCTGAGGATTAATAGATTATCAAATTCCTTAAGCAGCTCAATGCTATTGGGAAAATCCTGGGCGTCAACATATTCATAATATGCTTCATCTATGATAACCAGAATGTCACTGGAAATTTTTCCTAAAAAATTTTTCAGTTCCCGGTCGCTGAAATAGGTCCCGCTGGGGTTATTGGGATTGCATAAAAAGATGATAGCTGTTGATGAATCGATTTTACTGTAAAATTTCTCAAGCGAATGCCTAAGATTGTCCATCTTCACATAAACCATGTTCCCATCAAAAAGGTAAGTGCTGAATGTATATTCGGGAAAGGTGTATTTCGCGGCTATGGCTGAACGGCCTTTTTCCATATAAGCCCCTGTTATAAACAAGAGAATTTCATCAGAGCCATTTCCAATAATCACCTGTTCAGATTTTAGCCCGTGTTTTTCAGCTAATTTTAGTTTTAATTCAAGGCAATTTGAATCAGGATAAATATGTATTTTCTGTAATGATTGGCTGATCGCCTCAATAGCCTTGGGCGAGGGGCCCAAGGGATTTTCATTTGAAGCCAGTTTTATGGCTCCGGGTTTTAGTTTACCCGCAATATAGGGAGTAATTGTATCCAGCACTTTGCGTCGTTTCATTATAATAATTCCTTTGATTCATCAGTGTGATTAAGCTAGTTCAATATTTGATAAAAACAAATTATATCATTTTTTATACAATTTCAGGAAATCTTGAAGAAAACGGTTGCTTTTAATACAAATTCCGATTCTTTCTCTTCGATACTAAGATCAGTCAAAAAAGCCTTTCCTGAAACTTTTTGACTCCATTTTTCCCTATAGGCCAGCTGGGAGAGGGCTTCCAATAAAACGTTTTGAGGCTGAGCTGCTTTGGCAGTATTCAGGAGAATTTCAACTTTCTGGGTTTTGAATTTTCGAGGGAGATACTGGACTTCAAGCTCCACTCCAACGATGGTCATGACATAGGATTCCCCATCCATAGTGATTTGCCTTGTTTCATAGACGCGGGCTCCCTGAAAAGAGGAGTCTTGCTTTATTGTCACCTGTTTGTTATCATCATTTTGGTATTCAAAGCTGATTCCGTCGATCTGGGCTCCAAGCAGAATATAGGCATAATTCTGGGCCATTATTTCGCCGGCTGCTTTATTGGAAGCTTTCACCAAGCCGTAACCTAAAAGTGAAATTTCTTCTTTAACGAGAGTCTCCTCTGGGCCAGAATCTTCTTTTTCCGGTGTTTCCACACAAGATAGGATTAAAGAAATGAGGATAAGTAATATAGAAATTTTTTTCATAGTTTCCGCCTTTCACATATTTAAACTATAATATTAGATCTTAAGTCATTATGACAAGGAGTTCAAAAATCAAAATTTGAAAATTTTATAAAGATAATGATAAATCGAGACTGGCAGGGCTGTCAACTTATAGATTTTCCTGCGTTTTTGCCGGAAATAAGTTTGAAAAACAAATTTTAAATACAATAATCCCACATTCCGCAGTAAATGTAGGTAATTTCTTATTGTAACGACTCAGCGTTAACTCAAAATGTTATCAGTTGTCAGAGTGCACCATAAGGAGGAACGATCAAGTATCCCGTCGTGGTTAAAGCCTTGGTTTGCAAAAACAGTCGCTTCATATCAAGCGAGATTCTTCACTCCGCTTTGCTGTGTTCAGAATGGCCAGGAAGGGCAGACGAATCTTTGTCATCCTGAGGAGGAACGACGAAGGATCTCGTTGTGTTTAAAGCCTTGGTTTACAAAAACAGTCGCTTCATATCAAGTGAGTTTCTTCACTCCGCTTTGTTGCGTTCAGAATGGCCATAAAGCGTTAAGGATTGGAGTTATGGCAGGCAGGTTTTTCAAAACCTGCCTGCCAAAGCGTTTTCTGCCGGATTATTTCCGGCAGAAAACCTTCGGAGGCAAAGCCGGAGTAACGGAAAGCCTGACCCTGAAATCCCCCTGGGGGCAGGGGAACGCCCAAAACAATCAGACAGGGGCTTTTCTTTTTGTGAACATTTTAAATGTTTCGATCCCGGCAGATATTATCATGGCAGCTGTAATAACCAGCATTCCAACCCGGCCAAGTTGAGTAAACACTTCAAGTACCGATAATACAGCGGAGTTTGTTTCACTGTATTCAGAAAGCAGCTGAAGATTGAAACCCATGATAAAAAGCGCTAGTGGAAAAACTGATCCAATGACTTTAATCAGAATATTGGATAGATGAAGTGAATAATTCCATTTTTTAAAATAAAGCAAAAAACCGGTGTGAATGGCTCGCAGTCCTAAAAAGAGAGTAAACCAGGGAAGCAGCTTTTCAAACCCAACCAGTTCAAAGTGCTTGATAACAACTTGGCCGTTGGTATTAAAAAACAGGGGAAAGTGGTTGTTAAAAAAATGGAGTACCAGAGCGGATATGATGAGGAATCCCATGAAAATGGCTAACCAAATGGTTCCAGGGTATTCATCATGGTCTATGGCAGATAATTGGGAAACATCCCATTTGTCTTCCAGGTTAATTTTCGCGCGGAAAAAACCCAGTATAAAAAAGACAGCGCAAATCCATCCAAAAGCATTGAACAAGGCATTCAACACAGTAAGGAGGTAATTTCCCCATCCCAGAGGGGCCATTGTTTCTGGAAATACCAGGCCGCCAATCAGAGCCATGGATATTAGGACAGCCCCGACAATTTTTACAACCAGGCTGAAAACAGGATAAAGCTCGGGTCCAATAAAGTAATTACGACTATGATATTCACGGGCCATGGTTTCCGGAGCACCCATTTTATTTAACAGGGTTTTCACTTGGTCCTCTGATATTTCAGTTGTTGATTCATCTGCTTGGTCTTCAAGCATGTCCAGAAAGTCCGATTCCCTTTCCCTGATAATATCCCTGGCTTTCAACAGGGGCAGGTGTTTTTCAAGCTCTGCCAAATACTGCTTTAAAAGTTTTTCTCCCTTAACAGTGAGTTTCATTTTATCAACCTCCTCATAATCTTAGTCTGATAGTTCCATTGGTCTACGAGAATAGACCGGATTCGTTTTCCTTCTTCACTGATTTGATAATAGCGGCGGGGTCGGTTTTCATCGACTTTCCAGTCGCTTTTTAAAAGACCTTGTTCCTCGAGCCGTCTTAAAAGAGGGTAGAGGGTATCCTGTCCTATTTCAAAATCCAGTTTTTCAAGAGCTTTGATCAGGGAATAGCCGTATTGGGCCTCGTCAAGTTGGGTTAATACAGCCAAAGTGATGGTTCCCCTTCGCATTTCCTGTAATATCTTATCTTCATTATTCATATTTATATAATACTGTATCATACACAGTAATGTCAATATAAAATATTTGATATATTCCATTATTTTCAGGAATCTTTATTATCATAAAAAATCGGCTTCAATTTTATCACTCACCCCTGTAATGTAATGGTGTCATTTGAGTATTTAGGCAAATAGATCCTGTTAAAAATTATCCAACGCGGCTTGGGAGGAGAATTATTCGGTCAAACATAGACTTGCCTCACAGGAAAAAAAATGTTAAAAGAAATGATGTTTCCAAAAAACTGGAGAATTCTCATTACCGGAATCACCTCAATCCATGGCTGGCCTGTTTGGAAGTCCATTAGTTCGCGATTACCTATAGACAGAGTGTATGGAATACGTTCGCCTAAAATGAAAATTCCCCAAGGCCATAACATCAGCTCACTCTGCATCACCGACAGAAAGGCCCTTTTAGAACTAAAAAATGAATTTCAACCCACCCATATCATCCATGGCGCCGGGGTCTGCGATCTGGATGTCTGTGAAGACAGGCCCCAATGGGCCCATGAACTTAATGTGGAAGGCACAAAAGGTATAGCGGAAATCTTTGGCCTCGATTCCTATATCATGTATCTCAGTACAGACCTGGTTTTTTCCGGCAAGAACCCTCCTCAAAAGGGCTACAGCGAGAAACACCTCCCCGATCCGGTGAGTGTGGCTGGTAAGACCTTTGCCATGGCTGAAAAGGAGCTCTCACAATGCCCCAGGCATTCGATTATCCGATTGGGGCTGCCCCTAGGCGATTCCATTACCGGTGACAAAGGAGGCATAGACTGGACTGAAAGCCGCTTTAAAAAACAGCGCCCTGTGACCCTTTTTTACGATGAAATCAGAAGCTGCATTTCTTGTGAAGAGATAGCCCGTATTGTGCCGAAACTATTAATAAAGGAGATTCAAGGTGTTTATCATTTGGGCGGGAAAAAACCCATAAGCCTTTATGAAATGGGAAAATTGGTGCTAAAACGAGGACCCTACGCGCCGGAATTACTCAATCCCCTTTCTATTCATGAGGAAAAAAACGGTCCGCCGCGCATTGCCAATGTGACAATGAACTCGGAAAAGCTTTACCAGCTAATATCATAAGCGGTTAAATAAAGGAGAATGCCAGTACTATGGAAGTGAATTATTCAAAATCGGGCGATATTATGATGATCAAGATAGCAGGTGCCATTGATACCGCCTCAGCGCAGCAACTTTTCAAAAACTTTCCAAAACTGCTGGAGATTCCCGGCATCAATCACTTTCATCTGGATCTTTCCAAAGTAAGTGCTATCAGCTCCATGGGCATAAGCGGTCTCCTTAAATTCTACCAAAGCGTCAATAAACTCATGAAGGAATTTGAAATTATCGCGATTTCCGATTATCTTCATGACCAGTTCATCGATATGCAGCTCGACCGGATTTTCACAATAAGGGGATAGAAATTAAACTCTTTGGGCGTTACCCGGCTGAATAAATTCACAAAATTGAATTTACTAAATGGCAAAAAAACTATATTCATAAAATTGCTTTGTCCAAAACACAGCCGGGCCAGGCTTTCCGGGGCTCCGGCTAAAGCCTCCGAAGGCTTCGGCGCGAAAAAATCGCGCCTCCAGGCTTCACAAGCTTGTTTTTGAAAAAACAAGCTTGTGCCCCTTCAATCCTTAACGCGGTTTAAATCAAAACAATCATGAAGGAAAAACAACAAAAATAATGCCGCCTCGAATATTGCCATTTTTATCTCTCTGAATCAAATAATCGATTTTTCGGTTATAGGCCCATTTAAAATCCACAAGACCATTGGCAACTCCCACTTGTGACAAAAAGGTTCCTTCACCCCTGCGGTTGTTAACATCATTTCGATAGGACTTAAGCCCATAAACCATATAGGATCGGCGTAAGCCCCAGTTGTCATAGGCGATCAATGAAGGCTGAACCACCGAGTAGTGGCGTGTGTAGATACTTTCAGCCTTGTCATAATAATATTCACCAATAACGCCCACTTCATAACCAGCATTGGCATAGCGCTGGGCATCATAAGCAGAGGTTAAAACCTTGATCTCCGATTCTTCACCCTGCTCAGCCGCGTAATTCAGGGTTTTTTCTACCATAGTGTAACCGCTGGCCATTTCAATGCGTCTCAGAATGTCACCGTAACCTAAATCAATAAAATAATCATAAAAATAGACATTACAATAGGTGGTGCTGCCATCGGAAACATATTTAGAAAGCAAAGTCCTGTTGTAGCGCTCAATGAATTGCTGTTGAACCGGAAAACTCAATCGGTCTATCCTGTGATCCTTGAAAAGCTTTCGAAGAACATCGGTGGATTGACTCAATAAATACTGTATTTGCTCTTCTTCCTCAGCAATATTTTCATGAGGGCGCCCGTATTTTCTATTGCCCGGGCCGTTAATCAAATCGGAAAAAAGGGTGCAGCTCGCCAGAAAAAATAAAAATAAAAGCAAAACAACCAATTTTGTGGCTATTTTCGTATTTTGACGATTATGCCCTGGTAAAAAAAACATAAAAACCTCCGGTCAACAGTAATAAATATATTACAATTTTCGGTGTTAAACCAGATTTGTTTGAATTTGCTTTATGAGGATATGATTTAATAAAAATGTGGGAACATGTACAGTCATATGGAACAGCATAAATTGGAGCTTGATGATAAAAACTTAAAACGTGCCTTTTCTGACAGCGACCCCTATGCCCAAACAACTCAATCCACTTTGTTTTTGAATGGACTCGTATTGATCGATGAATTCATGAAAATCATAAATGTGGGAGAATTCTTCTTTAATATGCTTCCAGACCCGACCAACACCTTTCCAATGATCGTCTACAATGTCGTGAAAGGTGATTATTTTCGCGTTATCATAAAGGCTGTTAAAATCGTAGAAACACCCAGCCTGAGAGTGATCACCATCGATAAATACCAAATCAAAACTGGGCTGTTTATTAATAAAATCGCGAAATATCTCATTTTGAGTGTCATAGCGATAAAATTCGACAATAGGCTCCTGTTGTTTGTATTTCTCAATAATCGGCGAATCAATAAAATCAATGGCAACAGCTCTTTTTATATTACCAAATCTCTTAAGATATTCAAGAATAATTAAAAATGTCCCTCCCCAACGGATACCAATCTCAAGATAACTTCGGATATTAAATTGTGAAAGAAAACAAAGGTATTTGCTGAATTGATTGGGATATTGCCAGTGAAAAACCCCTTTGCCGCAATGGGCGTGAAGCTCAGTCGGAAAAGCCTCGATAAATTCATCATTTAAACCCAATGCCGGTAATAAATCCTTTTCAAGAAAATCCAGATCATTAAGCCGCTCTTTATCGCACTGGCGAATCAAATTCAGCCTTGATAAATCCACGTTTTTTCTCTCAAGAAATTTGTCTTCCATCCAGTGATATATCTTATAAAAACAATTTGATATAAAACTGGCAATAGAAAATTTGCGCTTTTGATATAAAGTGGCACTGTTAAGCACGGTATTTTTTTTATTGATCGAGAGACTTGAAACTTCTTTCATTTATTCGCTTATCCAATCCTTTGTATAATTTAACATATCTTTATTTTCATCATTACATTAAAAGTATTTATTAGTTGAAGCCTATCTTAATAATCCGAAAGGGTCAAGAAAGAATATAGAATTGATAAAGATATTCCCAAATGGCTTATCCGGGCGTTACCCCATTCCGCTCCGCTCCATGGGGCCGGGCTTTCCGCGGTTACCAAAGTCCTCGGCGCGAAAAAATCGCGCCTCCGGTCTTCATGGAGCGGTTTTTGAAAAAACCGCTCCATGCCGCTCCAATCCCTAACGCAATATAGACCCGAGAACACCTTGGCCAGATTATTGCCAAAAGGAAATCAGGTTTTACTGGCAGATTCTCCAATCAAAAAAAACCAAGAAACAATAAATCTCATTATTTCAAGCTTCCAGGTGTCATCATCTCTCTTGACCCCAGAGCCAAGCCTCGATATAATCGGCAATTATGAGTGAAAATACTATAAGAGTCAGATACGCGCCTTCACCCACAGGCTATCAGCATATCGGTGGTGTAAGGACAGCCTTATTCAATTATTTGTTTGCCCGGGCAACAGGCGGCAAATTTATTCTTCGCATAGAGGACACAGATCAGGAGCGGTTCACAAAAGATGCTCTTGAGGATATTTACACTACCTTTTCATGGCTAGGCATGGACTGGGACGAGGGGCCCGATAAAGAAGGTCCTTTTGCTCCCTATTTTCAGAGCCAAAGAACCGAGCTCTATAAAAAGCATATAATGGATTTGGTTGACCGAGGCGAAGCCTATTATTGTTACTGCAGCTCAGAGCGCCTTGAGGCCATGAGGGAAGAGCAACAGAAAACCAAAAAAGGCTCAGGCTATGACCGCCGTTGCCGTGAGCTTTCAGGCGTTGAGCTTGAAAAGGCGAAAGCTGAAAATCCCAATCCCGTTGTGCGTTTGAAAATTCCACTGAATGGCGAAACAAGTTTTGATGATATTTTACTGGGCAGCGTGAAACGCAAGAACACTGACATTAATCCAGACCCGGTCATTTTGAAGAGCGACGGGTTTCCAACCTATCATCTGGCAAATGTGGTGGATGATCATACCATGGAGATTACCCACATTCTTCGGGCCCAGGAATGGGTGCCCTCTGTACCGATCCATGTGATTCTTTACAAGGCCTTTGGGTGGGAGCCGCCTAAGTTCTGCCACCTGCCTATGGTAATGGGCAAGGATGGTCAAAAGCTTTCCAAGCGTCATGGGTCAACCAGTCTTCGGGATTTTAAAACAGAAGGTTATTTAAAAGAAGCCATTCTCAACTACATCGCACTTTTAGGCTGGTCCTTTGATGATACACGAGAATTTTTTACCCTGGCCGAGCTGGAAAAACTTTTTACCATCGATAAACTGAATAAATCAGCTTCAACCTTTGATTATAAAAAACTTGAATGGTTCAATGGCCAGTATATTCGTCAAAAATCCAAAGATGAAGTTAAAAATCTGATTCTCCCTTATCTGAAAGAAGATGAAAAGGTTGCAGCTGTCATTGATTCTGACAAAGGTGGTGAAATCCTCGATGGTGTGATTAGCCTTGTTCATGAACGGCTAAAACTTTTGAAAGATGTTTTACCCTTAACACGCTTTTTGTTTGTCGATGAAGTGGATTTTGAAACCGAAGAATTGATTCCCAAAAAAATGGATGCCTTGGCCGCGATCAAGATCTGTGAAAAAATCAAGGAGCTTTTTGGCCGTTTTTCCGATTCTGACGAAGAAAACGAGGCTTTTTTTCGTGCCGCAGCCGATGAATTGGGCGTGAAGCTGGGTGACTTGCTTCAACCATTACGTGTTGCCATTACAGGTTCCAAGGTATCGCCGCCTTTGTTCGAGTCGCTAGGGCTTTTGGGCATGGAAAAATGTATAAAGCGTTTGAACAAGGCCATTGATCAATTAAAAGCATAATAAAAAAACAGAGCCAGGGCTCTATCAAAAAAAAATGACCAACCTTTTTTCAAGACTGAATAAATGAAAAGGTTAAAATCACAAATACAGGCAAAAGGAGAAATATCATGGCTGATGTGACGATGGACAAATTGATTTCATTAAGTAAACGACGCGGATTTGTTTTTCAATCCAGTGAAATATACGGAGGCTTGGCTTCAGCCTGGGATTACGGTCCTCTGGGTGTCCAGCTCAAGAAAAACATTCAGAACTACTGGTGGAAGGAAATGACCCAGCTTCATGACAATATTGTCGGTATTGACGCGGCCATCATGATGCATCCCCGTGTATGGGAAGCCTCTGGCCATGTTGAAAACTTTACCGATCCATTGGTCGATTGCAAGGAATGTAAAAACCGCTTCAGAGCCGATCAGATTGATGAAGCCCTGCTCAAGGAAAAAAAATGCCCTGAATGCGGCGGAGAACTCACCGAACCCCGCAATTTTAACCTGATGTTCCAGACCCACATGGGGCCGCTAGAGGATTCCGGTTCAGTCGTATATCTTCGCCCGGAAACAGCCCAGGGGATCTATGTCAACTTTAAAAACGTATGGCAGACCAGCCGTTTAAAAATTCCCTTTGGCATCGCCCAGGTCGGTAAGGCCTTTCGTAATGAAATCACCACCAAAAACTTTATTTTCCGTACCTGTGAATTCGAGCAAATGGAAATGCAGTTTTTTATCAATCCTACTGAAGATGACAAGTGGTTTGATCACTGGATGCAGAAACGCATGAATTATTACCATGAATTGGGAATCAGACCTTCCAAGCTGCGTTTTCACGAGCACGGGCCTGGTGAATTGGCCCATTACGCTAAGAAAGCCTTTGATATTGAATATGAATTCCCCTTTGGCTGGAAAGAGCTGGAAGGTATACACAACCGAACCGATTTTGACCTTAAACGACATAATGAATACTCCGGCAAGGAAATGATTTATCTTGATGACCAAACCAAGGAAAAATACGTACCTTATATTATTGAAACATCGGCTGGTTTGACCCGTTCGGTACTCATGGTCCTTTCCGATGCCTATGAAGATGAAGTACTTGGCGAAGGAGATGAACGAACGGTTCTTCATTTCCATCCGCAAATTGCTCCAATACAGGTTGGTGTGTTTCCTCTTGTTAAAAAAGATGGTTTGGCGGAACTGGCCAAGGATATTGAAAAGGACCTGCGTGAAGACTTTACCACCTTTTATGATCAAGGCGGCGCAATAGGCCGACGCTACCGAAGACAGGATGAAATCGGGACCCCCTATGGCATCACCATCGATTACGATACAAAGGAAACAGGCACTGTAACCCTACGCTTCCGTGATTCCATGGAACAGGTGAGGGTACACAAGGATGAGCTCACCAAGCGCATTAAAACTGAAATCGCCAATTATAAAAGGGGGGCCTAATGCCCGGCGTTTTTAAAATCCTTAAGGAGCGGGGCTTTATTAAGCAAACCTCCAATGAAGAATGGTTAAAGGATCAACTCAATAATGGAAGTCTGAGTTTTTACTGCGGCTTTGACCCGACCGGCCCAAGCCTTCATATCGGCCATCTTGTGCCCCTTTTTGCCATGTCACATATGCAAAAGGCAGGTCACAAGCCCATTGCTCTGGTAGGCGGCGGCACGGCGCGCATTGGCGACCCCTCAGGAAAAACCGAAATGCGCAAGATGCTTACGATTGAAGATATTAAAGCCAATGCCGAGTTATTCAAGGCTCAGATATCACGTTTTGTGGAATTTGGAGAAGGCAAAGCCAGGATGGTGGATAACGCTGACTGGCTGGCTGACCTGAATTACATCAGCTTTTTACGGGACATTGGCAAGCATTTTTCTGTTAACAGAATGCTCACTTTTGAAACATACAAAATGCGAATGGAAACAGGGCTCAGTTTTATCGAGTTTAATTACCAGATCATGCAGTCCTATGATTTCCTGGTACTGAACCAGAAATACGGATGCACCTTACAGATCGGCGGCGATGATCAATGGGGTAACATCGTCAGCGGAATCGATCTTGTGCGCAGAATTGAAGGCAATGAAGTCCACGCCATGACCAACCCCCTTGTGACCCGTTCAGATGGAAAGAAAATGGGTAAAACCGAAAAGGGTGCTCTTTTTCTCAACACTGACATGACCAGTGTTTACGACTTTTACCAGTACTGGGTAAATGTGGCAGATGCTGATGTTGGAAAATTC
Organism: Spirochaetales bacterium; assembly: GCA_016937215.1. Lineage (GTDB taxonomy): Bacteria > Spirochaetota > Spirochaetia > SZUA-6 > JAFGRV01 > JAFGWI01. Next base: position 13,661 of record JAFGWI010000291.1, on the reverse strand, counting down.
CTCAAACTCTATACCTATTTACCCATCGAAGAAATCACTCGCCTCGAAGCTTTAAAGGACGCGGAAATTAATGAAGCTAAAAAGGTTCTGGCCTTTGAAATCACCCGGATTGTACACGGTAAGGAGGAAGCGGACAAGGTAAAAGAGGCTTCCGAAGCCTTGTTCAGCCAGGGCTCACAAGCTTCGATGGAGAATGTTCCGTCTTCGGAATTTGAAATACCACCGGAAGGCCTTTCGGTAATCGATTTATTCAGCGCATCCGGCCTATGTGCTACAAAAAGCGACGCCCGTCGATTGATTCAGCAGGGTGGTGCTCAAATTAACGACCAAAAGTACACTGATATCAACCAGATGCTGGACAAAGCCTTTTTAAGCCAGAGTCTGATACTCAAAGCCGGGAAAAAGCGCTACTGGAAAATGATAGCCAAAGGCTGATTCATGAACCATGAAGAAGTTGAACTGAAACTTCGGTTAGACAAATCAAGCTACCAATTTTTTATCAATAACCACGCTACTCTTGAGACCCATGAGCAGCGTAATTTTTTCATGGACACCCAGGCCTTTGATCTAGTGAAAACAAAATGGGTTTTTCGTTTGCGCGATGAGGGCGAACGGGCTTTTATGACACTCAAAGGCCCCAGTCAAATCAAAAAGGGTGTTTTTTCACGACCTGAATTCGAAGAAGCCATTTCGCTGTTCCAGCTTTCAGCCTGGCAAAAGGGATTTTTTGCACGCTCCATAGACCTGGGGGTACTCTCAAAAGCACCCCTTAACTGGCCAGAAAATGAATTCCATGAATACGCTCGCTTTACCAACCGCAGAACAGTAATTGAATGGCAAGGCTACACCCTGGAACTGGACTCTTTCACCATTAAAGATAAACAATTTTATGAGCTGGAATGCGAAACCACCCCGGACAAACTGGACAAAATTTCTCAAAATCTGGAAAAATTGTTTTCGAAAAATGGCCATAATTTCCGATTTTCCGAAAAAAGCAAATTCCGTATCTTAATGCAGGAACTTGATCTTGAACAAAAATTGATTTAATACCAAAGCCAAAAAATTGAATAAAAGGCGTTTCATAAATAAGTGATTTTTGCTATCTTAATAAAAGATGAAAAATTCCTTTGTATTTTTATTTATCGATGGCATAGGTCTGGGACCAAAAAATCAATACAATCCTTTTTACGCAAATACAATGTCATTTCTGGAAAATCTTATTCAAGGAAAAACTGTTGAAGGTCACTTTTTTTCAAACAAAAAAACCCTATTCCGCGGTATTGATGCAAAGCTGGATACCCAGGGGCTTCCTCAAAGCGCGACAGGTCAAACTGCCTTGTTTACAGGCGTAAATGCCCCAAAGCTTATTGGTTATCATTATCCGGCCTTTCCCAATCCGCCATTACGATCCATTCTGGAACAGGAAAATATTTTCAAAAAAGTCTTGGAGTTAGGTGGAACTGCCACTTTTGCCAATGCCTATGGTTCTCAGTATTTTAAAATGGTTGAAGAAGGGAAACGCCACCATTCAGCCACCACCTGGTCTGTTCTTTATTCAGGCTTACCCTTCCGCGGTGTCAAAGAATTAAAACAGGGCAGGGCTGTGTACTGGGATTTTACCAATGAGAATTTTATCAATTCCCGAGACGAGGGAATTGATATCATAAGTGCAAAAGAAGCTGGCATCCGACTTTCACGAATTTCCAGTGAGTATAACTTTTTACTCTTTGAAAGTTTTTTGACCGACATGATCGGCCATAAACAAGACCACCAAGGAGCAGAGCGTTTTTGTCGCTTGTTTGATGATTTTTTAAATGCATTGATCAGCGGTCTATCAGATAACCAGACCCTGATTGTTTCTTCCGATCATGGTAATTTTGAAGACCTTTCAGTACCATCACACACCTATAACGATGCCTGGCTTCTGGTTCATGGTCCACAGGCTCCAGCTTTTGAAACAGTGGATACAATTATAAATGTGACTGACCGCATCATCGAATGCCTGAGAAAATCCTGAATAGCTTAATTGATATGCTTAAATCGTATAAAATTTACGAACATGTATTATTATTCATACTTTTTCTATAAGGAAATTGCACTAAATAATACAACTTCACACAAATCATTAGATTTTAAGCACTATTTAGATAGTAATAAAGACTCAGGTGGCAATTTATAACAGAAGGACTATGCCTTTACCTTTAAGACCACATGTTCCACAAAGTATTTGTGAATGCGATTGTCTGAGGTCAACTCAGGGTGAAAGGTCCCGGCAAGCATGTTATTTTGACGTACAAGAATGGCTTTATTTTCGTAACTCAGAAGTACCTCAACATGACTCTTCACAGCTGTGATGATCGGCGCCCGTATAAATACTGCTGTCATGGCTTCATCCCCAAAAAATGGCGACGTGATTTCAGTTTCAAAACTCTCGATTTGGCGGCCATAGGCATTACGACTGACCGTAATATCCATGGTGCCGATTCGAAGCTGTTCAGAGTTTTCTATGTTTTTGGCTAAAAGAATTGCTCCCGCGCAGGTCCCGTAAACAGGAAAACCCTGCTGAATTTTTTCTCTTAATGGGGCAAGTATCCCAAAACGGTCAAGTAATTTCCCCATAGTTGTGCTTTCTCCGCCGGGAATAACCAAAGCGGAGATGCTGCTTATGTCCTCGGGGGTTCTGGCTTTAATAGCCCTTACCCCGAGTTTCTCAATCATTTTGTAATGTTTTTCAACATCACCCTGTAGAGCAAGGATGCCAATGGGTTTCATTTCTTTCGAACCTTACCAGCCTCGCAGAGCCATCCTCTGCTTATCATCGAGCTTATTCAAATCCAGACCAGCCATGGGTTCTCCCAAACCAGTTGATATTTCTGCTAAAATTTCCGGTTTGTCATAATTAGCAGCAGCTTCAACAATGGCTTTTGCTCTTGGAAAGGGATCCTCTGATTTAAAAATCCCAGAACCTACAAATACGGCTTGCGCTCCTAATTGAAGCATCAAGGCCGCGTCTGCGGGAGTTGCAACGCCGCCAGCTGAAAAATTGGGTACTGGTAGTTTACCTGTAGAAGCAACTTCAAGCACAAGCTCATAGGGCGCGCCAAGGTTTTTGGCCTCACTCATGAGCTGTTCTTTTGAAAGTACGGTCAGACGACGTATACCATCAATAACAGTCCTCATATGACGAACCGCTTCGATTATATTACCAGAGCCTGCTTCTCCCTTGGTGCGAATCATGGCAGCACCTTCACCAATACGACGAAGGGCTTCACCCAAATCACGACAACCACAAACAAAAGGCACTTTAAAAACATGCTTGTCAACATGATATAAATCATCAGCTGGAGTGAGAACCTCACTCTCGTCAATAAAATCAACACCCAATGCTTCCAGTATCTGAGCTTCCACAAAATGACCAATTCGGCACTTGGCCATCACAGGGATGGAAACCGCACTTTGTATTTCCTTGATTTTCTGGGGATCCGACATGCGCGCGACCCCTCCTTGAACCCGGATATCCGCTGGCACACGTTCCAAGGCCATAACAGCCACAGCACCGGCTTTTTCCGCGATCTCAGCTTGTTCAGCTGTGGTTACATCCATAATAACTCCGCCTTTGAGCATTTCAGCCAAGCCGATTTTGCTGCGGAATGTTGATTTTTGTCTTTCTGTCCAGGATTGTTCACTCATATTCTTCCTCCCCCTTGAAAATATGCCCTTTGATTGTCAGGACCTTCTATTTGAATTCAGATTGATTGTTTAAATTAAAGTGCTAATTTTCATCATTACTATATACCACTATATAATTACTTCAACTTACTTTTATATACTGTTTCCCTGTTGAAAAGTCAATATATGTTGAATCAAAAGATATTTTTACCAAGGGTAATCCTGAATCTCATTCCTATTTGGAACAAGCACAGTCTTCTGCGCATTATAAACCTTACACTTACATGAAAAAACACGGGCTGTCTAGCTTAATGAATTTATCCATAATAATGCTTTTTGGCAGAGTACCTGCTTGTTTTTTTTGTGAAAGAAGTGTATTCTGAATCACTGGATTTTTGGGGTATACTGTGGCTGAAAAAAACAAGTTTTTAGATACAAATAAAATTAAAGCCAACAGAAGCAAGAACAATGTAGCGTTCAAATTTACTTTCTAATATAAAAGTAAACGCCCTTAAATCTCCATACAAAAAAAATAAAAAATCCTTTATGAGGATAAAAACAAAATTTTAAATGAAAAATACCGAGCTATATTTAAAATCGATGAAAAGGTTTTTTTTACTAATTGTCATTTTTTGGAGTGGGGCATATGCTTTTGCCCAATCAAGCCGCATTCCTCAAAATAGCAATAATTATATTCAAAATGCCACCTCCATAGATATTGGTGATCCGGATCAGGTGAATGTAATCTTTTTTGAAGTACCAGATAGTTTGTCAGAGCCCATTTATTTTGCCATTAATGATCCCTATAATCATGCAAATTTTCCTGATTCCATCGGCAACGGCGGGTCTTCGACCACCTTCAGCCTCTTTGGAGGCTCTGGTTGTTATTCCGATATCCACTCACGCGACAATTTTTACACTCCGGTTGAAAAAAGTGCTAATTATCATCGCCTTGGAACCCTGCTGGATACTCAAGTTTATGATAACACTCCCAACGCCGGCTGGTTCTACTTTTGCGGTGTAAGTCCGAACCAAGGCGAGCACATTGGCAATAAATATTATTTCAAAGTAGTAGTGGAAATTTCAGGGGGCTCTGATTATAAAAACGCTTATCAGCTGGATATTTCCACTGACAATACCCAAGGCAATGTTCCAGACCCTGTTCCCGGGGCCAACGCCTTTAGTTATTCCTGGTGTATCACGGTTCTTGATAATGCCTCAAATACATGGAACCTTTTTCCATTTGTACCGGAAAGTGCCACAGGGCAGATTATCTTTAGTAATTTCGAATTTGATTCCTACGAGACAATCAGGGCATTCAATGCCAATGAAGAAGATTTGGGTTTATTACCCAGTTCCGGTGGCGGAAGCACTTTTCCCAGCGATGTGGTATCAGCTGCATTTCCTCTTTCCGGTATGGTTAACGATTCATGGCAGCTTTTGATTACTCCAACCGATGATGAAGGAACCAATGATTTCATCAACACATCGGAAATTTTCGCGGAAAACGATGGTTCCGGCGAGCTTCTTCGCATCTATTCTTTTGATTATACTCCGCCGGCTGATCAAAAAGTGGTTGTCACCTCAAATGACGGAATAGCCATAACCGGGGGAAGCGAACGCTTGATGGTTCAGATTAGCGATATTGATGGCAATCCTGCTCCCTTTGTCAAAAATGTCTGGATTAACCTTTCATCGGTGAATGCCCGCATTATCGACGATAATAACCATTTCACAACCTGGCCAGCGCAGGCAGGTTTGATCACAACCAATTCAGAAGGACTGGGCTGGGTCGAAATCAGCTGTTCGCTTGATGAAAATGTCAGCGTCGATGCTTATACCAATGGGGTAATTCTACCGGGAAACAATCCTGCTGAATGGAACAATTCCGGTATGGCCAACGAAGGCGATAGTGTCATTTTTTATCCCGATATTTTGCCAAGTATATCTTCAAGTGAAAATTTAGCATTTGTTGAAAAAGCAGCCCAGGTATTAAAGAACATCTCCATCCGCGACTTGGGGACAGCGAATATAACCGCGGCATCAGACCTGAGAATTGTCATTCCCTCAAGTCTGGATGTCAATTTCGAGCCTGAAGCTATTGTTAATATCATCCTGGATGGTACGGGTAACGGTCTTCTTGATGATGGAACCGGCGGATCAACATCGAGTTTTTCAGGTACTTTGAATTATGAAAACAATAACAAAACCGCTGTCATCGGTATTTATCAGGACTTTGATGTTAACAGAACAATCACTTTATCAGGCTTATGTTTTCAGGAAAATTCAGCCAATCCATCGAATGGTCATCTGGAACTGAATACGGGAGCCCCATCCAATTCAATCGATGATAAACTCATTACCATCCACAGAAACAACTCAATCTACACCTGGATAGGCGGCAATGGGGCCAATTGGTCTGAAGCAAACAACTGGTCTCCTTCGGGTCCACCGACACCGGGTTCAAGTGTCATTATCACTAATTCAGGCAATCCTTATCCTCTATTGAATCAAAATATAATCCTTGGTAATTTAAGCATCGGAAGCGGAGCAAGTCTGAGTTCAAACGCGCCGTCATTGGCCATCGAAATAAGCGGAACCTTAAATAATGAGGGTGTTTTGGAATTAAGAGGTGATGAGGCCAGTTTTTCCGCAACAATGGATATTGATTCAGGCAAGGTGGTTTATTGCCATTCATCGGGGAATTTTTCAGGACTAGCCGCTGGAAATTCCTATTACGACCTGGAATTTGATTGCCCTGGTATCACGGCAACCCTGAATCATGAATTGACGGTTCACCATGACCTTAACATTACAAATGGCACACTGGATGTTTCAAGTGCAAATTATTCCATAAGCATCGCCAATGATTTTAATATAAGTGGCGGGACATTTGCAGAACAACAGGGGCTTGTCATTTTTACAGGAACAACAAATCTTCCGGCAGAAACATTTTATCATCTTGAAATTGATTCTTCCGGAATAATTACAGCTGCTGCCCCTTTGGATATTAATGGAAATTTTAATATCAGCAATGGTACTTTTAACGGTAATTCACAATTTATCAATATTGCAGGTAATTTTATTAACGAAGCGGTTTTTTCTGCCAATGATTCTACTCTTATTTTTGACGGAACTCTTGATCAAAGACTTAACCCCGGAAACAGCAGTATACATCATCTTCAAAAAATCAATAACAGTCGCTTGAGCCTGGAAAACAATCCACTGACACTAAACGGGATTTTGTCCATTTCCTCAGACAGCCGCGTCGATATGGCAAACATGGATTTTACTGTCAATATCCTCGATAATCAGGGTGTTCTCAGCTTTGAGGGCACACAGAACACACAGAATATCACTGCCATGGATAGTGATTCAGGTACCATTGTCTACACAGGCGCATCGAGAAATGTAAATATACTGTGGCCGGAATTTTATTCCCTTGAAATTGATGATCATTCTCAAGACAGAATTTTTACATTAAACCAAGCAATTATTGTTCATGGCAACCTGACCATTACATCGGGAACCTTGAACGCGGGTAATGCTGCCAATAGCATAAGTGTCAGCGGAAACTGGACAAACTCAGGCAGCTTTAATGCCAGTAACGCCCCTGTTCTCTTTAGCCATAATAGCATGTCCACCGTAACCATAGATACAGGCGGCACAGGGGATAACAAGGATTTTGATGCAATTGAATTTAATGACGCCGGAGCAGGCGCCACCTTTCAATTAATCAATAACCATCTTGATGTGAATGGTGATATTACAATTAGCTCAGGTACATTAGCTGCCAATAACTTGGATATTACCATTGGAGGTGACTGGGTCAATAGAAGCCATTTTGACGCAGGAACGGGAACTGTGATTTTTTCCAGTAATAATCCGCAAATGATTAATTCCGGAGGTGGTATTTTTTTTAATTTAACAACAACTGGAGGAAACCATTTATATGCCCAAGACTCTGAAATTGTAGTCAACGGAACACTGACTATTGATGAATCTTGTACAATCACTCTGGATGATTTGGATTTTTTAATAGCAAGATTGATCAACTCGGGAAGACTGGAGCTTGGAGGACAACAGACAACTCAAGTCATTACTCTTCCTGACCTGGACTCTGGAACAATTCGCTATACCCGTTCCGGTGGTATTATCAGATTATCAGATTTTTATAATTTGCAAATCGATACAAACGGCATAATATCAACCAACAACGCCTTAACAATCAATAATAATCTACAAATCATGAATGGGACATTTGACGGTAATTCTCAAAGCCTCACCATTTCAGGTGATTTTATCAATTCAGCGGTTTTTACTGCCAACAACACGAGCCTTGTTTTTAATGGAACAACATCCCAAAGCCTAAACCCTGGAAACAGCAGTTTGTATAATATTAGCAAAATCGGCTCGGATGTCTTAAATCTTGACGACCATGGTCTGACCCTCACCGGCATTCTGTTTATTGATCAAGGATGCACCATGAATTTAAGCGCTTATAATTTTTCCATTTCAACACTGGAGAATCTGGGAACACTAGAATTGGAGGGTACTCAGAATACTCAACAGATTACCAATATGGACTTTGATTCAGGGAGAGTCCTTTACACAGGAGCAAGCGGCAATGCTTCAATCGGTCTTATCGATTTTTATTCTCTGGAGATAAACGACAATTCAACAGGACGTAACTTTTCTTTGAGACACGCTATTATGGTGAACAACGATTTAACGATTACATCGGGCACACTCGATGCTGCTGACCCGGTAAATACCATAACAGTTGGAGCTAACTGGTCAAATACAGGAGGGTTTATTTCCCGTAACGCAAACCTAGTGTTTAACCATAATACTCCATCCATTGTTACCATAGATACAGGCGGCACTGGCGATCTCAATGATTTTGACAATATCCTATTTAATGACAATGGAGCCGGCGCCAGCTTTCAACTCGTTAACAACCACCTGGACGTCAATAACAATCTGACAATATCTTCCGGCACCTTGTCAGTAAATGGCTTTAATATTACCCTTGGAGGAGATTGGACCAATACAGGCAGTTTTTCATCTGATTCAGGAACAGTTCTTTTTTCAGGTAATCAGGATCAAAGAATTAATACCGGAGGCAGTTCATTTTACAACCTTAGCAAAACCGGAAACACTAGACTATCACTCATAAACTCGGACCTGTATGTAACAGGTTCACTCACCCTTACTGATAATAACGGGATTTTTGATTTAGCTAATGAAAACTTTACAATAGAGGCTGTGTTTAATTCCGGTGTAATAGAACTAGACGGGCTCCAGTCTGTTCAACATATTAATGTCATGGATACTGATTCAGGTACCATCCGATACACCTCTGATGGCGCCATAATGAGCATTTCTAGTTTCTGGAATTTGCAAATACAAACAAGCGGTCTGATTACTGCTCCTGATACCATCACTGTTAATAACGATTTCCAGATAGTTGCAGGATCCTTTAACGGCAACCAACAGATTATAAATATTGGCGGCGATTTTATTAACTCAGGAATATTTATTGCCAATAACAGCACTCTGGCTTTTAACGGAACAACAGACCAATATCTTGATCCAGGTTCCAGCAGCTTTTATAATTTAAGCAAAAGTGGTGGAGCTCTCCTGAGATTAAGAAATAATCCATTAACGATTACAGGGACGCTTATTATTTTAAGTCAAAATTCCCTTCTTCTTTCAAACCTTGGTTTTTCCATTAACCACTTGGACAATCAAGGCGTTTTAAGCTTAGTTGGAACTCAAAATATTCAGAGTATTACCACCATGAATCCTAATAGTGGAACCATCGTCTATCTCAATGGCAACGCTCCCGGTACTGTGGCAATCAGAGAATTCTGGGACCTTATCATCAATGGCCCATCTCAAAACTACACTCTTGCTTCCGATATCACTGTTAATAATAACCTAAGAATTCTGGATGGAACTTTGAACGCAGCAAGACATACTATTTACCTGAGACGAAATTTTGATTCATCCTCAGCAACAGCTATATTTGAACCAGAATATGGGAGTATTGTGCTCCGGGACGCTTCGATTCCTACAAGAATTTCCGGTAATAATAGTTTCTATAATTTAATTTGTACTACTCCAGATGTAAAAAATATCTACTTTGAAGCTCAACGTACCACACGATTTGTTTCCGGTGGAACTTTCACTATGATAGGACAGCCCGGGAATTTTATAAATCTTCGATCGACAATTGACGAAGCGGGGCAACATTGGAATCTTGACATGACGCCTGGCTCCAATCTTGATTTTCGATATGTAAATGTCTACCGAAGTGATGCCTCTTCCAACCCCATTATTGTTCCTGGCGATGTTGTTCCACATAATTGCAGAAATTGGTTAAACCAGATGCCCATTTCAACCAGCAGTACTCTGGATCTGGACAATGACGGACGAATCGATGCTATCGATGCCAGTGTATTGGGAGGAGTAGCTATTAACGATAATTTCAGCGATCTTCAAATCGAGATATCTGGTTATGAAATACTTTATCCATTTAATACAGGTCAAATCCCTTTTGATTCTGTTTTTCGTATTCCTTTAAAAGAAAAAGCCTATCTTGATACAAGCGCGACACCTCTCTGGTCTATTGTTTCCAATACATTGCTTCGGGATAGCGCAACAGAAACGCAAGTTGTAAATAGCCATAATCATCCCACAGGAGTATTACCAATCGATAATGTGGCGCCAAAAATCGGATACACCCTTGCTGTCGCAGAAAAAAATCAGGTTTTCATCCATTTTTCCGAAGAAGTTAACACTGGCGGTTTTTCATTAACCAGCGCTGATTTCACTTTTTCACAGGCCAATCCAGTACGCGTCGATCCGATCACCTTTTCAACTTCAGGAAACAGGGAAGTTTTACTGAGCTTCATGAATTCCATATCAGTCCAGGATATTTATAATGGCAATCTACTTACCTTAAACACAGCCATCGAAGACACAGCGGGTCTGAATCTTGTTGAAAATACTCACCGTGTATCTGATTTGGGCCTTGGTATTCTGAATAATGGCCTTATTGAACCTGTCTGGGCACAGGATGAAACAAATACCATTTCAGAAATTGAGGGTATGGGGCTTGCAACAGATTTTACAGGAAAGGGCTGGCTGCGTGATCAAGACATCATGCTTCAAGCCTATGTGAATATTGATATCAATGGTAGCGGTTTGAATGCGCGACTTGTTTATGATGTTAATGTTTCATCTTCATGGATGGCCAATAATCTTTGGCTGTCTGATTATGATGAAAGCTCATACAATGGATTGGTTCCCTGGCCCAATCCCTCGAGCCGTAGCTTGTTATCCATAGCTGATCCGGTCAATCCTCAGCTCAAAAATTTCCAGTTATCAAAAGATGATCCTGAAATAAAAAATAACAGCCATTTGAAATTTTTATTCCAATTCCCGGACCAGCAACTCTATTGTGCCCGAATCGATAATCCTGATGATATAAACTGGTATCGCCAGGCGGAACCCTGGAATCTTGATATCCATGATATCATCTCTCAATCTGGGAACGTAAGTGTTCTTAATAATGTAATCAACCCTGATGCAGGCGAGACGGTAAAGCTTCATTATTTACTTGACCGGAGTGGTATGGTTATCATTGAGGTTTTTGATTTAAAGGGTGATATTATTGATATCATCGAACGCGGACGAAAAAATTGCGGCGATTATAGTAGTGCTTGGGATGGTAAAAACAGGGGAGGGCGGTCTGTTGGTCGCGGCATGTATTTTATTAAAATCATGGGCCCTGGTATTGAAGAGATTCGTAAGGTATTAGTTGTTAAATGAAAATTTCAATCAAAGCCTTCCAGAATGTGGGAGCAAAGAGGCTTGATATTATACAGATAATCCAGACCAAAGTCTTGAAACTCCCAAAAAGCTTTGTTATAGTTGCGTGAAAACTAAAGAATAAAAGGGGACCTCCATTGGATAAGGAAAAATTATTGGCTCAGGCAAAAGAATATATTTCGCTTGAAAAAGACCAGTATTTCAAGGCTCAAGTACAGAAACTCATCGATGAAAATAACTGGGAGGAACTGAACGACTGTTTTTATACAGAACTGGCTTTTGGAACCGGCGGACTTCGCGGCTTGATCGGCGGAGGCTACAATCGCATGAATTCATTTATGGTTCAGCGGGCAACCCAGGGTCTTGCTAATTATATTAAAAAGGCCGCGGTGAGTGATAAACCGGCAGTTGTTATTGCCCATGATTCACGTCACTTTTCCGATACCTTTGCTCTGGATTGCGCCAAGGTTCTAAGCGGTAATGGCATCAAGGCCTATCTATTCACAGGCCTTCGACCCACTCCGGAACTTTCTTTTGCTGTGAGATATTTAAAAGCCACTGCCGGCATTGTGATTACAGCCAGTCACAATCCCAAGGAATATAATGGCTATAAAGCCTTTTGGGATGACGGGGCCCAAGTTCTACCCCCCCATGACAAGGGCATTATTGATGAGGTCCGCTCTGTAACTAGCGACATCAAAACTCTTTCAAAAGAAGATGGCCTTAAAAAAGGTTTGATAGAGCTTATTGATAAGGATATTGATCATGCTTTTATTGAAATGGTGAAAAATCAGGCCCTGCGTCCCGATTTAATCAAGGAAAAGGGAAAGGACCTGAAGATTGTGTATACTCCTCTTTGCGGTGCTGGTATGATGCCGGTTTCACGGGCTTTGGAAGAAATGGGGATTAAGGTAAGCTTTGTGGAGGATCAGAAAAATCCTCAGGGTGATTTTGCAGGCCTGAAATATCCTAATCCTGAGGAAGCTTCCGCCATGGCAAAGTCACTTGAACTGGCTAAAAAAGTTAAAGCTGATCTTGTATTTGGAACAGATCCTGACGCCGACCGTCTGGGCATAGCAGTGCCTGATGGCGATGAATACCGATTAATTACCGGTAACCAGCTAGGTGTACTATTGGAAGATTATATTTTCTCAACCCGCAAGGAACTTGGAACTTTGCCTTCTAAACCGGCCTTTATCAAAACCATAGTGACCACTGAACTACAGCGTTTAATTGCCGAAGATTATGAAGCCCTATGTATTGATACTTTAACCGGGTTCAAGTACATCGGAGAAAAAATCCGGGAATTCGAAGCTCAGGAAGATGGACCAAGCTTTATTATGGGTGATGAAGAAAGCTACGGGTTTTTAATTGAAACTGAGGTACGAGACAAGGATGCTGTGTCCGCGGCTACCATGACCTGCGAAATGGCCCTCTATCATGTGTCCCAGGGAAAATCGGTTTTGGATCGGCTTAATGAAATCTATGACAAATACGGCTATTTTGAAGAAGCCTTGATATCACAGTATTTTGAAGGTGAATCTGGCCTTAAGGTAATGACAGGTTTTATGGCCATGCTCAGGGATGAACCACCCAAGCTCTTTGCCGGGGAGGCTGTTTCAGAGTTGCGTGATTTTAAAAACGGAACAACACTGTGGCCTCAAGATGGAAAAAAGAAACAAAATATTGATCTTCCATCCTCCAATGTTCTTCAATTTGTCCTTGTCGACGGTTCGATTATTTCTGTACGTCCTTCAGGAACAGAACCTAAAATCAAATTTTATGCTTCTTGCTGTTCAGAAAAAGGAACGCCCTTAAAAACAGCCAAACAAATAGTAGGCCAAAAAATCGAAGCCATTAAAAACGAGGTTAAAACCCTTATCGCTAAAATGCACAATTAGGCATATACAATTACACACAAGCCGTATTCCTTAGGGAGTCCGGCTTTTTTTTTGGTTCTAAGCAAAAAACAGATTATGCGCACATTTATTCTTTGGCACCGGACAATCAAGCTGAACATGAATAGATGAAATCTCTAATACCTACATTACTCGGTTTCAGAAACATAAAACCCACTTTCCGCACTAAAATAGTAATTTCTTATATTATAGAGAAATAGAAAAGGCGATTTTGCAAATCGCAAATTCTTAACT
>JAFGWI010000290.1 GCA_016937215.1 Spirochaetales bacterium | reverse complement strand
TTTTGCAATTAGCTCTGCTATTATTACAATCCTTAACGCTAAAAATAGTGATTCCTGTTTAAGCTAAACAAATACGTAATTTCTTATATTATAGAAAAATTGAAAAGGTGATTCCCGAATTCAGGGGTAAAAAGCAGGTTCCTCAATTCAGGAAAAGCCAATGTGCAATTCGAATCCAATAGAACATAGCGAGTTAACCGGAACAATTTTCATGATGAACCAACTGTACAAGCTAAAAACACCTGTCAAAGCTATCCTATCAAAACAAAAGTGAGCCAGGATCATCCCATTTTGTATAAAGGCGGCAATCGGGCCGTAGTACAAGGTATTTGACCACATCCTTGGCTGTTTCCGTCATACAATCCTCATCAACCACAGTTGAAATATTCTGAAGGGAATAGCGGACAGCACCAAAAGGCAAGACTTCAAGTTTACGCCCCTGTTTCTGAACATAATCCTTTACATTTTGAACAACACTATCAGCACAGCGGTGCTCATCAATCCATTTGTTAATCAAAGCGGCCTCGGGAGTATTGTTTCCTTCACTTTTATACAAAACCCTGAATGTCAATTGATGAGCACCCAGGACCTTAGCCCGATTAAAGATTTCTTCGGGGCTGCTATTATTGTAAAAATCAGTCATATTCAAGCTCAAGCGAAGATTAAAATCCAAATCCGAAATTTTTTGACACAATGACTCAATTTGAACCACATATTTTTCCGGGGTGCCATTATATTCTGCGTTTTCACGACTAGACCAAATAGAGGAAAGGCTCAAGGAAATAGTGGACACGCGAATTTCATTTCGAAGCCAGCGAAGCTTTTCTTCATCAAGGGAAACACCCGAGGTTTGAAGTTCTATCCAGCGAAAGGGGTGCTCCAATTCACGGTTCCACGTCGCGAGACTATCCATAAAATCCATGTTCATGAGCGGTTCGCCTGTGCCTGTGAGAATAATGGTATTGCATCCATTATCCCTGGCAAAGGCCAAGCGCGCGAGATAATCTGACCGATAAAGATGCTTAAAGCGCCGATTTTTTTCGATCTGGTTTGTGTACAGACTATCATCATGGAGGCGTGAAACACAAAATCGACATTTGTTAGGGCAACCAGATGGGACAACGACAGATAGTGTCTGGATTTTCATACTCATCCTCTCTTCTTCCCAATAACTATTATCAAAACAGTATTATCAATCCGGAAATAATAAATAATGCCTTCCTAAGGGCAAGCCAAAGGAAGGCCAATTTTTTCATATCAAAAATTATTTTTATTCTAATAAATTTTAGCTGTTTTTCAAAGCTTTTTCAATCATTTTAACCAGGTTTTCACTGGTCAGACCCAAATGCTCGGCTACTTCTTCAGCAGGACCAGATTCCCCAAAACGATCAATCCCGAGAACCCTGTTTCCATTACCAACAAGATCACCCCAGCCATAGCTGATACCAGCTTCAACAGCAATTTTAGCCGCGTTTTTAGGCAGGATTTTTTCAACAAATGCAGAACCTGCTTTCATAAAAAGCTCCCGGCTTATCATTGACACCAGTCTTATCTTTTTACCCTCAAAGCTTTTCATCGCTTCCCTGGCAAGATTCACTTCAGACCCGGTGGCCACAACAACAAGATCAGGCTCGCCCTGAGAATCAACAACAATATAAGCGCCTTTTTTAATATCATCTTCCCAGTCTGGATGTTTTTTAGGAAAGACCTCAAGATTTTGACGCGTAAGCATAAGACAAACCGGCCCATTGGTGTGATTCACAATAATTTTCCAGGCTTCCACTGTTTCCTGAGCATCGGCAGGTCGTAAAACTGTCACACCTGGTATCATGCGCAAAGATGAAATCTGCTCTATGGGCTGGTGAGTCGGCCCATCTTCCCCGACAAAAATGGAATCATGGGTTAGAATATTAATCACAGGCTGTTTCATCAAACTGGCAAGGCGAATAGCAGGCCGATAATAATCAGAAAAAATCAAAAAGGTTGAGCAATAAGGCCGAATCCCTCCAAAGAGTGACATACCATTACAAATAGCCCCCATGGCATGTTCACGAACGCCAAAGTGAAAATTACGGCCACTGTAATCCTTGGCGGAAAAGCTCTTTTCCCCTTTTAAATCAGTTTTATTTGAAGGGGCAAGGTCGGCGGAACCACCCATCAACGAAGGATACACCTTGGCAACAGCATTAAGCACCTGACCGCCGGCAGCTCGAGTTGCCACTTTGCTTCCAACCTCATAGGCAGGAAACTGACAATGACTCAAATCAGGAACCGAGAAATAGGAATCCCACAATTCAGCTTTATCGGGATTGTTTTTTCTCCAGCTTTCAAATTTGATTTGCCAGCCCTTGAAAGCCTGTTCTCTTTCCTGCATCATAGATTTAAAAAACTCACTTGCTTCAGGAAAAATATAAAAATCCTTGTCAGGATCAACACCCATATTCTTTTTAGCTTCTCGAATGATCTCTGCCCCCAAGGGCGCGCCGTGGGCATCATGGCTGCCTTCCATTTTTCCCGCGCCCTTGGCAATAACAGATTTCAAAACAATCAAGGAAGGCTGCCCTTTTATCTGTTTCGCTGTTTCAACTGCTTTTGCAATACCATCAAGATCATACGCATCAACTTGTTGAACATGCCAACCATAGGCCTTATATCTTGCAGCTACATCCTCTGTAAAAGCCAGGCTGGTATTCCCTTCAATCGTAATTTCGTTTGAATCATAAAACAGAACAAGATTCTCCAATTTCAAATGACCGGCCAAAGAAGAGGCTTCCGAAGCCACACCTTCCATCATACAGCCGTCACCAGCCAGAATATAAACATAATGATCAATTATTTTTTCCGCGCTTGTATTAAAAACACTCGCGAAATGAGCTGCAGCCATGGCCATACCAACGCCATTGGCAATTCCTTGACCCAAGGGACCAGTAGTGGTTTCTATCCCGGGAATAAATGTATATTCAGGATGCCCTGCTGTTTTAGAACCCAATTGACGAAATTTCTTCAGATCATCAAGAGACACATCAAATCCTGATAAATGCAGCAATGAGTAAAGCAGCATACTCCCATGACCTGCAGAAAGCACAAAGCGGTCACGATTAATCCACTGAGGTTCCTGTGGATAATAATTCATAATACTGGCATATAAAAGCGAACCAATCTCGGCACAGCCAAGGGGTAAACCGGGGTGCCCGGAATTTGCTTTTTGCACGCCATCCATCGATAGAATTCGCACAGATTTGGCAATTTTATTTAGGGTGTCTGAATTGCATTGAATCATAAATTACTCCTTTTTAATAATTCAAAATTTTGGCCGGAGTTCTCGACCAGCATCCATCGGCCTTGATTATAGGCCCCTGGATTAATACACAAGGTTTTGCCTACATAGCCCTGTCCAAAGGATTCATGAATATGGCCGCATAAGCAAAAATCAACATCGTGGTTTTCCAGAAAATTTCTTACAGACCTTGAGCCGCAATGAGCACCAGTGACTATCCTGTCACATTCACTCTGATAAGGAGGGGCGTGACAAATCAATACTTTTACAGGTTGATTTTTGATCATCCCATAAGCCTGTTCCAGTGTTTGCGCTATTTGCTCCTCCATTAATTCGTGGGGTGTTCGAAAGGGCGTGGGATTACTTCCGCCACATCCAAAGAAGCCGATTTCCTGAAAAACCACGCCTTTTCCATGCAGTTGAATAGATTTACTAACCAGGACCTCATCAACCCCGGGATAATCCATATTCCCGGAAACACAAAAAAGCGGAAAAGGCCGCTTCAAGAAGGGTTCGAGAACCTCCAATGCTTCCTTTTCCGCACCTTTTTGTGTTATATCACCTGAAATCAAAACCAGATCAATATCCGTATTTTTCAATTTGGTGATTAATGGCTGTGTTGAGGCTCCATGAATATCTGTTAAACATAGAATTCTCATTTCACCAACAATCCTTAATCTTTTAACAAATGAGCTAATTACAAACGTCCTGACATTAGCAATTAGCAAGCAGCATCAAAGTAATAACTTATTATCCAGTAATAAATAAACTAATCCGCGTTTTTTTATGGTTCTTGCAAAATCACAGTTTTGCAAGAACCTCAAATTATTATTTCTTTCGCTTTTTCTTCTTTCTGTTCTGCATTCGTGTTACGGCACCATCAGAACCCGATTCATCACTTTCTTCGCTGGTACTTTCTGCCCCCTCTTCTTCCTTGACTTGTTTTATAGGCAAGCCACCCTGGCGAATAGGTTTTACATTTAAGCGCTTGGCCTTTTGAACATCCATGGAATTCTGCCATGCAAGATACACAGGCGAAGCAATAAAAATAGAAGAATATGTACCAACAACAATACCGATAATCAAGTTAAAAGCAAAATCCTTGATAACCCCTGTTCCAAAAATATAAATAGAAACAACAGCAAGCAAGGTTGTAATAGAAGTAATCAACGTTCGGCTCAAGGATTGAGTGATACTCATATCAATAACTGACGCTCGATTGGTTTCTTTAAGCAAAGTCATGTTTTCACGAATACGGTCAAACACAACGATTGTATCATTCAAAGAATAACCGATTATCGTCAGAATAGCCGCAATGGTTGTGGCTGTAACCTCCACCTGCACAAGAGCAATAACACCTATCATGATGAAAACGTCATGCACAAGGGCAGTTGTAGCAGCAATCGCATAGCCAAAACGAAAACGTATGGAAATATAGATCAAAATCAAACCAATAGCCACCAGAACGCTCACTAAAGCACCGACCATTAATTCCTGTGAAATACTTGGCCCTACAAAATCACGCTGTTTAATCACAATGGAATCACGTGAATAAGCGGTTTCCAATAAAGCCACAATCTTTTCTTCCACCTTTAACTGGAGGCTGTCAGCATCTTCGGTTTCGCCATTATTATCAGCTCCCCCATTTGATGCTTCCATAATATCACTATAGCGTAATTTGATTGCGAATTCCTGATTTAAGGGGTTACCTACAGTCTGAATACTGGGAGAAAGATCAGCCAGAATAGTGCGAAGCGAATCTATTGTCACTTCCGGCGCTTCATTTTCAGCAATTCGGGCCCTGATTAAAAATGGTTCACTCGATAAATCGTACATATATTCAGAACTGATAAACACACTTGGCTTTTCACCACCCTTGGCTTTAACAACAGCTGTCAAACCAGGTATCTCTGAAATCGCCGATGCCAGAGAATCAATGCTATCATAATCTGCTAAAACAAGTTTCTCCGAAATAGAGGAATCAACTTCCTGAATATTTATAATCAACTGCCCGCCAAGCACTCTGGCTTGAGCAGAACCTGTTCCCGAATACTCCACCTGAAGCGCAACATCGGCAAACTGAATCTGTTGAGACAAACCACCCTGGAAATCTATGCCTAAATTAAAACCCCTGATAAAAATACCAGCTATACCCGAAGCAATAACAAGCAATGACAAGGCAAAAGCAATGCCGCGTATTTTTGTAAACTGTATCGTGTTTTTCATTTCGATCCCCTCCAGCTCAGGCTTAATCGCTTTGCCTTAAAAGAATCAGTTACATAATCAAATAAAAGTCGGGCAACAAACAATGCGGTGAACATGGAACTA
>JAFGWI010000289.1 GCA_016937215.1 Spirochaetales bacterium | reverse complement strand
TTTTGCAATTAGCTCTGCTATTATTACAATCCTTAACGCTAAAAATAGTGATTCCTGTTTAAGCTAAACAAATACGTAATTTCTTATTGGCATAAAGAAATTACCTCAAACCTTTGTGAAGTGAGGGCTTGAAATTGCTGTTACACCAACTTTGATCAAAGCCAGAGTCTGACTTAAAAGCAATCTTATGGAATTCATCTCCTATTCAGAATCGAATAGGAGATGATGTATCAAAATTCTTATTTAGGCGCTTCTTTTCTGAATCAGGTGCCAAGAATCATGAATCAAGGCGCGCTGTAATAAAGGATTGTGGCTGAGCTGTCTTTTCCTTCATTTGAGATAAAGAGTTCACCTTCGGGTGAAAAGCTTATACCTTCGGGTTGAGTAAATATCTGAGCCGGAAGGCTGTAGTAGTTCAGGATGTTTCCTTTTTTGTCTATTATGAGCAGGGCCTTGTTTACCGACGAAAGGATATAAAGGTGGTCGGTGCCAGGGCGCTGGGCAATGGCTGAGGGTTGGAAAGGAGATTCCTTGAGTTTATAAGGAGAAATAGCTTTTTCGATGATTCGTGTATCCAGCGTGATGTAAGGTTCCTTGCTGGTTTTTTTATCATTCATATCAAAGGCATAAATATAATTCTGGTAATCCGTATCGCTTTTATTTTTGTCAGCGGAATTTTTACATGCCAATAAAAGAATGTCCTCTTCGGGCAAATAGCAGAGGCCTTCGGCATTATGCCTTTCTTTTAAAAAAGTTTTAAAGACCTTTTCCTTTTGGTTTTTTTCACCCAGATTATTTATCCGGTAGAGGTTTCCCGTATCTGTTCGAAGAACATATATATGATATTTGTTCTTTTCCCTGTTTGGCGCCAGTGCCAGGTCCTCATAATCCCCTTTTTTCCCGAAGTCAAAATAATCAAGAATGTCACCGGTTTTCAAGTCGATGGCATAAACCTTCCCTGTTTCATCCTCGCAGCAAAGAACAACACCTTCTTGATAATAAATGATGCCGGAAATTTCTTTCAGAGCCCGAGGAAGCTGAATAGTTTTCGCGGGGCCATATAAATCGTAGGGGATAATAAAATCACCTATTAATCCTTGTGAAAGGCTTTGAGTCTCAATGCAGGATATCTGCAAAAGCTGCGTTAGTGTGATTATCACAGCCATTGTAAATCGGTTTCTGTTTTTGTTCAGCATTTTTTGTTACCCTAGGATTTCCCCTTTGTTGGACAACAGATTTATGGTTTTGACTCCCTGAACATTTTTAAGTTGATCAACAAATTGGTGTTCGCCTTTTTTGCTTATTTGAACTTCGTATATCATTTCTTTTCCCGCGTCATCGCTGTTTTTAACCTTGAGTTTGTAGCGTTGGGAAAAGGATTTAAATTTTTCCTCAATTTGATCTTCCTGATAATCCACACCTTTGATTATTAATAAGTAGGAAAATTTTTCACCAAGGAAATAATGGGTCAGGAACATTAATATGGCAACGATGACAGTAGAAGACAGGGCGATGATATGATTTGAAGTGCCCGCGGCCAGGCCTCCAGCCATGCCCCAGAATAAATAGCCGATATCCCGAATATCCTTGATGGCTGACCTGAATCGTATGATTGAAAGCGCCCCGACCATTCCAAGAGAGAGGGCAAGGTTGCCACTGATTACCATCATGACACCGGCTGTGACAACGGTTACCAGTATAAGGGTGATGTTGAAATTCTTAGAATATATTACACCAGAATAGGTTTTTTTATATACCCAGGAAATAATGAGTGAAGTAACAATGGCTACCAACAGATTTAGAAACATCTGCTCTAAAGGTATTACTATGGTCGTGAGGTTGAACATTTCAGGTAATAATTTAATTTCCATTTTATTTGCCTTTATTTCTGTAAAAATTTATTAGTATTATGGTTTTGTTTCTTTTATAGAAAAAATAGTTTCTAAGGGATTTATTATAATCATTTTTTGAAACTAGTTGAATATTATTTTATTGCAATTAACCTGTTTTTTGCAGGCCTATTATGCCGGAAATCGATAAAAGTTGATTATGTGTTGACTAAACAGGCCTCCCGGCTATAGCAATACTTGCTGATTGATGAATTGACTGTATTAATACAGGACAGGGCGTTTTTTAACCAGTTCGGCAAAAAGTTGTTGTATTTGACTTCAAGAACAATGGTGCCGGCATCAAAGGAAGGACACATATTTAAATCCTTGTTGAATATATTAAAATCAGTAATGCAGGCAGAAATATCATGATCAAAGGTAATACGGATATTGTTGAAATGTTCAACAAAGGCGACTCTCATATAGTCGACCACAACTGTGGGCAAGTAGTATTCCTGGGTCATATAGTAATATACATGCTGTAATACAGTGTTTTCTGATTCCAGAAGAAAATTCTTGTCGCCCTGGATGAGTTTTAAGGCCTCATCTCTTGTAATGCTTGCTGTTTCCTTGTGCATGTATTCATTGAATTTTTTCTTGATTTCAAGTTTGACTCGCTGGGTATCACAGTTGTAGATACGCAGCCTTATTTTTTTTCTTCGTTCAAGGCCCATCATTTTTTCAAGATATTCTTTATCGTCAGGTGTGTCAAAATAAAGGCTTCTGATCCAATATCCCCTATCACCGCAGGTGTTTTCATCACATCTCATAAAATTCTGTAGGATTTCTTTTAATCGGATGTAGTCAACATAGCTTATGTAGTATTTCAATTCATGGCGATATACTGACAGGTTTTTGGTTTTATGCATGTTTTGTGCCGCTCCTTCTGTTTTTTAAATGGTCGATACAGTTTACCTTCCAATTTTGCTCGTTTTTTGTCCGTCCTGTGACTATTGAATGAAAAAATTAAGATTTTTAGAGCTAATCATGATAGGTGCTTTTTTATACATCATTTTAAGTAAACCTTTAACTACATATATTTTATTGTATTTTCGGCAAATTAATCATCCTTTTCATTTATAAACCACACAATGTTCACACGATGGTCACAATAGCCAGGTACTATAAGGGTTAGCAAAGATAACGAAACCAGAAAATAAGAAAGCGAAGAAAGTTGTTATTTAAACCAAAACCAACATTTCAGGAGGATGAATGAAAAAGTTTTTTGTGTTGCTCATTATTGTGGTGATGTCCGGAACAGCCCTTAATGCCCAAATTTTAGGTGATGTTAACCGGGATTCATTGTGCAATATTGTGGATGCCCTGCTTATTGCCCAGGTATACGTTAATATTACGCCTCAAGTTTTTTATCGAGAATATGCTGATGTCGATGCCAATGGTTCGGTGAATATCGTCGATTCTCTGCTTATTGCCCAATTATATGTGGGTATTATTGATAAACTGCCAGGTGATACTGGCGAGATTGGTGAAAAACCAAAGGCTGCTTTTACCATTTCTAATGTTACGCCAACGATTGGACAGTCAGTAACTTTTGATGCCAGCGGTTCCATGGATCCTGATGGTTCAATCTCGAAGTATGAATGGGATTTTAAGGATGGTTCCACTGCAACAGGCATGACAGTAACTCACAGTTTTTATGAAGTGGATGATTATAACGTGGTTTTAACGGTAACCGACAATCAGGGAAATGTTGATGACAAAAACCACCGTGTTTTTATTGGCCGACCAAGTGGCTGGGCCGAAGATTCCCATCATAAAAGCGCGGATCCTGATTATGAATTGCTTTTCCCCGATGACGAGGTTCTGCGGCTTGATATCACTATCACTCCTCAAAATTACCGTGTTATAGAGGATGATATTGCCCGTTTTACTATGTGGAGTGATTTTAAACCGGTTTATATACCAGTAGAAGTGAGCTTAAATGGCAAAAAATGGTGGAATGTCGGAATGCGTTACAAGGGACAGAGTACCTTGAACAGCGCTATCAGTTCACGAATTCATAAATATCCCTTCCGTCTGAATTTCGATGAATATGAGGATGATCATCCGGAAATAGCTGATCAGCGATTTTACGGCTTTGGCGAAATGACTTTCTGCAACAACTGGAATGATAACAGCTTTTTGCGGGAAAAAATTTGCTCAGATATTTTTCGAAATGGCGGTGTGCCGGCGGCCATGAGCGGCTTTTGCCGGGTTTATATAAATAGCGGCTCCGGCCCGGTTTACTGGGGGCTTTACACCATGGTTGAAGACATCTCCGATGTTTTCGCGGACACAAATTTTGAAGACAACGATGGAAATATGTATAAGCCCGAAGGTGATGGTGCTGATTGGACCAATCCCTTCCGTCAGGATGCCTTTATAAAAAAGAACAATAAAGAGGCGGCAGATTGGAGCGATGTTCGCTCAGCCCATACTGCCTTGAATGCCAGCCGAAGTAACGCCCAGAATTGGCGGGATAATCTGAATAAGTCCTTTAACACCACTCAATTCTTGAGATGGCTGGCTATTAACACAGGCATAACCAATTGGGACTGCTATGGAACCATGGCTCAGAATTATTACCTTTATCAGGACCTGGCTGACAACGGCCGCATTTTCTGGATTCCCTGGGATTTTAATCTTTCATTGCAGAATTCCATGTTTGGCCAGAATCTTGAATTGTCCCTCAGTAATGTCGGCAGCCGATGGCCCTTGATTCGCTATCTTATGGATGATTCTGAATTTAATAGGCAATATCATCAGGAAATGTCTGATGCCATGAATAGCTGTATTAATGCATCAGAAATAAATGGACGAATCGATCATTTTTACAATTTGATTCGTCCCTATGTAACAGGAACGGAAGGCGAAATTCAGGGTTATACATTCCTTCAGGGCGGCGCCTCTGCTTTTGATAAAGCAAGATCAGATCTGAAAAACTATATTAATCAGAGAGAAAGCACAGTACGAAGTTATCTTCAGAGCAAGGGTTATTAAAATAAACTGATTATTAAACATTTCAGCCGGGTTGCTTTTTTGCCAGCCCGGCTTTTTTTATCTCATGGCCTGGCTACAATTTGATTAAGCCTGTAAAAATTAGTTTTTGTAATGACTTCTCCCACATTCCCTATACCCGAATTCAAGTCTGAAAAACGGTACTTTTAAGGGTAATTGCCCCTGGGGGCGTAAAAATATTGAAAATGTGGCCTTCCTATTGCTAAAATCAGGATCATTACAATTAGCCCATAGGTTATCTTTTTAAATAACACTATCGATCATGAAGCTGGCAAAAGGCCTTTTTCATAACCAGCTAATGTTGGCCTTGCTTCGATGATTTCTTGCTGCTCTTTAGTTAAGAAAGCCGCGCTTCCCGGTTGAGAGGTGTTGTAAGCCCTTAAAATATGGCATGCCTTAAAGCGGATGAGGTGGTTTTCTAATTATCCAAACTAACAGCCAGCTCATTCGCTAATACTCGTTTTTTGTTTCTATGGGTGATTCATGATTGAAGCTTTTACAGTTTCAATTGAATTTTAATAAAAGTCGGAATTCGTCACTAAAAATACAAATATAGGTACTTTATCATTTGAACGCAAAAAAATATAATAAATCATAACATGTTAGGATAATAAGAATTAATCTTATCATCCCTCTTTCTCATGAGATTTGTTCCAGCGGTATTATAGGAGTTAATTAAAAAAAGAATGGATAATTGCTGGCAACAAAGGTAAAACTATGACAGGCCTTTTCATATATCAAAGGATTTATAATATACAATTTTCTCAAAAATATGTCTGTTATTGACATAAAAAGACATCCAGAATGGGGTGTAACAGGAATATGATTATGAATCATCAAAAAAACAAAATAACGAAATCAAATCCGAATCAGGAGGATATTTTAAAATGTTAACTAAAACAAACAAAAAAAAAATATTTTCGTGCCGCGCATTATTTTTTATTCTGAGTTTATGTGTTATGATTTTTCTTGAAATGCCTCAACTCGCCGCGCAGGAAAAAATACAGGCTTTTGATATGGAGGAAGTGACTATCACTGATTCCTTTTATGAAAATGCCTTGAACAAAGAAATCGATTATCTTTTGGCCCTTGAACCGAACCGCTTGTTAGTCGGTTTTAAGCAAACAGCCAGCATCAGCACCAGTTACAAATCATACGGTAGCTGGGAATCGTCCCTGATACAAGGACATACCATGGGCCATTATATGACCGCTTTAGCACAGGCATATAAAAACACGGTAAATAAACCCTCTGTTCGCAGCGAACTTAAAAACAGGATGGATTTTATAATTAATGAACTGGAAGCTTGCCAAATAAAAAACGGTAACGGCTATTTGTTTGCCACGCCTCCAACACAGTTTGATGTAGTGGAAGGGCGTGTAAGCGGTTCAAGTTGGGTGCCGTGGTATACTATGCATAAAATTGTTACCGGTTTACTGGATATTTATAAACTAGGAGAGAATTCCAAGGCATTAACTTTGGCCAGTAATCTTGGTAATTGGATTTATAACCGAACCAACGCGTGGAACTCTTCGATGCAAAGCAGGGTATTAGGAGTTGAATATGGCGGGATGAACGATTGTCTCTATGAGTTGTATAAATTAAGCAAAAACAATAATCATCTTACAGCCGCTCATAAATTTGATGAGGTCTCCTATTTTCAGACTATAGCTGGTGGCAATAATGTTTTAAATGGAAAACATGCAAACACAAATATACCGAAATTTATAGGGGCCTTGAACCGATACATGGTTGTGGGAAGCAGTGAAACTCTGTATCTGAATGCGGCAAAATCCTTTTATGAAATGGTTTTAAAGGACCATACTTATATTACAGGCGGTAATAGCCAGGATGAACACTTCAGGACTCCCGGGCGGCTCGATGGCTATCGTGATAACGTGAATAATGAAACCTGTAATACTTATAACATGCTTAAACTGGCCCGCGGGCTTTTTCAAGTAACAGGTGATGTCAAATACGCTGATTATTATGAACAAGCCTATATTAATGAAATTTTGGCTTCCCAGAATCCGGAAACAGGTATGACCACCTATTTTAAAGCCATGGGAACAGGATATTTTAAGGTTTTTGGTTCGCCCTTTGATCATTTCTGGTGTTGCACTGGTTCGGGAATGGAAAATTTTTCCAAACTTAATGATAGTATTTATTTTCGAAATGCTAGCGAAGTTTATGTGAATATGTATATCAGTTCTGTGCTGAACTATAGCGCCATGGGTTTTAATTTAACTCAGAATACCGATATTCCGCTAAGTGATAAAGCCCTTTTTGTTGTCAATAAAGCGCCTTCACAAAATATAACTATTAAATTCAGGTCGCCTTCGTGGCTTGCGGCCGGAAAAAATATTTCTGTTCTGGTTAATGGGTCAGTTACAAATGTCCAGGTCGCCAATGGTTATGTATCTCTAAACCGCCAATGGACTGTTGGTGATCGAGTTGAACTTTTCTTACCCTCAGATGTGAAAGTTTCCAGGTTGCCGGATAACAGGAATGTGGTAGCCTTTACTTATGGGCCTCTTGTGCTCAGCGCGGGTTTGGGCACACAGAACATGACAACCACGGGTCATGGTGTGAATGTTTTGAAAGCAACCAAAAATGTGTCGGTTAGAGAATTGATTGGAGTCTATAATTCCATTAGCAATTCTATCGATCAATTTATCAGCAATATTAATTCAAATATGGTCAGAACAGCCGGTACCTTGAATTTTTATCTTCGGAATACCGATGCTGATAATGAGCTTACTTTTTCACCCCATTATAAACGTTATCAGGACCGCTATGGAATTTATTTTGAATTGGCTATGGTTGCAGGCGGCCCTACACCAACACCTGAAATTGTCTCCACGCCTCAACCCCAGGAACAAGCAGTCTGGTCTGGAGGCCCCTATGATTTTGACGGTGTTGTTGATTTCGTGGATATACCCGATGGTATTTTCAGTAATTTGGATAATTTTACCATTGCCTGTCGAGTGGAATTCAAGGCATTGCCACAGTGGGTAAGGCTTTTTGATTTTGGCGCTGGTACAGATGTGTACATGATGTTTACACCCAATTCAGGAAATTCAGGCAAGCCCTATTTTTGTCTGACGACAAACGGGAATGCTGGTGAAGAAGGAGTTAGCGGCCAAACATCCCTTGAGATCGGACGGTCCTATCATCTGGCCATTATCAAAAACGGCTCCCATTGCGTTTATTATATTGATGGTCAAGAAGATAGCCGTAACAGTGCCATGACTATTAAGCCGGCACATCTTGGTACAACACTTAATAATTATCTTGGCCGTTCACAGTGGGAACACGATCCGTATCTGGCCGCAAATATTGAAGATTTTCGGATTTACAATCGCTCGCTTAGTGATGCCGAACTAATGGCGCTGGTACAAGGAGGGGTCTCAAGGCTTTCCGGCGATGTAGATGAAAACGGAGCTGTAAACATTGTCGATGCCCTGTTGATTGCCCAGGATTATGTTAATCTTGAAATCACATCAAATTACAACCCTGAATTGGCTGATGTGAATTGCGATGATGTAATTAATATTGTGGACGCGCTTTTAGTGGCTCAGTATTATGTTAAACTTATAACGGATTTTTCGTGTAAATAAATAAACAAAAATACTTTTTAAATCTTTTTATAAACAGCCCCTTTTTGGGGCTGTTCTTGTTAAAAGGATTTAAAATGGAACTCGCCTTTAATTTTAATTCACCATTTTTGTAAAAATTGTGAATCATGGCACTAATCCCTATCTTGTAATGCCGCAATTTGTTTTTGCAAATAAGTCCTATTTTAACCTCTGTCACCATCTTTTATACCTCTATTACCCTTACTGTATTTGTTTAGCTTAAACATGAATCACTATTTTTAGCGTTAAGGATTGTAATAATAGCAAGTTATTTTTTCAAAAATGACTTGCTAAAACCCAGAGGCGCGCTTTTT
>JAFGWI010000288.1 GCA_016937215.1 Spirochaetales bacterium | reverse complement strand
ATAACTTATTATCCGATAGTTTGAAAACTTATACGAATTATAATGATTCTATAAAAAACTTTGTTTTGCAAGAGCCTCAAATCTAAACAATATAAGAAATTACCTAAATTCACCGCGGAATGTGGGAATTGTGCTTATTATTGCCAAAATAATAAGCGAAAGGCAAAAAAACAGGGGATGATCAAACGCAGAGGCTGAATTCCGCGAACCATCCCCATGAACCCTGGATTAGAAGAATTAATTGTAAGGAGGTTGCCACCGGTGTGTTTGGGGGGCATCCGGTGCAACAACTAATTTTAGGGAGATAACCCTTAACAAGGGTTACCAAATGTTAACAAGAATGGCTCCTCATCAACACTTAATACTATAACGTCTAGTACTTTAGTTGTATCTATACCATTTGGTATGTTTTTGGGGAAGGGGTTTATTATTGGTTTAAATTGAATCAATTCAATATAAACAAATAATAAACAAACTTTGAATTAGGATAGTCTCCCGGCAGCTTCAGAAGCCAATATTTGCATTCCTTCATTCAGCTTATAAACAAAGAGTTTTTTGTTATCAAAATCCTGCTCAACATAACAGGGGCCCCAGGAATCGTGTTGCATAAAAGCACCGGAGCTCATTTTTTTTGTGTAACCGCAATAAATGGGGGGGCTTAATCCCTGAGGGAATATATCGTTAACTTTATAAATAACCAGTTCCGGAAAATCGAGTAAACTATTCTGCCAGGAAATAGTAGTTTTTAACCATTGGCCACATGGAGAAAAAATGAAACGATCACTTAAATTCGCTTTTTTGGGAAGCTGCAATACAAGAGGTTCAACCTTTATTTCTTCCATCTGATCGTCCCAATGGATGGAATAATAAACCAGTTTGCCCAGAAGACTTGAGACACCAAAAATTCTACGTTTTTCAAGATGATAGGCACGGGCACTGGGCCATACATTTATTTGCAATGCATTCATCTTATTGATGAGTTTATTGCTTTTTATTTTATTGAAAGTATTATCAAGATGCTGCCATTTAAGTTTTTTTTTGTCAGTAAACTCACATAACAAAAATTGGTCTTTTTCAAAAGGTAAAATATAACCATAATACTCTCTACTTTCAGAAAGTATGCTGTCAGTATTTAAATCACAAAGAATTGCATAAGAGGGAGATGGATAGGGTCCTGCTACTTCCAATACAAAATACTGTTTTTCGTAACCCATGGGGAAAGCATTTCTGATCATTCCGTTCGGGTCATAGGAACTGATTATATGGCTCGTTTTCAGAGTTTGAGGATTAATTCCATAAAACCCCCTGTTCCTGATCCCCCAGATATAATTGGTTTCAACACCAGAACAAACAGTAGAGATTGGGTTTGCCGGCCATCCTGATTGAAGCGTTGACACTCCAGCTATGGTTTTATCATCAAACTCCAACAACGCATACTTACCATTTTCATCCAAAGTAGCAATAGTGTTTTCAATACCTAATGAAGCCAGGCCACCTTTATTGGGTGGCGGCGGGAATTGTTGTGATTTCAATCGTTTCGGCATCGATACGCCTCCATTTGTTGCTGCTCCCATTGAGACCTTCCTTGCTGATATTGGGAGCCCATATAATTGGGATTATTTTGATAAGTTGTTTGTGGAAATTCGGGTTTAAGCAAAATTTTTAACTTATCGCCAGATTTCACTTCTTCAGACTTTATCACTTTCATACCCTGAAGTAATTTGCAGTAGTCATTTGATTTATTTATTATTTCCTGTTTCTCGTTTTCAGAAATATCATAAGCTATACAAAGCATTGGATCGGATATCTTATTTTTTATATTTTCTTGATAGTATTTTAATTTATCTTTATTAATTTGATAATATCTTGGATCATTTTCATCTTCCTTTAATTCTCCGTCTTCGGTTATTAGTAAACCAAGAAATTTTAATGGATTGATCACAGAAAACTGATGCCAGACATCCCATTTCTCTTTCAAATCTTCGGTAACACCACGTAAGGCTTTGAACATTTTTTTGTAATAAAAGCCATAGCCTTTTCGATCTGCTACCAAAAAATCTGGCCAGATAGTACCTTTGCTTTCAGTTAAAAACCAGCCGGAGCCAATCATGATACGCTCTTTTAATGTCTTACCCTTATCACTATTTAATACACCAGTCAAAGCCTTGATAAATTTTCGATTATGTTTAAAAACAAAGCCTTCCAGGTCTGCATAAACATTTTTGTATTTTGTATTACCCACAATTTGCTTGACCAGAATATCTTTCCAGTTTTCATATTTTTTGCAAACGTCTTTTTCATCCCATTGTAATTCTATCTTATCGCGACGCTTTTTTGAAAAAAGATTACGGACAATGGTAACGACATGTTCGAACCCTGTTATCAGCAGTTCAACTATATTTCTTTCAGGCGCCCATAATTCCGGCCCACCAAAACCGGCGAAATTAATTTGAAGTTCAGGAAAATCGTCTAAGACTTTTTTCCATTTTTCCGGAGAAACAAATAGGTTGTTTAGATATTCTTTATTACGCTCCTTGTCATTTTGGGGAGCCATTTTATTCTCGGAATCATAATGTAGTCGGTAAATATGAGCATCAATAACCCTTAATCCCATTGGTGAGCTGTTGGTAGTTATTGGAATCTTGAATTTTATACATTTATCGTAAAAATCTTTAAGTTGAGGATAACGGTCATAATCGGAAGGATCAAAACCCAAACCCGGATTCATTGACATCCCCCAAAAAAGTCCTTTATGATAGCCTCCGAATTCAACATCTTCGGAATTGGTCATATTAAAGACAAGCGGATTAGTCATCATGTATCCAGAGATTCGCATTATATAGCCAATCTTCTGTAATATAGCTGTAATTTTCTTTTTCTGATCCTCTGTAGCTCCATTAATTAATACACATTTATCGGTAATTGTATTATGGGGATACATCTTTTTCATGAACTCGGTTTGTGTATTCTCTTCATCGTTGTTTTCTTTATCCAAAACTTTTACTTTGTCCTCAATTTGAGTTTTAAAATCATCAAAAGAAAACTCTTTTGGAAACCTGGCGTCTGATCGATATTCCTTCATCTTGTAGTCATCACTGAAACTGTACTTACTTAGTATCTGCTTAAAATAATTTTCATCTATTTCAGCTCTCTTTAATTTCATAACACTAAGTTTACCGATCAACCTTAATCCAATTCGTTTTAAATATGCCAAAGCAAGGCTACCCCATTCAACAGGTAAATTGTTTATTGCACCATTCAGTTTAAAATCATTTAATGCGCTTAATCCAGCGAATAAAAGATTCATGAACGAAAATTCTTCCACTTCCGGGTAATCGTAAAGAAAAAACATATGATTATCCTTCAGAGCCTTTATTTTCTTCTCCTCCTCCTTTATATCCTGATAAATAAAATGCCGTCTAGGGTCGTAGGAATAAAAAGGAAAAAACTGGAAGGGATATTTTAGTGTAGCTGACTCAGTATGGTTTATTTGCTGCCAGAAACCTTCAAAACTTTCTTTTTCTTTACCAGGCAGCTTATGTATAAAATGCAGGAATTTATCAGGACCTCCTGATTTCAAAGGAGCAATATATTCGTCTTCAAGCATTTTATTATAATCTGCAGCCAGTTCTGCCTTTTCAGAATCAGGGCATTCCTTAATAAAATCCAGAATCCCAAAATCACAGCCAAATAAATCGTGGACCACATAATCGCAAAAACCATCGAGAATATAGATATCGTTATTAGCCATGATATTGCGAATGGTGTCCTTGTTTTCAACATCTGCTTCTATGAAAGGGACAATTTCATCGGATAGCTCTAAATGGATTTGTTTCAACTCATCGAGAATTTTCTTGAACTTTTCAAAATCCTCTTTATTAAACGTTTTTGAACTGGGATTCATAGGAGTGTATACTTCAAGCAACTGGGCTATATACTCTGCTACCAGCTTATTTATTGTTTCACTATCAGTTCTAACCACAGTTAGATTTGCTCTAACAATAGCCCGACGTCTGTATAACATTATGCTTGTATCTACGGGATATGCATGCAATTGGTATCGGATTGCCATGTTTTCCTGTGAGAAAAAAGCCTGCCGATAGAGATCATCAGGCGCAGTTCCGTTGTTGGCGAGAATATAATCTTTTAGATAAAGTGTATAATCTTTTATTATTATAAAATGATCCAAAGAGTTTCTACTGCTATATTGAATTTTTATTTTCTCATAATACTGGTTAATCTTCCGTTTATCTGCTCCACTCAATTTATCAAGGCAATATTTTTCAAATTTATGAGCAGCCACTAATTCAGGCACCTTAATACAAAGGCGCTTGTATCTTCGGCATTTATCATATTCCTTTTTTTTATCCAGGTAATTAAAAAAGCCATAAATATCATCGAAGTGAAAAAAGAATTGATCGGTAAATTTTTCAACTTTTTTATCTTGGGCAAAAGCTGTTATGAATTTTTGATAAGCCTTAACTTGCTTTATAAATTCGGGTGTTTGTATTATAGAGAAATTTTTTACAGTTTTTGTGACTGTTGAAGTCACTTTATTCTGATTATTATATCTATTGTAAACATTTGTATCAGATTGATATTCCGTATCAAAATCATGAAGATTAAATGATATATGAGTATTCTTTGTTTCTAAGCTTCTACCAGATAAATAATCGACTTCAGAATTATTTGATTTAGCAATAGTATAATTCATGATATCATTTATATAATACCATTCTTTATTATATGGTAGATAAATGGGTAGACCATATTCTCCCCAGTAATGAGCATAGGACATATCAGAAGTTCTGGGCACAGATATATAAAGTCGTTCACAATCCTTCTCGTAAACAGCACTGTCAAAGTAATATTCAGTCGTATGATAAAAACGCTCCATGGCCCAATGCCTGTTGGCTGTTAACTTCTGAAGTTCATATAGTTCTTTAGCCAGGGATGCAATATTTGAAAAAATAATGCGAAAAATTTTACTAAAAGCATAACTCGGGTCCTGGGAAGGTACATATTGTTCAACATCAACCCAGTGACCGTCATCATCCTGTTTTGTTGTTTTAATTTTAACAAAATATATATTAACATCGGATTTTATCTGATCTATAATAGCCTTTTTGATTTCCCGCCATGAAAGTAAATCCCCAGACACGTCCCATTCTAAAAAACCCTTTGCTTTTTCATCTCTATATTTTTCTTCACCATATTCCAATTTTTTTTGCTGTTCATCCTTTAATTTACCACCCAGACGACCAAGTATGGACAAGAATTGATAGTCATCTTTCAGATCGTCGAGATTTGTTATTTTAGCTATATTCAGTTTCTCTTTCATAATTGAAAGGGCCAACTGGGTAATATTTCCTTTATAAAGATGAGCTATATCCCGGGTTGAATATCTTCCCAGTTGTTCTTCTTCTCCAAAGAAAATTTCCGAAATATTATAGTCCAAAAAACCGAAAATATTCATAAAGTCAAAAAGATTATCAGTGGTTGTGTTAATCGCATTTTCCCGGAGTGCCATTTCTCTGGCTTCATCCTGGCCAATTATTCTCTCACGTTTATCATCTGTCTTGTTAAAAAGAAGTTTCTTCACTTCGCTATCCAGGGATGACCCCCAACTTTCGAATATAAATACATCCTTACTAATAAAACTTTTTAATGATAATTTAATATCCTTGAGTATCTTGCTTAAAAAATCCCGGTCTTTACCCACCCAATTGGGTTGCTTTCCCCAAAGCAGCTGAAGAGGTATACACTTATTACTTCTGAAATGGATATTACTATCTATCAAGGGAACAAATAAGGGTTTCTTGACTTCTGTAAGGCCTTGACCTGTTTCGGTTAAATTGTCACTTCCTGCAGTGATTTCAGTATTTGGGTTTTCATTATTTTGGGGACTCTCATCACTCATTCTATTAGCCTCTCTACCTACTCTGTCTTGTCACAAGGGTATTTATAATGAAATTGAACAATACCGGGAATTACCGCTTTTTCCTGTATTTTACCATCATCACCTGTAACTCCCTCAATTTTCTGTCCATCAGCGCAAAGAATGCTGTACTCCACATCCTTTACAGGATTTTGAAACTCATCATAAAAAATAATATTCAGTGAATCGCCTATCTCAATAGCTTCACTCTTCACTTCATCACACCGAAAAGCTTTGCAAGCAAAGAAGAATTTGGCCGTCTCGGTTAGAGGGTTATCAAATGGTTCTTCATAGTCCTCGATATAGTATTTATAATCTTCGGGATCAATATCCATATCCATCTTTTCTTTTAGGAAATCCGCTACAGCATTATCACGCTCAGGCAGCTTGTATTCGTCCAAACTAAAATGCCATTTTGCTTGGGCAGTTCCTTCTTCTTTACTTACACTTTTTACAGCAATGGGTAAATCAACCTCTGGATCTGCCCCCTCTGGAAATATCCTGAAGTGAACAGGGCCCCTCAAACCTGTCTGGCTCTGAATATCAACAGACATGATGATTTCATCACCGGATGACACCTTATCCCGGCTCCATTTCGGATTCACCAGACTTCTTTCATCGGTGAGCGCGTTATATTGCCCAGGAGCGGCCACAGGTTCCCGTAAATTAATCTTAAAACCCCCATCCCTTTTATACTGCTCAGGATCAAATCCAGGCGGCATAATGGGCAAAGCCACCGAAGCGCCTATGGCCACAATACTGCAGGTTTCCTGAGGCTGAGGATCATTACAGGTTTTTACCTTGGAGCCAAGAACTGCGGCCTCTTTGTCGTTAATCTTCACGCTGGCTTCGGTTCCGGAAGAAACCTCCCCTTCATTATTGGGATTTTTCTTGAATTTAACCCCTCCTATGGGAATATGGCTGGGATTGTTTTTACTTTTGGAACCTTTCACAGCCGCCGGTTTATCGTTCACCGTCACATCTGTGCTCAGTTTGTCAGAGAGTTTGCCAATATAGGGATGAGGGATCATGGGGATGGTGCGCATACCGGAATTAGTGGGGATTTGTACATCATGTTTATCAACGCCGACAACCATGTCATCTTTTTTGGCTATCTGCTTTCCCCCTGCCGTAACACCGGAACGACCCTTTAATTTGATCTTCTTGCCATCAAAAACAAGATTGGATGAGGCTTTATAAGCCAAAGCCTTGGAGGCTTTCTGTTTCAAAGAACCATCAGAAACCCTTTGGGAACAATCCTTGGCAGCCTTTAGCAAAATATTTTTGCTCGCAAAACTCACTTTTCTGGCTTTTACTTTAATATCACCCAATTCATTGGTAATCTGGAGCCCCTTGGAGTCCATCAAAAAAAGCATTTTGCCGTTTTTCGCGCTTACAATCAGTTCTTCTTCACCATCCTTGTCATTCATGATGATTTCGAGGCCGCTTTTAGTGCGAATATACTTTTGATTGTTTTCAGGATTTTTTTTTAAATAAGGAAGCGTCCGCTTGGTGGGAATACATCCCATGACAAAGGGCTGGGAGGGATCACATAAAATAAAGCCAATAATGACCGCGTCCCCAATATCCGGCAGGGTCCAGATACCATGTTTTCGGCTGGCCCATGGTCTCAGCATTGGAATCCAGGGGGTCACCGCATTGGCAAAAACCAATGGCGCCCTAACCTTCACTCG
This sequence comes from Spirochaetales bacterium, assembly GCA_016937215.1. Taxonomy (GTDB): domain Bacteria; phylum Spirochaetota; class Spirochaetia; order SZUA-6; family JAFGRV01; genus JAFGWI01. The sequence continues at coordinate 3,419 of JAFGWI010000288.1, read as the reverse complement.
TCCATAACCCTCAGGGTCCTTAATATCTTCAACAATGCCCCAGGTGGCTTTTTCCAGAACGCGCGGATCCTTGTAAAGCCGCCAGCATATTTCCGATAATTTGTCTTTGGGATTATAATACTTGGATATGATTCTCTGAATATCCATATAATTAAACAATTTTATTTTCCTCATTTCAACAAACAGAATCACATTTTGATTTTTCATACTAATCAATAAAAAATACATTGTCAAAAGCTTTTCCCTTTTATCTGCCAATCCCGATAAAACGATAGCTTTGAAAAAAAAATGGAAACAATTGTTTGAAATGGCTTTAATCAGAATCTCAATGATAAAAAGTGGCTCTTTGCTCAAACCCCGCAACCACATTATCCCAATACAAATACATCCCCCTATACTTCACATTTTCCGACCTTGACACCCTGCGATATAATGGATTAATATTCAATAACATGCTGTTAAACTATAACCGAGATAATAAAATCAGTTTCCGTTGGTATCTTGAAGGCGCGTTGTCTGACGGCAAGCCCTATACCGTGCCTATTGACAAGGACCCCTTTTTGATTGGACGCAGCCGCACCAGCCACCTGATACTCCCCCTAAAGGACGTATCACGAAACCACGCGCGCATCTTCAAAAAGGATGATGAGCTTATCATCATGGACCTGGAATCCACCAATGGCACTTTTTTGAACAACCGAAAAATTGAAGGGGAAGAACGCCTGCAGAACGGCGATTTTGTCCACTTCGGCCGCCATAAATTCCAGATTTTCCAGAAACAGGAAGAAGATGAGGCTTCGGACATCACTTTTATCTCGGAAAGCGATACCTCCTCAGCGGATTTTGCCGAATACTACGATTTATCCAACCGCGAAAAGGAGATCCTCTTTCATCTGCTGGAAGGCAAATCCACCAAGGACATAGCCGACCGCCTTTTCATCTCCGCCGGCACAGCCAAAAACCACATTCTGAATATTTTCAAGAAAACCGAAGTCCATTCCCGGGTCATGCTGGTAAAAAAATACAATGCCTTTGTTCCAGGCAAAAAAAATGACAAGTAAACCAGAGCTCACTTCAAAAGGCTTTTAATACTTCATCAAGCTCCCCAATAAAGGACTAATCATCATGAGGCAAGCGGCGCAGGGCTTTTTTCTCGCCATGGCGTTTTTTCTCCAAAAGCCGCCGGTTTTTAGCTGAGGCAGAAGGGCCTGTGGCTTTTCGTTTACGAGCTTTAACCAAGGCCCGGGAAACAAGATAATAGAGTTTTGAATATACCTCATCCCTGTTTTTCAATTGGCTGCGGTGGTTCTGGCTTGTAACAACAAGCTGCCGCTTTTCATTGATTTTATTGGCCAGTTTGACCATAATCAGCTCGGTTTCATCTTCATTAAGGCAGGAAAGCTCATCAATAGGCAAAAAAGCCGTTACCTTGGTGTTCAACTTATTCACATTCTGCCCGCCCGGCCCAGATGAGCGGGAAAAACTTAAGCGAGCATGGGTGTAAATGGATTGGCGTAAAATCATTTCATTCATCATTAAAAGTGCCTGCAAAGCCTTATTTGCTTACCAAAGCCGGGCCAGATAGCCTCAAAGATAGTATCCTACCATATAGTACCACGCAAAATCAATATTCATGGCAGATAAACACATGGCAATCGCATTAAAAGAATAATGTTTCAACCACTTGTCATTCTGAGAAGGAACGACGAAGAATCTCGCCTGGTTTGGGGCTTTTGTTTGTGAATACAATTGGTCTATGCCAAATGAGATTCTTCGCTTTGCTCAGAATGACGGTGGTTGGTTGCTCAGAATGACGGCAGGTTATAGCTCAGAGAGACAAAACAGCTATAAAAATTATAATGCGATTGCCCTGCGGATAAACAGCCATTCCCGTATATTTCGACCCGGGCTGTTTGAAAAAAAACCTCTATAACAACAGCTCTTGCCTTAACAGCCAGTAATGGTAAAAGGACCTGGCCCTTTGAAATTTCTCTATAAAAAACTAAGGTGAATTTTTTTTTACCAAAAAGGTTTGAAAAAAAATTTGACATTTGCCATAATAAAAACAAGAGCTTGTTTTGGGAGGATATAAGTCCGACAGACAAGAGTTTTTCGAACACCCTAGGCATATAACAGGAAGGAAACATCTATGCGCGTAAAACACATCAATACCATCGTTCTGTTAATAATCATACTGGCAACCTGCGAAACACCACCCGCCCCCCAAGTCGACCCTCTCGCCGGCGCCTGGGTTTTGGTCCAGGGCGACCTGAATTACAAGGGAATAGCCGGCTTTATCATCGAAAAATCAGACCAACAGTATTTTATCACCCTGGGCGAACATCAAAAACAAGGCTTTGTGGCCCAGGGCAACCCAAGGCCCCTTACTCGCCAAGCAGACATCTATAGGGTCGGTGGTCCCGACCTTTTTAACATGGAAATCACAATAATAGACACTGGGCTGGAAGTACGAATTACTACAATCGACAATAATGAACGGATTTACCTTTACCAACGCAAGAACCCCTGAAAAACGCGCCCTATTGGCACCTTGGTTGAAACCCGATAAATCCAAAATAGTCTTATCCTTCATCCACCGGCGAAATAGGAATTCCGCGTCAGGAAAACAAGCTCCACCATAATGAACCAAAGGGCGTTACCCCATTCCGCTCCGCTTTATGGGGTCGGGCTTTCCATGGCTTCGCTTCGCTCCGGCCTCCTCGCCTGCCATTAAGGCAGGCTGCGGGGTCCGTGAAGGGGTTTTTGAAAAAACCCCTTCACGCCATTCCAATCCCTAACGCGGCAGCTCCGGGATAGCAAAAGGAATATAGCCATTAACCCCACATTCAGCCCGAATTCAAGGACTAAAACCCTACTGACACATGGCCCGCCAGAGACAGTCCTGTTGTTCACAATTCTTAATGCCAGTATCAAAGCAAGGAGAATTACCTTCAGCTGTCTGAATGGCCTGAATAAGCTGGGTTTTATTCTTTTTCCCGGCCTTTATTCCCAAATCCTTTGCCATTGCCTTGATATCATCCATTTTAATCATATCCATGGTACTCATAAAGCCTCCTGATAATTTGTGTAAATACATTTCAAAAACAATGTCCAATATTTTATTGTTTCCACACCTGAAACTATAATTCTTCCAAAAGGGTTTTGCAAATTTTTAAGTAAACGCGAAGAGCCAAGATTCCAGATAAAAGCCTCAAAGTATGATAAGGCCATTTTTTTCAAAACAGCCATCCCCGGTTACATTGCTTTTGTGCTTGAATTAAGGGAAAATTGCGGATAAGCTATAGTATAACCCACATTCCGCAGTGAATTTAGGTAATTTCTTATATTATTTAGATTTGAGGCTCTTGCAAAACAAAGTTTTTTATAGAATCATTATAATTCGTATAAGTTTTCAAACT